>CAYPVF010000093.1:6941-7820 GCA_964414105.1 uncultured Eubacteriales bacterium
AGTCGACTATAAAGGAACGGCGCTGAGCTCGCTGCCACTTATGAATCAGGTAAAGTCCCTAAAAGACGTGGAAATCGCGTGCTCCATGGGTTCTTTGGGCGATGGGCTTTCATCCTACGTAAAAATGATCGGAACACCCATCAATATCCCGGTAACAGGCGCGTGCTTTGCTGTCAGTATCCCTGAAAGCATCCCGCTTTTCCAGGCGGGACAGTTGACGGGACTTCTTCAAGGTATGCGGGGCGCCGCCGAATACGAGCAGCTAATTCAGAAACCCGGTACGGCCGCTGCCGGAATGGATGCCCAAAGCCTTACTCACCTGCTTATTATCGCCTTTGTGATTATCGGAAACGTACAATACTTCCTGGACAAATCCAAGAAGGGGGGCAACGCCAATGTCTAGCCCAGCCAATTGGGTTGCAGCTATTCTGACTTTCGCGCTTTTTAGCGTCATCTTCAAGCAAAACGAAGCTTACTATTGGGCGGAACACCTTTTCGTGGGTTCGTCCGCGGGGTATTTTGTGGCGCAAACATTCGGCAACTACATTAAACCCACCATAACCGAAGACATCATAAAAAACGGAAAATGGCAATTTCTTATTCCCGTAGTGCTTGGTCTTTTGATGTACACCCGGCTTTCGCCTAAAACCCAGTGGATATCAAGATATCCAGTATCTTTGACCATGGGCGTTGGTGCGGGGGTTGTGTTAACAACAACGTGGAAACCTATGCTTCTTGATCAAGTGGCAGCTACCGTAAAACCGTTGGCAGCCGGAGCTAAAGGTTCTGTGGCCATCAACGCCGCGCTTCTTTTGATCGGCGTTGTGACCACTTTGTCGTTCTTCTTGTTCACTGTGCAGCCCAAGGGTATAGCCGGTG
>CAYPVF010000094.1:0-7537 GCA_964414105.1 uncultured Eubacteriales bacterium
CTTGCTGAGGATAGGCTCATAGAATTATTAGCCCCTTTGCCCCAAAGAAGGCAAACTACAAGAAACCCCTTGGAGATGCTTTTCAACCCTGTGCCCAGAGAAGAGACATCAGATGACGACAGATTCGCCGAAAAGGAACGAGAGGCCAGGGCTAACCAAAGGCTAATCCGGGAGCGCCTCGCAAATGGGGAACTTGAAAACGATGATATAGAAATTGAAGTCGAAGACGCGTCAGTTTCCACCCTGGAGTTTTTTGACGGCTCCTCTATGCAGGAAATGGGGTTAAATATTCAAGACATGCTTGGCGGAGTGCTCCCCAAGAAGAAAAAGAGGCGCCGAGTGAAAGTTTGGGAAGCTCGAAAGGTCTTGTGCCAAGAAGAATCCACAAAACTGGTTGACCAAGATTCCATCATCAGTGAAGCTGTCAACCGGGCTGAAAAGGTGGGTATAGTTTTTCTGGATGAACTCGACAAAGTGGCCGGCCGCGAACGCGGGATGGGGCCCGATGTCTCCCGGGAAGGCGTACAAAGAGATCTCTTGCCTGTGGTAGAAGGAACCACCGTCGTAACGAAATATGGCCCTGTCAAAACCGACCATATCCTGTTCATCGGCGCCGGGGCCTTCCACGTCACAAAACCCGCGGATCTTATCCCCGAGTTACAAGGGCGATTTCCTATCAGGGTTGAACTGGAGCCGTTGACCCAGGAGGATTTCACAAGAATTCTCACCGAGCCCAAGAATTCCCTGACAAAACAGTATCAGGAATTGCTTGCCACCGACGGTGTTAAACTCGAGTTCTTAGACGAGGGTATTTTAGAGCTGGCGAAAATGGCATACACAGTAAACCAACAGGCTGAAAACATAGGCGCCAGACGACTCCACACTGTCATGGAAAAACTACTTGAGGATGTGTTATTCGAGGCGCCAGACATCGATACAAAGACAATAGTCATTGATGCTGAGTATGTTCAAAACAGAATGAAAGACCTTGTCCGCGATAAGGACGTTTCCCGCTACATCTTGTAGTTTGGGGTTGTGACAAGGATAAGCCAGGAACGAGGGCGGAGGAGGAAAGAAATGCAGACTTTACTAGACAAAACACGACGTATGAACCAAATGCTTTCCATGGCGGCAACAGAAGTGAATTTCTACACTAGCGCCAAAGTGATCAGAGATTCTATCGATTGCAACGTCTATGTGCTGGACAAAATGGGTAGGGTTTTGGGTTATTCGCTTTTGGACGATTTCCAATGCGAAATAATGATAGATGAGGTTTTGAAACAAGAAGAGTTTCCGTCATCCTACAACGAAAGGCTTTATATTTACCGAGAAACTTGCGCTAACATCAAGCAAAAAGATACTTGCGTTTTTAAAGAGGACGTGCCTTGTGTTTACGGCAGCAAAGTGACAACCGTGTTGCCTGTTTTAGCGGGCGGTGAAAGATTGGGTACCCTTCTTTTGGCGCGCGCCGGCAAAGATTTCGGCGTAGGCGAGCTTATTCTGGCTGAACATGCGGCGACTGTTACAGCCATGGAGATTATTCGTTACAACCAAGAAACTGTGGCTGAAGAAACCAGAAGGCGCACCGCTGTTCAGGTTGCTTTGGGCACCTTGTCTTTTTCTGAGCTAAACGCAATGCGGCACATCTTTCAAGAATTAGGAGGCACCGAAGGTTTTTTGGTCGCCTCGAGGGTCGCCGACAGGGTGGGAATCACCAGGTCGGTTATTGTAAACGCCTTGCGAAAATTCGAATCTGCCGGCGTGATAGAATCCAGATCTTTAGGCATGAAGGGCACTTTCATCCGCGTTCTCAACGAGAAACTGCTTGACGAGCTCAAAAAACTACGGTAGGTCTGTAGATTTTAAGGGCGAGACAACATCTCGCCCTTTTCTAAAAAGAATTACGCACTGAAGAAGGATTTCAGGTATATACGGCGAATGAACCGTACAACAACAGAATAGGTAAAAGTTGCCGTGCACCGATAAAGGCAAAATTGCCGAAAGGTAATGACGCAAAACCACGGGTCTAAAGCGCAAAATGTCGCCATGACAGCCGGGTTCCCGAAGAGCGGTAGTTTTATTTACTGCGCCTTCTGGTTTCGTGCCGGAAGGCGTTTGTGTTTAGAAAGGTGAGATAATCTTGAAAAATGTAACCCAAGTCATGGAAAGAGCGCTTGACGGCGCTTGGGCTAGGCACGAGGTTTTGGCTGAAAACGTAGCCAACAGCGAGACGCCCGGTTACAAACGGCAAGACCTGAATTTCCTTGGCGTCCTACAAGATGCTTTGGGCAGTAGGGTCTCTCTTTCTACAAGCGATACCAAACACTTATCCTCCACCCAGAACGCCGGATTCCGAGTTGTGGAAGACCGCACAAACATATCTGCCGATGGTAATGGTGTTGACATTGACCTGGAGATGGGTGAGGTTTCGTCCAACGCGCTTTACTACGATGCCATAGCCCGTCAGCTTTCTTCACAACTGTCACTCATTAAAAGGGCCGTTACAGAAGGGAGACGCTAATTGTGAGATTGTTTTCCTCCATAGAAACCAGCGCTTCCGGCCTTACCGCGGAACGTTTCAGACTTGATCTTATAGCGTCAAACTTAGCTAACGCCGAGAGCACCAGGACGGAGACAGGCGAGGTATACCGCAGAAAAGTGGCGTTGTTCAGTCCCGGCAGTGCCAGATACTCGTTTAGGGACATTTTTGCTTCGCGATACGGTGATGTGTCACAGGGTGTCAAGGTAGTAGGCATCCAGGAAGACCAAAGCCCGCTAAAGAGGACATACATGCCCGGGCATCCTGATGCTGACCAAGACGGTTACGTCACTTTTCCAAATGTGGATGTTGTGTTGGAAATGGTCGACATGATGATGGCCACACGGGCCTATGAGGCTAACGTAACGGCAATAGAAGCCGCCAAATCCATGGCACAGAAGGCTCTTGCCCTTATCAAGACTTGAACCAGACAGATACGCAATAACGCCACCCGGGGGGATGACAAATGTACGTTAAGGGGCTTACCGGCAAAACCATGCCGGTGGTATCCACACCGAAAGCAGAAAACTCGTCTAAACACTTGTTCACGGACGCATTTCAGAAAGCATCCTCGGCCCTGAACGAAATAGACAAAGAAGCTTTGCATTCACAGCTCGATCTCCTGTCAGGAAACGCCAGGGACATGCATACAGCAGTTTTGACTGCCGAAAAAGCCAGCCTTGCCTTAGATCTTGTAGTCTCTGTAAGAAATCGGGCTTTGGAGGCCTATCAAGAGATTATGAGGATGCCTTTGTAAGGCGAAAGGCAGGTGACATTGAGTGTCTAGTACTCTTTCGTCCATAACAAACATGTCAAAGGGCTTAGGAGACGCTTGGAAACGATTGGGAAAGGCGCCCAAAATTATCGTGTCTTCGGTTGCCATTGTGGCATTTTTAGGTATCCTGGCCATGTTAACTGTAACGGCAAAGGGCCCCCAATATGAAATCTTGTGGTCGAACCTAGACCTGGCAGACGGTGGGGCAATAGTGTCCGAGCTAGAGCGCCAAGCCATACCGTACACATTAGAAGACGGCGGAAGCACCATCAAAGTCCCGTCAGAGCATGTACATAAAACGCGACTTTCTTTGGCCTCTCAGGGGCTGCCTGCTTCCGGGGTCGTAGGGTTTGAAAGCATTGGCTCTAACGGCATTTGGGCCACTGATTTTGAAAGGCGGGTTCAGTACATAAGGGCGCTTTCAGGCGAGTTAACCCGTACAGTTAAGTCAATCGCCGCGGTAGAGGACGCTAGGGTACATATTGTCTTACCTGAATCCAACGTATTCGCCTCCGCAAGTAAGCCCTCCACTGCCGCTGTTCTGCTGACACTCAGGCCTCTGCAAGAGCTAAACGCCACAAGCGTGAAAGGCATCATGAACCTTGTAGCAAGGTCCGTGGAAGGCCTCAAACCCACAGAAGTGACGGTCATGGACTCGCAAGGGAGGCTACTGTCCGAAGAATACAGCGAATATGGATTGGGCTCGGGAGCAGTCTACGAGGTGGCATATAAGGTTGAAAAAGAGATTGAAAAGCGGCTTGTGTCGCTTTTAAGCCCCGTTGTAGGCCCGGGAAATGTCGTTTGTCAGGTAAGGGCGGACCTGGATATGGATCAAGTCAGCACTGTCAGCACCAGTTACGTCACTGAACCCGAAGGTACCCTGCGCAGCGTGCAAGAGATCACTGAATCATATAGCGGGTCCGGTGCCATACCTTTTGGACAAGCCGGCGGTCTAGACGTTCCCTCTTACGGGACATCCCAAGCAGAAGACTCTTCCTTCCAAAGAACAGAAACCATAAAAAATTTCGAAGTAGACCAAATGGTAGTGGAAACAGTGGAAGCGCCTGGCAAGGTGAAGAATCTGTCGGTAGCGGTTTTGGTAAACAAACAACTAGACACTGCATCAGAAAATGCCATAACCAACACTGTAGTCGCCGCCCTTGGCCTGGATCCCGAAATGGGCGACAAAATAAGCGTTACAGGAGTCTTATTTGACCATAGTTTGGCCGATACCATTGGCAATTCCATGATTGAACCGACAGAACCCAAATTTAATCGTGCCTACATCTACGCCGCGGCGGTAGGGGTAGCGTTGGTCCTAGGTACTGCCATAATAGCGTTCCTTGCGAGAAGGCGTAAACGCCATGCTGAGGAACCGGAATATGACTTGCCCCTTCCGCTTCCTAAACCCGTACTTCCTTCGCCCGAGGTTATGCAACGACAGAGCACAAAAGAATCAGTAGAGAAACTGGCCCGTTCGAGCCCGGGTACTGTGGCCGCTCTTCTTAAAACTTGGATTTTGGAGGACGAACACTAATGGCTATTAACAAAGGTCATGTAAGCGGTATAGAAAAAGCCGCAATACTGCTCATATCTTTGGGCCCCGATTTGTCCGCCCAAGTCATGAAGCATTTGCCCGACGACGAAATTGACGCTCTGACTTTGGAGATTGCCTCGACCTTGAAAGTAGATCAAGATGTTCGCGATAAAGTTCTGACCGAGTTTAATGATATGGCTGTTGCTCAAGAGTATATCGACCAAGGAGGCTTGGAATACGCTAAAGCTGTTTTAGAGAAGGCGCTTGGATACGAAAGGGCCAGGGAAGTCTTGAAAAGATTAACTGTGTCGCTCCAGGTCAGGCCTTTCGATTTTGCAAAAGGTACTGATCCTTCTCAACTGTCAAACTATCTCGAAAGCGAATCCCCTCAAACAGTCGCGTTGGTACTGAGCTATCTATCCCCAGCACAAGCGGCAGGCGTCATGGCGACCCTTCCGGCCCAGCTTCAGGTAGATGTGTCCCAACGTATAGCGGCCATGGAAAGCACCAGCCCGGATGTGTTGAAAGAAGTCGAAAAGGTACTTGAGCACAAGGTAATGTCGTTGGTCAGCCAGGACTACAACAAAACAGGCGGCGTTGAAGCAGTAGTCGACATCCTGAACAATGTGGACAGGCAAACTGAGAAAACCATCCTAAGCGCTCTAGACGCCGAAAACCCCGAGTTGTCCGAAGCGATTAAAAGACGCATGTTCTTGTTTGAAGACATCATCTCTCTGGACGACAGGGCAGTTCAACTATTTATGGCAGAAGTCGATATGACTAGAGACTTGCCCCTTGCAATGAAGGGGTCTTCCGACGAAGTGAAACAGAAGATTTTGAGAAATATATCATCCAGAGCGGCGGAAACCGTTCAGGACAGCATTGATTACCTCGGCCCGGTAAGGGTTCGGGATGTGGAAGAAGCTCAGCAACGCATAGTGGCGGTCATACGCCGACTGGAAGAACAAGGCCAGATCATAACAAGCCGTGGGGGAGGTCACGAGATTCTTGTCTAGAGTATTTAGAGCACCCAGAATATATCAGCCTATTCGTACGGTACGGCCTATAGAATTGCTCAAAAAACCTTCACAGCCTTCGGTCAACGAAAACGATGTGGTCACGGATGCTCAAAAGAAAGCCCAGGCTATTCTGGAAAACGCGCGGCTGGAAGCCGAATCCGTTAGGGAGCAAATCGTGAAAAAAGGCTACGAGCAAGGATACAGGGAAGGCTTTACGTCGTCCGCCGCCAGCGCCCAAGCAATTTTGGCAGAAGCCCAAGACGCGCTTGAGGCCGCGAAAGACTCCTACCGGAATATGGTGAAGGTATCGGAACCCCTTCACTTAGCACTGGTTGTGGACGCCACAAAACGAGTTATCGGCGAAAGTTTGAAACTGGAACCGGAACGGATTCTTAGCATCCTAAGGGCTTGCATGAACGTTCTGTCAGATGAATCGGAGTTCACCGTCAAAGTGCCTCCGGAATCCCTGAGCTTGGTGGAATCCGCGTCCCAAAACCTAATGAAAGATTTCGGGGCTGAGAGTTTTGACGTTATGGCGGACGACAACATCGAAAGCGGCGTCATAGTAAAAACCCCTCACGGATTTATAGACGGCACTGTGGGGGCCCAAATATCCAATATCGCCGAAGCATTGGCACAGGCGCGAAATAGGTTACCAAAGGCAGAGGGATCATGAACGATATGGGTTTTAACGCTTATACGAACGCCATAAATGAAACCCGCACCTTCACCTACGGCGGAAATGTAACCGATGTCATCGGGCTGCTCATTGAATCGTCTGGCCCCAGGGCGAAAATGGGCGAGCTCTGCACTTTGGCGCCTGCCAGCGGGCACAGCGTGTTGGGCGAAGTAGTAGGTTTTAGAAACGGTAAGGTCTTGTTAATGCCTTACGGTGAGCTGGATGGCATTGAACCCGGCACTCCCGTGTTCGCGACGGGGACCGAACTGTCCGTCGCCGTAGGCGACGAAATGCTGGGCCGGGTGGTCAATTGTTTGGGACACCCTATGGACAATAGTCCTCTGTGGCGTGCGGAAGCCAACTATCCCGCCTCATCTACCCCCCCCGGCGCTTTGGAGCGTACCCGTGTTACAAAGCCTTTTGAAACCGGAATAAGGGCTATTGACGCTTTGTTACCCTTGGGCCAGGGTCAGAGGATTGGCGTTTTCGCGGGTTCCGGTGTAGGCAAATCCACCCTAATGGGTATGATCGCCAGAAACACATCAGGACAGGTGAACGTTATCGCTCTCATCGGTGAAAGGGGCCGGGAAGTCAAAGAGTTCATAGAGAGAGACTTGGGAAAAGAGGGCCTCAAAAGATCTGTTATTGTTGTGGCCACATCAGATCAGCCTGCTGTGACCAGGATAAAGGCGGCATTTGTCGCCACAGCCATTGCCGAGTTTTTCCGAGACAAAGGGTTATCGGTGCTTTTCATGATGGATTCTGTTACCCGGTGGTGTATGGCCCAAAGGGAAGTGGGTTTAGCCATAGGCGAACCCCCTACAACGAGGGGATATACGCCGTCGGTGTTCTCCAATTTGCCAAAGCTTTTGGAAAGGGCAGGGACAGGCAGTGTCGGTAGCATTACCGGTATCTATACTGTCTTGGTGGAGGGCGACGACATGGATGAACCCATAGCCGACGCTACTCGGGGCATATTGGACGGACA
>CAYPVF010000095.1:0-7438 GCA_964414105.1 uncultured Eubacteriales bacterium
CTTCCCTCCATCCCTTTCGGGTGATTATACCCTAAGATGTTATAATAACGGGACCGTACAAGTCACCTGTTGCGTCATAATGTGTATGAGCGGGCTACTTAAAGTCGCTGGAGGTATGGAGACAATGGCAACCAAAAAAGTATCCGGCAAGAGAAAGGCGCTTTACGCTGTTCTGGGCATATTTTTGGCCGCGGGTCTCGCTGCTACCGGGTTTCTGGTATCTTTTGTGGTATCGGCTGTGAAAGATCTTCCCGCCCTCAGTAATCTTGAACCCAAACCAGACGAGGTCTCCTATCTTTACGACAAAGACGGCAAAGTTTGGACCGAGCTGCATTCCGCGGAGTATCGAGTTCCAATGAAACTTCAAGATCTCCCAGACAATTTCAAGAAAGCCGTTCTGGCCGCGGAAGACCACCGTTTCTACAGCCACTATGGTGTGGATTTGCGCGCCATAATGAGGGCCCTTTTCTCCAATCTCACCAGCAGAGGCAGCATGCAGGGGGGAAGTACACTCACGCAGCAGCTTGCAAAAAAAGCGTTTCTTACCGACTCGAGAACTTGGGACCGGAAAGTGCAAGATGCCGTGTTAGCCCTGGTCTTGGAGCGACAGTACACAAAAGACGAGATCTTTGAGATGTATTTGAATCAAGTACCTTTCGGCAGGGGGGCCTACGGCCCGGAAGCCGCCGCGCGAATGTTCTTCGGCAAATCCATAAAAGATGTCACGTTGGAAGAATCGGCCATGCTGGCGGGGCTATTGAAAGGTCCGGCCATTTTTGACCCAACCGATAACCCAAATGATGCCTTGGCCAGAAGAAATACAGTGTTAGAACAGATGGCTATCTATGGGTTCATTACAAATGATGAGGCTGAAGTCGCCAAAGGTAAACCCATTGAAGCAATCTCGGCAAAGCCCAGCGTTGTCTCAACCGGAGGCTATTTTTTGGACTATGTGCTGAAACAGTTGCTTTCCAGGTATCCGGCCGACTTGGTGTACAGCGGCGGGCTGCATGTTTATACCACTTACAGTCCGCTAGCCCAAGAAGCCGCGGAACAAGCTATCGCCAAAGCCTTGGATAAAGACTTCCCCTACGAAGGAAGCGATAGTATGCAAGCAGCGGCGATAGTTATGGATTCTAAAACAGGTCATCTTTTAGCCATCGTAGGCGGCCGGCAACATGAAAGCATGCTGGGCTGGAACCGCGCTATAGATGCTAAAAGACAACCCGGCTCCTCTTTTAAGCCTATCGCCGTGTATGTCCCGGCAATAGAGGCCGGAATGGGGCCCGGAACCGTCGTTGACGACTCCCCCGTTACTTGGGTTGACCCGGTCACAAAAGAACAATTCTCGCCCAGAAACTATTCTGGCGAGTTTCAGGGCCCCATGACTTTGAGGCAAGCCGTAAGAGAATCCATAAACGTTGTAGCGGCTAAAGTACAAGATATGATAGGCATCGACCAAAGTGTGGAAATGGCGCAACGAATGGGAATCACAAGCCTGATAACACAACCCACATCCAGCGGCCGATGGGACCGCACAAGGTCGGTAGCATTAGGCGGTCTTACAGACGGCGTGTCTTTAATGGACATGTCAGTGGCGTACAGTTCC
Source organism: uncultured Eubacteriales bacterium (assembly GCA_964414105.1). Lineage (GTDB taxonomy): Bacteria > Bacillota > Sulfobacillia > Fermentithermobacillales > Fermentithermobacillaceae > JAXGZG01. The sequence goes on from CAYPVF010000095.1 coordinate 1,610, forward strand.
CTTTCCAACAAGGGCATTAAGGTGGAACCTATAAGCATCTTAAGGGTTGAAGATAAGAATGGAAGTGTGTTAGAAGAACACCAAAGCAAGCGAACCTTGGTAATGTCCGAAGAAACCGCCTATCTCATGACTAACCTTCTGCAAGGGGTTGTGACTGAAAGGGGCGGCACCGGAACGGCCGCGTACATCGGTCGTCCTTGCGCCGGCAAAACGGGCACCACAAGCGATTGGAAAGACGCTTGGTTTTGCGGGTACACGCCAAGTACGGTTGGAATCGTTTGGATGGGCTTTGACCAAGAGAAAACCATGGCTCAGTGGAGAATCACCGGGGGCGGTTATCCTGCCACTATCTGGCGGGAAATGATGAAAGTTGTCACAGAACAGACGGCTCCCGAATCGTTTCCCAAACCTTCTAGCATCGTAACATCGCCCATATGCAAAAGATCGGGCTTACTCCCCGGGCCTTTGTGTCCCCAAGAGGACATTATCGAAGAAATGTTCGTCAAGGAAAGAGTGCCTAATTCGTCGTGTACCTACCATGTTTCGGAAGATGAGGAATTTGAGTGGGACTTCGATTTTGAAGAAGAAGAGCCGGGTGCGGAAGGCGCGACAGAACCGGAACAGGACCCAGCCGACGCTGATTGGTGAATCAGCGAAAAACTACTACAGTAACGCCGGAGCCGCCTTGGGCGATTTCGCCTAATCTGTACTCCGCCACAAGCCTGTGCGTTTCCAGGTACTGGCTGATGTTGCGGCGGAGCGCCCCGGTTCCTTTTCCGTGAATCACCATAACTTGGGAAAGGCCCGCCAAAATAGCGTCGTCAAAATATTTGTCCAAAACCATGAACGCCTCGTCTGATGTCATACCCCTAAGATCGATTTCCGGCGAGACGCTTTGGGCCTTCTCCATGGCTATATTACCGGAAATTTGCGCCTTTTTATTTTTGCTTTCATCCTCTAAATCCTCGGCGCGGCGTAAATCCTCAATTGCGGCCCTAAGAGTCAAAGAGCCGATTTTCACCAACACAGTGCCATCGGATTCCGGCGGCTCCAAAATGACTGCGGTATCACGAAACCCCGAAACCAATACACTGGTCCCCAAAACCGCATCCTCGGTTGTCAACGGCTCACCAACGTGAACGGTAGTTTCAGTGTCAAATTCGGAGGATGCTTTTTTGAACTCCAATCTCATGGTATCAGCAATAGCGTCAAGCTTATGACCCTGGGGCCTTTCCCTGTCCCTAAATTCTTTTACGGCCTTTTCAAAATCAACCCTGGCACGGCTCACGATATCCGCGGCTTCCCTTTTGGCCGCGTTCAGAATGCTCTTTTTCTCGTCCTCCTGAGTTTTCAGCCGTCCTTGGTACTGCAGCCGTAAACCTTCCGCCGCTTGCCTTTCAAGCGTGGCCTGTGCCGCCTCTTGCCTCGCCTTTTGGTTCGATACCTCAAGCTCGGCAATGACATCTTCTAACCGTGATATCTCGTGATCCATATTTTTTTTGGCTTCCTCCAGAAGGCCCGCATCCAGACCAAGCCTTTTGGCAACTAAAAAAGCGTTTGATCTGCCCGGTCTTCCTGTAACCAAACGGTACGTGGGCTTTAGTTCCACAGGATCCCATTCAACCGAAGCATTCTGCATGCCCGAAGTCGACAAAGCCTCTATTTTGAGCTCGGAAAAATGGCTTGTGATGACAGACAAGGCTCTAGAAGAATTAAGGTTCCTCAATATAGCCAAGGCAAGGGCCGCGCCCTCTTTAGGATCTGTTCCGGCGCCCAGTTCGTCGACTAAAACCAATGACCCCGATTTAGCATTTTCCAATATGTGTTTAACATTGGAGATATGGGCGGAAAATGTGCTAAGGCTCTCTTCTATAGATTGTTCGTCGCCTATGTCCAGAAGGATATCAGTGATATTGCCTATAACAGTGTCATCCCGGCAAGGGCAGGGCATGCCTGATAACGCCATCACCGTCAAAAGCCCGCAGGTCTTAAGAGCTACGGTTTTCCCTCCCATATTGGGGCCTGTTATTACCACCGTCCTGATTTTATCTTGCGACAACTCAATGCTCATGGGTACTGGTGTACCTTTGAGCAGCGGGTGCCAGGCACAAGAAAGCTTCAGCATGGGTTTATCCACAATAGTAGGGAAACATCCCCTCCACCTAGAAGCCAACCTGGCTTTTGCCAGTCCCAGGTCAAAATCGGCAAGGGCTCCCACCCCCGGGATGAGCGTTTCAGCGAAGCCGCCTACCATAGCGGACACTTCGTACAAAATGCGGTCGATCTCATCTCGTTCCCGCAGCTCTAGCCGCCTGAGATGATTGCCCATTTCAAGCAGTTCCACAGGCTCCAGATATACCGTTTGACCAGAAGACGATTGATCGTGGACCAACCCTCGGATCTTGTTAGCAAACTCCTGTTTTACAGGCAATACAAGCCTGCCGTTACGGACTGTTACGATGGCTTCCTGAAGGTATTGCGACACGCTTTTGTGACGGGTTAGTTCTTCGGCGCGCCTTCTGAGCTTGCTTTGGTGTTCTTTAATTGACCGCCGAATAATCAGTAGCTTCGGGCTGGCGGAATCCCTGATTTGCCCGTCGTCGTCCACAGTTGCGTACAATCTGGACCGAAGTTCTGCCAAAACCGGGATCCGCCCCTTAAGAACATGAAGGGCATGGTTTTTTTGCTCGACTTTCTTCAGCCATTTGCTAAGGCTTTCCAAAGCTAAAAGCATGTTGAGTACTTGCGTTAGGTCTTCGGGAGTCAAAGACACACCCTGGGCGGCCAACTGCGCCTTGGGCCGAATATCCGTGGCGCCATAAAGACTGGGCGCCGCCATGCTCGCCAAAACACCCATAATCTCTCTACCCAAAACTTGCGCGCCCCTGGCGTACTCTGAAGTGCCCGGCAGAAGAGATAAAGCCAAGTGCTGACCCAAAGAGGTACTTGCTTCGGCCGCAAGCATGTCCAGCATCTTTTTGAACTCCAGAAGCTCCAGAGGTTTATAGCCCATATCGTCCCGAAAGAATCTCCTTGATTTCTGAAATAGTCTCGTCTCTGAGACTGTTCTTGTACTCTCGTCTCAGCTCCGATCTAGCTTTGTACATGCCCCGTTCCCGCTCTTCTGGGGATAGCCCCGAAAGGGCGGTTCGCGTTCTTTCCATGAAAGCGTGAGCCCCTTTGGGTCTTTCCACAAAGCGCCCAATTTCGCGGTTCTGTTCATCAAAGAACACGAAAACCGGTATCACGCGCACCCCTTCAGTCAGGTATTGGTCCATTATGTCCAAATTTCGGTCTCTTGGGAATATAAGCACTTGCATAAATCTGTACAAATACTCGAGCTTACATAGAATGGGCAGATTTTCCACACAATCGCCGCACCAGGATTCTGACAGTACCAGTACCTTTACCGCACCTTTTGCTAATCTTTCGGAAAGACCCGAAAAATATCTGCCATCTTCTTCATTTAATTTGACATCTTCAAAATTGCGTTTCATAGTTGGAACATTCATGTCGGCGCCATCTAAGTATTGTTCAAAGTTTAAAGCTCTTAAAGCCCACTGGCGGTCCAAACAAGAGGCCCCCTCACATACGGTAACTCACAACAGCTTTCGCTTTCCTCCGGAATAAACCCTTTCGGGCACTGAGTTTACTACATCCCAAAACCTTTGTCTTCTTTTTTGACGAAGCTGCCCGCGCACAGTATCAATTCTGGACGTAGTCATAGCGTTCATATCTTTGGCCGTAATGGGTTGGGCTTCTTGCTTTTTTACTATGGAAAGCTGGCCGGTAGGTTCCATTACCGCCAAAGCCAGGTCTTCCACTTTGTCGGCCCCTGCTTGCCTAAGGATTATGTGTAGATCGGCTTCCGAAATTCTCTCTTTTTTCAGGTTTTCTTGCATAACTATTCCGTTTACCACCACAGGCGTCGACATACCTTGGGTGACTTTTTCCGCCGCGCGCCAATGCATGTTGATTACACTCAAAATATACTGCAGCATGGCCATTACGATTATTGGTATAATGCCGTGCACTAAATCGATATCCTCTTCTTCTAATGGAAGGGCGGCAGCCGAGCCCATGATTATTATCACTACCAAGTCAAAAGGCGCTAACTGACCTATGGACCTTTTCCCTGTGATTCTTACCGCAACTAAAGTTATGAAAAACATAAGCACCGACCTAAATACTACCCCGCCGACGTCTTTTGCAAAACTCAAACCGCATACCCCCTGCAATTACAGAAGCTACGGTTTAGTATGGCTTTCCCACAGTTCGAAAATCCTTTGGTTTAAGCCGCCGGAAGGGATGGCGCCACCCAAAAACTCTTCTGTAACGCGGGCGAAACCCTGCCATATTTGGCGCCTTCTAAGGGCTTCTTGGGCAGTAAGACATTGTGAGGGAATCTTTTCTGAACAATCTCGAATCAAACGTTTTTCGTCCTGGTTCAAAGGCGCTTCCAAATCGTATATGACTACATCTTCTACAGCCGCGGGAATTGCGCCTATGTTTCTTGCAGCCCATATACCCCTTTTACGGGCCAGGGTTTTTGCCAGAAGAATGGCGCAGCTTTTTTCGGGGTCTTCGTGCGACAGCGCTATATAGCCTGGGACCGAACAGTAAAAACGAGGGTCATCAAACGGGTTTTCAATAGGGCCCAGGGTAACCTGGCCTTCAAAAGCTGATTTCAACCAACAGTACATATGGGGGGTTACAGGCCACAAAGAATCTACACGCCCGGCCTCCCAGGCATCCAAAGGCTCCTCCTGTTCGTCCTTAAAGGTATCCTTAAGCCATTCCAGATAAGAGATTGCAGCATCGGGCTTAAATCCCTGATCCGGGAAATCTATGGCTGACGCCAGAAACCATTGGGAATCAGGCCAAAAACCTAAACCCGATGATATCTCATCACCGTCTTGCCGTTTTACGCGGATTGCTTTGCCCACCCAATGCACGTAGGCGGGCACCCCCATAAGCTGCCCTTGGGGCGACCAATAGTCGACTGCCTGATCGAGGTAATCAGACGAACACGTGCTTGACGATATTTCCTCCGCACCTTTGGGTAGAGCCGGACATTCAGTTGAGTAAACGACAGATGGGGGTTGGGCGACATCACTCTCGCCATACAGAAATTCAAAAATATGTTCTCTTGACACGAACTCTATGTCCACCTGCGCGCCGTATTTCCCGGAAAACTCCGCAACCGTTAACTCTATTAGCTCCTGGTAAGATTCTGCCCTGGAAAAGGAAGGTTCCACTGTATCCCACACTACAAGCTTTAAGCCTTCAAAAGGCAGTTCGCCGGATGGCTTTTTTTCTAGGAACCGACAACCGGCAAAAACCGAAAGAAACGCGCTTATAAGAAACAACATAATGACTGCGGGCGGCCTATTATTTGTCACGGCCATTCCCCCTTATACCCAAAAGAGTGAATAAGTCCAGAGTTGCCGTATCACCGATTCCCAAGCCAAACAACCAATTCATCTCTTTTATCTGGGCGACTGTGTTAGGACCCAGTCTGCCGTCGCAATCACCGGGGTCGAACCCGGCGGACTTAAGGCTTTCCTGTAACAGAACCACCTCGGGTCCCACGTCTTCTTGCCTTAGGGCCCTGCCGAAATCCAGATACGGCCTGGGGCCGCGCACCACCACCCTAGTCCCTTCCCCGACTATTTCGTATATTTCTTCTACATCCTGGTTGAACATTCTTATACAGCCGACGCTCGCGTATGTCCCTATAGACCACGGTCTGTTGGTGCCGTGAATCCCATACCCTCCCCAGGGCACATTTAGCCCCATCCACCGGCTGCCAAACGCGCCGCCTTGCTC
>CAYPVF010000096.1:0-6142 GCA_964414105.1 uncultured Eubacteriales bacterium
TTTTTTTCACATCCACGAAAAAATCTACTCTTGCCATTCCGCGGCAACAGGTAGCTTTAAATGCCCGCACCGCCACTTCTTGCACCCTTTTCGTGAGCTCTTCGTCCAAGGGCGCGGGGATCAAAAGTCCCGTAGTGTCCTCCACGTATTTGGCCTCATAGTCGTAAAACTCGCGTTCGGGCAGAATTTGGCCGGGTACAGAAGCTACTGGCTCGTGATTACCCATGACACTGCATTCGATCTCCATAAGTGCCTCTTGGGACGGCTCGATAAGGGCTTTGGTATCGTACAAAAACGCCGCGTCCAGGGCATCTGAAACTTCCTCAAATCGTTTAACCTTGCTGACCCCAAGGCTGGAACCCGAACCGGAGGGCTTTATAAAACAAGGATAACTAATTTTCTTGGATAATTGGCCAAGCACTTGAGGCCTGTCAACTTGCCAGGAGAACCTGTCTACTGCAAAAGCGGGAACATGGGGAACGCCCTGATGAGCCAAAATCTGCTTGGCCGTGTCTTTATCCATACACAGAGCCGAGCCCAGCACGGGAGCACCCACATAAGGAATTCCCGCCAGTTCCAGCAAACCTTGCACGGCGCCATCCTCGCCGTATGAACCATGCAAAACCGGAAAAATGACATCCACCTTGATGCCTTCCGGACCGAAAACCCCACCTTTTTCCACATAAATGCCGGCCATGGTGGGATCGGGAAAAATGAAACATTTCTGGCCCATGTAGGCGTCGACTTCTTGAGGGTTTTTGGAGAAAAAGTCTTTACAGTCGCCCAGGTAAACAAATTCACCTTGCCGAGTGACCCCTATCCCCACAACATTGAAACCCGCGTCTACAGAAGCCTTCCACACTGCGTGCCCGGACCTTACCGAAACCTCATGTTCACCGGATCTGCCGCCAAAAAGGAGACCCAACCGCGTTGACATCGCAATCCTCCTGTTTTCTCTACTTGGAGGCGGCCAAAATCTCGCACAACACTCCAGTGGACGTGACACTTTTTGCCCTCACGTTCTGAAGCGTTTCTTTGAGTTCATCGCCACCTGTGAAATAGCAGCGGACAAAGTTTCTGGTGACCCCCGTCAAAAAGCCCTGGGCGGCCTGCGCCTCTTCTACCAGAACCTCAAAATCCCCGCCTACATGTTTACTGTGAAATTTCGAAGAAAGTTCCCCGCCTAGCCCCATTATCTCAGTGACCCTGGATTGCTTTAGTTTTTCAGGCACTTTGCCGGGGAACTCCCAAGCCCTAGTTCCGGGACGCGCTGAAAACTTGAATGTGTGTACTCTCGAAAAACCGGCCGCTCGCATGACTTTCAAGGTGTCCTTGTGGTCGTCTTCTGTTTCCCCGGGAAAACCGGCAATTATATCTGTAGATATTCCAACGTCAGGCGCTACTTTTCGAACATTTTCCAGGGTCACAAGAAACTCCTCGGCTTTATATCTTCTGCCCATAAGCCTCAATATTCGCTCGCTTCCGCTTTGAATAGGTAAATGCAGGTGGTGACACACCTGTGGGTACCTGAGGCAGTCGATTAGATCCTGAGTAACATCGTGGGGCTCCAAAGAGCTCAAACGCAAACGCATTAGGCCTGGCACCCGGCATATATCCCTCACCATTTTCGCCAGTGAGGTCTTGTTCGTGACCAAATCGCGGCCGTACAAGCCCAAGTGGGTTCCGGTGAGCACCAACTCCTTGAACCCCTTTTGAACAAGGTCTTCAACTTCCCCAAGGACCCTTTTGGGATCCCTGGAACGGGACGGACCTCTGGCAAAAGGTACTATGCAGTACGTGCAGAAATCGCCGCAGCCTTCCTGGATTTTTAAGTAAGCCCTGGTGAGGGAAGGCGATGGCACGGGGGTTTCTTCGAAAGACTCTCGTTCTTCGTGGGGCCTTACAGCCATGATAGGCGCATGACCGCTACTTAGCGCGTTTTGGACAGATGGTCGAGCAAAATCCTGGGAAGGCTTTGCTTCCAAAGCCTTTTCCGCCAAAGACGCCAATTCTCCCCTAGCGTGTACACCCGAAACTATCAAAACCCCGGGTATATCGGCTATTTCATCTTTGGCCACTTGTGAGTAACAACCCGTCACCAGAACCTTGGCACCGGTCCTGGCCGCGGCCCTTATAGCCTGCCGACACTTGGCGGCGCTTCTAGTTGTGACAGCGCAAGTATTCACTACCACGAGATCACTGGGCCCCGAATCTACTACTCGAAACCCTTTTTCTCTGAAAGTCTGCTTCAAAAAATCAGTATCATACTGATTCTGTCGGCATCCAAGCGTTTTAAACGAAACCGTTTTACTGCCCAAATAGAAAACCTCCGCAAAAATCGAATCACAATTATGATTTTACCCCGAAACCATTATAGGCGCAGCGCTTGTCCACAAATTGCAGGGAGGCGTAAGCTGCCAACGTGGTTCAAAATACCCCATGTCAATGCCAAGGTGGTTCAGATTACCCCAGGTCGCCGCCGACGTGGTTCAAAATACCCCGTGTCGCCGCCGACGTGGTTCAAAATACCCCGTGTCGCTGCCGACCTGGTTCAAAATACCCCGTGTCACCGCCAACGTGGTTCAAATTACCCCATGTCGCTGCCGACGTGGTTCAAATTACCCCAAGTCGCCGCCGACCTGGTTCAAAATACCCCAAGTCGCTGCTGACGTGGTTCAAAATACCCCATGTCGATGCCGACGTGGTTCAAATTACCCCATGTCACCGTCAACGTGGTTCGGAACCCTCAAGGTCGCCTTGTGACGTTATCGGATACTGTCACAAAAGCCAAACCTTTTTCTTTGTACCCATCAATAATTGTGGCAAGGGCAGTTACCGTGTTTTCCGTGGGATGCATTAACAATAGGCACCCGGGCTCAGCCCCCGCTAAGGCCCGTTTCCAGATTGTTTCAGGCGCCGGCCGCTGCCAATCCACAGTGTCCGTGGTCCACAAAATTGTCTGGTACCCGATTTCAAAAGCCCAGCTCACTGTGTTGTCTGTCCATTCGCCGTAAGGAGGCGCAAAAAGCTTCGCAGGTTTAACCCCGGTAGCGTCGAATATCCGTTCTTCGCCTGTTCTTATTACGTCAAGCAGCTCCTGTTTGGATATGGTTTCCACGTGCACATGGGAACCCCCGTGGTTTCCAAGCTCATGGCCTGCTTCAGTAATGGATTTGGCCAGTTGAGAGTTGTGTTCCGCCCAAGCGCCTGTCATAAAGAAAGTAGCCTTGACGGCCTTTGCTTCCAGGATGTTCAAAATTTCCGGAAGAAACTCCTCACCCCAATCTACATTAAACATAAGACTCGCGGCGGCATTGCCGGTATGACCCCGATAGACCGGCGCCAGCGCCGGCATCACCCTACCTGGGTTATACATGCCCACCAAATCGGCGCCGCAAGCAGCCCAAAGTACAAAAGCCATGGTCAAAGACACGATATACTTGGATCGTAGCGCCAGCATAAAAAAACCCCCAATGCCGTTTCAAAAGGAATGACTCCCATTCAAAGTATTGGCCGGGGGCAGATATAATGCCGCGACTAGCTTCGGGTCTCGTGCATAAGCCGCGCGATGATTGCGGCGGCAGCTATAGACGCCGTCTCGGCTTTTAAGATGTAGGGCCCCAAAGAAAATGGCTTAAATCCGTTTTCAAAGGCTACTTGAATCTCTGAAGCGTCGAACCCCCCTTCGGGCCCGACAAACACCGAAACCTCTCTGACGTTTTTGAAAAGCTCGAGCAACTCTCCGCAACCCAAACTATTAGAGTCTTGGTGCTCATAAGCTAAAAGAAGGATACCTGGCAGACCTTCTGCAACAATGTGGTTGAACCCCAGGATGCCGCGGATTTCGGGCAGGTCCGGGCGACCGCATTGTTGGGATGCTTCTTTTGCGATTCTTTCCCAACGCTTTCTTTTGACCGCCGCTTTCTCCGGGTCTATCCGCGGGATTGCCCGCCGTGTTATTACCGGATTGATGGAGGCCACCCCAAGCTCGGTAGCCTTTTCCACAACCAGATCAAACTTCTGCCCCTTTAGCAGGGCGGGGTACAGGTGGATCTTAGCGTTGGGCGAAGCGGTGCTTACTCTGTCCAAAATAGACGCTGTCAGCTTACCATCTTTTAGGGACTCTACCCTGGCAGTATATATAGTTTCCCCCAAAACCGCGCGGAACACTTCTTTGTGTCTTAAGCGTTTAGCTAAGGCGTGCACGTACAATTCGCCCGTGAGTACAATCTCGTTCCCCAAAACCATGTCAGGCGAAAGAAAAAACTGGGCGGGAGTATGTTTCAAGATACCCCCCTACTTACCCGACTCTCCAGCGCCTTTTAGGCGTTGAAAAAGGTTACGGGAATCCTTAAAACTTTCACCATCGAGCTTGCCCAGGCTTTTTAAAGCCTCCTTTTCTTTTGCCGAAAGCTTGGTGGGAACGCGCACGTTGACCCGAACCAAAAGGTCGCCCTTACTTCTTTGCCGAAGTCGAGGCATGCCTTTATTTCTGACGCGCAAAACAGCGCCGGGTTGAGTTCCCGCCGGTATATCCAAATCGATATCCGCTTCTAATGTGGGTATTTGCGTTGTACCGCCCACGGCAGCCAGAGGAAAACTTATAACTCTGTCTAGAATCAAATCGTCACCCTGGCGTTGAAACAAAGCGTGGGGCCTTACGAAAATGGCCACATAAAGATCCCCTGTAGACCCGCCCTTAACACCGGCGTTACCTTGACCAGCCAACCGCAAACGAAGCCCGGAATCAGCGCCTGCAGGCACTTTGACGGTAACCACGCGGCTTCTTTGAACCTGGCCCATACCGTCGCATTCGCGGCAAGGCTTTTCTACGATCTTGCCCGTACCCCCGCATTTAGGACACGTAGTTACTGTCATTACCTGGCCGAAAACACTGGACCGCGCCTCGTGGACTTGGCCCGTTCCGTTACATGTGGGACATGTCGTCACTTTTGTTCCCGGCTCCGCGCCGCTGCCTTCACATCGCGAGCACGTCTCTACCCGGGGTATTCGGACATCCTTTTCTGTTCCCGAAAAAGCCTCTTCCAGGGTGATTTCCATTTCAAGCTCCAGGTCGGCGCCTCGCCTGGGCCCGGAACTTCTTCTTCTGCCGCCACCCACAAGATCCTCAAAAATATTTCCAAAAGGAAAGCCGCCAAAATCCCCAAACACTTGACCGAAGGGATTGTCGCCCCCGCCGCCTTGTCCGGGTCCTACGACAGGACCCTCAGGGCTTCCATAAGCATCGTAATTGGATTTTTTGCCGGGGTCCGAAAGAACATCGTACGCCTCATTAATTTCTTTAAATTTGGACTCGGCGGTTGAATCTCCCGGGTTCGCGTCGGGGTGATACTTTTTCGCCAATTGCCGAAAAGCCCGTTTAATGTCATCAGGGCCGGCGTCTTTATTTATTCCTAGAACTTCATAATAATCCTTACTCAAAAGCCCGTAGCCTCCAAAGCGTTCTTAGGTTTCTTAGTGTCGTCGGTTTCTTCTTTCTTCTTAATAATAGTATCAATGCGTAAAATTGCGCAGGCGATCTCTAGAGCCGCCTTCAGTGCGTGGGTTTTCACAGTGGCGGGATCTACCACACCCATTTCGAACATATCCTTTATTTCGCCTGTATCGCAGTCTAGCGCCAAATTCCAGTTATTTTCTTCGCCTTGGCGCGAAGCCACATCTCCCACTTTTTCCAAAGGGTTATAGCCGGCGTTAGCCACAATTTGTGCCAACGGGCGTTTCAAAGCCTCAATTACACACTGCACACCGTAAACCTGCATGCCCTTTTGCGAGGCCTTCACGCTATCTATCTCAAGGGATGCCGCCATCTCTACGGCGCCGCCGCCGGGGACCACACCACCTTTAATGGCAGCCTGCACAGAAGAGGCCGCGTCGGTACATATCCGCTCTCTCTCACCGCGCACTTCCTCTGTAGTGGCGCCTACCAAAACAGTGGCCATGGGCTTTCCTTTACCCCCAAGAATCCGTATGTTGTCGAGCCTTTGATCTTGATATACCCGGTCGGCACTGCCAAGGTACTTTTCCAATTCGCACGCGGTTTTCTTGAGACCAGTGCGTTTCAAGCTTCTGGCGCCTGTATGCTCACACACTTTCCTTAGTTCCATAGACGATACCCTGGCCA
>CAYPVF010000096.1:6152-6489 GCA_964414105.1 uncultured Eubacteriales bacterium
CCCGCGTCCAGAAGCATTTCCACCGCTACATCACAGATATTTTTGTCTACCACTATTAAGTTAACGCCCAATTCTATTACTTTGGACAAATTTGTTTTGAACTCTTCTTGTAACGCAAGGTATCGGTTAAAGCCTGCCTCTGTGGCTAAAGCTTCGTCTTCGACCTCTTCCGGCTCCAAGGCATCGTCGACAACCAGAATTTTGGGGTTATCCAGGCATTCAGGCATCTCATCCTCAAGCCGCTTCTTGTCGACAATTATCCCCGCGAAAACTTCGTTACTGGCGCCCTCTTTCGCCACAATAGTCTCGGCCAGCTTGAACCTGCCATCAAGAAGTT
>CAYPVF010000096.1:6499-7400 GCA_964414105.1 uncultured Eubacteriales bacterium
TTGGCCGCGGAGATGATCAGATCCGCGACATCTTTGTGTCCGCGGCCCGCGATAAGGGCAACCTTTCCCAATAAAGGATCATCCACCCCTTGGATTTTTGTGGCTTTTTCTTGCACAAACTCCACAGCTTTGGTCATTCCAGTTTTGATCCCGTCGATGAGCCTGGTCACGGGCACCCCGCGAATAGCCTGGGATACCCCTTCCGCCAAAAGGGCGCCGGCTACTATTGTGGCTGTTGTAGTACCGTCACCCACTTCTTCTTCTTGGGCTTTTGCTGTGTTAATGACCATTTTGGCTGCCGGGTGTGTAACGTCCATTTTGGTAAGAATGGTCATACCATCGTTGGTTATGACAACCTCCCCGTATCGATCCACAAGAAGCGTATCAAGGCCTTTGGGGCCGATTGTACCCTCCACCGCCGACGCGATAGCCCGTACCGCATTGGAGTTTGTGAGCAAAGCTGCCAGCTTTTCATCGATTTCTGAGCCCTGAGCGGCTTGTTTGAGAGTCATCTTGTTCCCCCTGACTGCGTCACATATCACGGAAGTTGCGATAGGTAAAAAGATAACCTGCTTTCGAAAAATTTCACAATAGCGACCGATTTAGAGTAATCCATTCTTTTGGGACCCAAAAGACCGATTTTGCCTTGATTCTTACCCGCGGAAAACTTGCCGTAAACCATGCTAAAACCTCTGGCAGCCTCGGATTCATTTTCTCCGCCAATAGTGATAGCCGGGCCATCGACTTGCGGTTCCCTTCCCAAAACACACTTGATTAAGTCTTCACTTTCAATAACCGAAAGAAGCTTCTTCACTTTGTCAATGTCTTTGAACTCCGGTTGGCTCAATAGATTTGCGGTACTGCCCACAAACAATTTTTCTCCGTCAGACCAGGTTTCAAG
>CAYPVF010000097.1:0-7375 GCA_964414105.1 uncultured Eubacteriales bacterium
CAGTGGTGTTCATAGCCTGCGCCATGAACAGGCTTTTCCCACGTAACCGGGTGTAAAGAATATCCGAGGCAGCAAAAAGCCTTTAACGGAAACTAATCTCCTGCTAAGGCGCCGACGGGTTCCGGTATGTCTTCCTTACTTATTCGGTTCATCTGGCAGAAATACTGTAGAAATTGTTCGGCCGATTCTTCGTCCTCGGTTCCTTTTCGTAAAGCCGCGATATCTTTAAGGATTTGTGCCATCCAGATGTTATCGAAGTAACGGTGACGTCCTGTGTTCCAAGTTATTTTATGGGGGTATCGTTTGTTGATGTAATAATTCCAAAAAAGCACTTTTTCCGATTCTTGCGCCGATAGGCGAAGCCTATATTTGGGGTGGGCCGGGATATATCCGTCGTCGCAGCGCTTTGGCGAAAAATCTTCACTCACCATGAATGCCCCCAAAACGCGCCGTTTCCTTTCAGGAATATCCGATTCTCTTACCGTCAGTAGGCACGCGCTGTTCTGATTTATTTGGGCTAAACGCTTTGGACGCCCTTTCTTCAGGCCACTTTCTATCACGCCTGTGAATACAGCCCAGCTGGTAAAAATACTGTCCTCCTCATCGGTCTCACACCAGAACACCGACTGGGAACGGGGATGCAATCTGTAGGTTTTGCGCTTTTTCGCAAGCCTTTCTTGCTCCAAAACACGCCTGCGGTCTTCTTCTTGAAGAACTCTTAACCTCTGGTGCTGCAGAAACTCCCGTTCTGATTCCTGTTTGCTTTGTTGGACCAGCTTACCGATAGCAGTGGCGGCTTTTTCGTCCACGAGCTTAAGATAGGTTCCAAACGCATCGGGGAAGAGGAACATCTTGTTTTCAGAAGGAAACGAGGGAAAACCAATTTCCACATAAGAGTCATCGCAGCTAATGACGATTCCCTCTCCAAACACTTTGTGTATCACGGTTTTGTTGATTAAGTCGATTTGTCTGTTCTCCCTTCTTTTTAACCTTGGAAACCTTAATTTTGCTTAACTACCATCATTATACCGATTGTTAGTGGTTCATTCAAATATTGCAGGTGATATCTCAATATTCCGTAAATATGGTTAAAAACTGCGGACCCGTCTCCCTGTGGAAAGAAGCCAGGTCCGCGATAAGTTTTTGCCGTATGCTGTGTTAGCGAATAACCACCAAATCCCTGCTATAGTCCGTGAAAAGCTCGCACCCGGTATCAGTTACAATCACACAGTCTTCGATGCGCACTCCATACCGGCCCGGGATATAGATTCCTGGTTCCACACTGAAAGTAAGGCCTGCTTCCACAACCAAGGTGTTGCCCTCAACCATGCTGGGCTCCTCGTGGCCGTCAAGCCCAATCCCGTGACCTAGCCTGTGGATAAAGTACTTACCGTACCCCGCATCGGTGATGATTCTTCTTGCAACCCTGTCCACGTCCTGGCAAGTCATTCCGGGCCTTACGGCTTCTATGGTTTTTTCCTGAGCCTTTCTAACCGTATCGTAAATCTTTTTGTACTCGGCGTCAGGTTCTCCCACAAAAACTGTCCGGGTCATGTCGGAATGGTACAGCTCCCATGTGCCGCCAAAGTCCAAAACCACACTGTCGCCTTCTTGTATGGTTTTGGTGTTGGCTTTGTAGTGCGGCTGTGCGCTGTAAATGCCAGAACCAACGATACCGCCGCCTGACACCATCCCAAATTCCTTGAAACCCTGCTGGATGACATTTGCGACGGAAGATTCCACTACCCCCGCTTTGACGGCGGCTATAGCTTTCGCCATCACTTTGTCTGTGGCGGCGCCAACATGCATAAGTAGCTGTTTTTCTTCGGGCGATTTGATACGCCGCAAAGCCGAGATGTATTCCAAGCTGGAGATGAATTTGGCTTTGGGCAGTACCCTTTGTAAAGTAAGAAGAAAACTGCTCCACATTGAATCGTCTACAGCGAAAGTCTTATCGCCGAGTCCCGCGTCTTCGATAACCTTAGCCAGCTTGTCTATAGGTTCTTCTCCATCAGTCCAAGTGATTACCGTCGGTATCCAACTGGTCTCCCGGACTTGTGTTTCGTAAAGATCGTTTGCCACAAGAACCGGCTCTCCGGTTATAGGGATAAAAACCCCAAGGTATCTCGGGTCTGGAACTTCGTGAAATCCTGAGAAGTAATAAAGGTTTTTTGAAGCGGTGGATATGAAACCCCCGATACCGTCTGCCTGCATCAGCCGACGCAGTTTGGCTATTCTGTTTTGATACACAGTGGTGTCCAACTGATTTATGCCTCCTTTTGGTGGTCAAAATGCCGGTCGCGCACAGATATTTGTTCCACATCCTTTTGGCTAAAGCCTGCCCTTTTGTGTGCTAATCTTACGAATCAATGGTCGAAGAAGGAGGTGCACGGCGATTTTTCGGATAGACTTTTTATGTGCCGAAGGACAGAATTAAGGGAGATAAAAGCGCAAGCAGCCAGATGACATTTGCATCATATTTCATCCTAGGAGGATATGAATGACGGTCGGCTTAACAACACTGGTGGAAGATACATGTAACAAACGGGGGCTCTTGGGTGAGCACGGCCTTTCAATCTGGTTGGAAACGGCCGAGGGGCCAATACTGTTCGATACCGGTTCGGGATTTGCCCTTAAGCACAATGCCACAAAATTGGGGATTGATCTTGCCTCCGCGAAAATGTTGGTGATTAGTCACGGGCATGACGACCATATTGGTGGTTTGGAATCCCTGCTAGAGACAGTGGGCGAAATGGATGTCATAACCTGCCCCGGAGTGTTTGACCAAAAGTATAGGATAGCACAAGGAAAATCACCGTCCTACTTGGGGCCTCCCCTCACTCGGGAATCCTATGTAAACCTCGGAGCCCGCTTTGCCGAAATCCATGGGCCAACTGAGCTCGCCAAAGGGATTTGGGCGACGGGGCCGGTCCCTAGAGTAAACGATTTCGAGCACGTGGAGCCGACCCTCTTCAGAAAAGAAAACGGCGCGTATGTCCCCGATCCCATAATCGACGATCAGTCTTTGGCCATCATAACCAAATTAGGGCTATCGGTCATACTGGGGTGCGCTCACGCCGGAATAATCAACACCCTTACTTACATAGCTAAATTCACCGGCATCAGCAGTGTCTACACCGTGCTGGGCGGACCGCACCTTTTGAGGAGCGATGACGCATCCGTCAAGAAGATTTCTCAAGAACTAAGGAACTTCGGCGTCCGCCGGTTGGCACTATGCCATTGTGTAGGGGCTCGGCAAAGTCATCTAGTGTTCGAAGCTTTTCGTTCTGAGACTTTCCCGTGCAGCGTGGGTACAGCCGTAACGCTGTAAAACCCCACCTTTATGGGGTCGCCAGGGACGCCGCTTACCAAAGGTTTACGCAATATGCTTAACCATGAGTAAGCATGGATTTTGTTTTCCCCATAATTCGGGCAAGCATTCCAGCGGCCTAAACCCCATGCCGATGTAGAACTTCCTGGTGTTGGCGTAATTAACGTCAGGGTGTGATTCGTCAAGGGTCTTCACCATTAGGAATTCATATCCCGAGGTTTTTGCCCATTCTGTAACGTAGTCAATCAAAGCTTTGCCAACGCCTTGTCTATGATGGTGGGGCAGAACTCCCATTACATAAACTTCGGCAGTATAGCGGCTGTTTTGTTTCATGGCGACAAACCCCAAAATTGTGGGTCCTTGAGTAGCCGCAAAAAAAGGCAAACTTCCGCTATTCTCGATATATTTCCGTGTTTGTTCGGGTATCCCAAACCATTGAGGCAACGATTCCAACACGTCTTCTGCGATTTTTGTCCTTTGTTGCGTATCACAAATCTCGACTATCTGCATTGTAGCCATCATCCTTTTTGCGTGGTTGTTAACGGGTATGTAGCAGAATCCAGCCCCACGCGATTTGAGGTGCACTTTTTCTGACCAGAAGGCTTTCAACGGATAGCCGGAATATCCTTTTGACTTGGCCCTAAAAAACCCTATGTCATTTCCGATAATCACATAATGGAGGGCCAGTAGAAAACACGCAGGTTCTCTAGATGGGTGGTGAGAGTATCACAGGTCCATTAGGTGACCACAAATACCAAGGAGGTAGGTAGTGTGCTAAGGAAGCGGAGTCTCGGTTTGCTGGCGATCATTGTCGCTGTCTCCATGTTGTCGCCGTTCTTACCCAAAACCCCCGTAGCATTCGCTGAAGCTTCCGAACTCGACGGCCATTGGGCAAAGGGTGCTTTGGAGCTTTGGAATTCCCGCGGGATTATTAAGGGTTACGAAGACGGCTCCATCCGACCCGACGGTTCTATTACAAGGGCGGAATTTGCCGCGCTTATAAACAGGACATTTGGTTTTGTTTCTGTTAAACCCATCGTTTTTACCGATGTACATTCTGGTGATTGGTTTGGCGAGGACATAGGAAAAGCTTTTGCGGCAGGTTACTTGCAGGGATATACCGACGGAACTGTCGGGCCCAATAGGGATATTAGCAGGCAAGAAGCGGCAGTTGTGTTGGCACGTCTCACGAAGCTTGACAAAGACGTGGCCGATTTTGCCTTTACTGACGCCGACACCATACCTGCCTGGAGCAAGGCCGAAGTTATGGCTTGCGCCCATGGAGGTTTGATCAAAGGATATACTGACGGTTCTTTCGGACCCGAGGAGAGCATTACAAGGGCTGAAACTGTAACTATTTTGGACCGCATGTTTGCTGAGATTTATGACGAGCCAGGCGTTTACGGTTCGACGGAAGTAACTGAAATAGATGGTGGCGTCGTGGTGGCGTCAGACGGCGTAACCCTACGAAACCTTGTTATAAAAGGAGATTTGCTTATCGCCCAGTCTGTAGAAGACGGGGAAGTAACACTTGAAAATGTGGTAGTGGAGGGTAACACCCAGGTCAGCGGCGGCGGCTCTCACAGCGTAATCGTAATCGACTCTATTTTGGGTGTTGTCATCGTTGACAAAGAAAATGTTACCTTGGCCGCTGAAGGCACAACCAAAATTGACGTTGTGAGCTTGCTCGCTTCGGCTAGGGTTGAAGAACGAGATATTGAAGGGGACGGTATCGGTGACGTAGTTTTGGACGATGGTTTGGCAGAAGACTCCAAGATTGTCCTCGTCGGTAACTTCAAAAGAGTAGAGGTCAATGCAGGTTCCATCATCTTGGAGCTAGAAAGCGGGCACATCGTAGAACTTGAAACAAGCCCCGAGGTCATGGAAGCAATCAGTATAGTTCAACAAGCTGAGTCTTCCATTGGCACTTTGATTCTAAACTCACCGGCTGAAGTGTCGGGAGACGGTGTGATAGAAGAAGCTCAAATCAACTCCGAAGATTCCACCATCGAACAGAAACCTAAAACCGTGAAAGTCGCCGAAGGCGTGACAGCCGAAGTAGGCGGCGTTGATGTGGGACACCAGCCGCCTCCAACCGGCGGGGATTATGTGCCTATTACCATTGAGGTTAGTGCTGTTGGTGCGGAGGGCGATGTTGTTGCCGGTTCGACGCTTACAGCTGTGACTGCACCAACCGGTGCTACTGTAACGTATCAGTGGCAAATAGCGGAAGCAGATCAAGGGGAGGAACCGGGCGATGAAGCGTTTACTGATATTGACAACGCAACATCTAAGACCTATAGACTGGTTGAGGAAGACAAGGGCAAGTATGTAAGAGTAATAGTAGACGGATATGGCAGCTACACTGGTACTAAGACCAGTGATGTTGTGGGCCCTGTGGCAACGCCGGCAAATTCCATCTACAAAATAAGCTATGAGGATTTGGCGGACAGCTACGTTGTAGGCGAACTAGTGACAAACGGGGATGTAGATACCGCTATAGAGGGCTTGAACCCGGTACAAGTTACGCTGTCCGTAGATATTGAGGGAACCGCAGGATATGACTTTGTAAGAATTGCGCCGGTGGACGCTGGTGAACACATCCAGTTTTGGGCTAAAGACACGAGCGGAAACTGGTACGACATCAACGCAGACGGTTGGGGTCCTTGGGTGGGCTTTCCGGTTTCCAAGGATAGCTACGATGTTACCACGGAAGTCTACATCCTGTCTGACGCAGTTGGGACATACCAACTAGACGTAAAACTGGTGAATGTTGATGATAACGATGAAGTACTTGCCGAAGCCAGCGGAACAGTGATAGTGAGGGAACCGGCTCATTCAGAATACGGATTTAGTTTCCAAATACCTGAAATAATAGTGGCAGGCGTGGAAACAGAGCCAACCCCTATCGTATTTGAAGCCATAGAAAAGAAAGAGTTGGGGTATGCTAGGGTACGTTTTAGTTTCGAGGCGAGTAACCTTCCCAGCGAATCAGCCACGGTAACCTTCAAAGCTACCGACACCGAAAGTGTCGAACACACTTTTGTTAACATAGGTGTCTGGGGGCCGGGAACAGGATTCCCCATTACGAAGGATTTCCGCTCAGATGGGCCATGGAAGTTTACGTTCTCCGAAGCCGGTGATTATACCATCGATTTCCGCCTAACTGACCTGGATACAGACGTCGTCATTGCAGAAGGCAGTCAGGTTGTAACAGTAATTTCAGAACAAGACGCAGCCAAAGCGACCATCAAACCGAGTTGGGCGATAGAAGAGATTGAAGGTATCCACAATTATGAATCGACGCTGGAGATGCCCGCAGGCGTTGATGATGCTGAATACAGGATCAAAATCAGCACGAGTTATGAGGACCGAAGTAACACCCAAGCAAGCGGGCGTACGGTAACCACGTACTTTACAGTTCCCCATGGCGTTACAGCGTGGTATCCATTTGTTGACGCCGACGAGCCATCAGTGTTGCAGTGGAGGTCAACTGCAGATGGCGAAGGGCCGTTCGTGATAGGTATGGCAGGCCATCCACTGTGTGCCGAGAATATTGATGTAGATGGCTATGTCTATGTTGCATTGGGCAGTGCCACAAAGACAGAATTTGAATTCACCATCAAGTTAGTTGATGCAGATGAAAACTGGGAATCTGTAGTCTACGGCGAACAAACGCTCACCGTGATCAGATCCGAATATGAATTTGAGGTAGTGTCTCAGCCTGGCGAGATTTATGCCGTTGGCAGCTTTGGCGAAAACGCTACTACGAAAATCAGCATCGATAATGCTGACGGCAGCCTCAATGCGCCCGGTGTCAACTCTCTCGAAGCCCTGAAAACGGCTGTTTTGGGCGAGCAAGACAAATCAGACTTAGATGACTTCAAAATTCAAGTCTCTCTCGCAGTCAAGTCCGAGGGTTATTTTGGCTATACAAATCGCAATGTGATGATCGAGAAGCTTAGTGTTACAGACGGAAACGGTGACGATGCCGGTAGTAAAGTGAAAATCTATCTATACGCACACCAAGATGCGGCTTGGTAC
>CAYPVF010000098.1:0-5364 GCA_964414105.1 uncultured Eubacteriales bacterium
TGTAAGGATATCCACACAATACGCTTCACTTTGCAGCATCCTGCGGATGCCCCGGACTTGGCCTTCGATACGGCTAAGCCTGTTATCAAGCAACTTATATTCCTGTTCCTGGCGATGCTTTATTTTGTCTGTCATAGCTTTTTGGTTCGAAGTCTAAGGGCGTTGGTTACCACAAAAACCGAGCTCAAACTCATAGCCAAGGCTCCTATCATGGGAGAGAGAAGCATGCCAAAAGCGGGGTACAAAACTCCGGCCGCAACAGGAATTCCCAGTGTGTTGTAAAAGAACGCCCAAAACAAGTTTTGTTTGATGTTTCTAATGGTCATGCGACTCAAATTGATGGCCTTTGCTACATCAACCAAATCATCTTTCATGAGAACGATGTCGGCAGACTCAATGGCGATGTCGCTTCCGCTTCCAATGGCAAGACCCACATCAGCCTGAACCAAAGCGGGAGCATCGTTAATTCCATCACCCACCATCATCACCAAATTTCCTTCTTTTTGCAGGCCTTGGATAACGCCGGCTTTATCTTGGGGCAAAACTTCAGGAATTACTTCATCGACTCCCACCATGTCCCCAATATGCCGGGCCGCCCCCCTATTGTCACCTGTAAGCAGTATGACTCTGAGACCAAGCTGGTGAAGCCTTTCAATTGCCTCCTTACTGGTATCCTTTAGGAAATCACTAACGCCTATTACACCCGCCAAACGCCCGTCTACAGCCGCGAACATTACAGTTTTCCCCTGTCCGGACAAGGCGTTTGCTTGTTTTTGCATAGCCTCGGCTTTAACGCCGTTTTCCTCCATTAGTTTTCCGTTTCCCACCAAAACCTTTCGACCATCCGGAATTACGCCGGCTACCCCTTTTCCCGAATAATTCTGAAAATCAGAGACAACCAAAATGTCCTTGACACCCTTTCTGGCCGCACCTTCCACAATGGCGTCGGCTAAAGGGTGACCTGACACCGATTCCACAGACGCCGCAATCAGCAAAAGTTCATCCTCTTGAATACCCAAAGGTATTACATCTGTTATGGATGGTTTACCCAAGGTTACCGTCCCGGTTTTGTCCAAAACCACCACTCCGACGTTGTGGGTAACCTCAAGGGCCTCACCGCTGCGTATGAGTATGCCATGGCTTGCCCCAAGACCGGTCCCTACCACTATGGCCGTAGGGGTGGCGAGTCCCATGGCACACGGGCACGCAATAACCAAAACTGCCGTAAATACCGCAAGCACGAAGGACGGCCCCTTGCCGGCGATGGTCCACACCAAGGCGGAGACCAACGCTATACCAATAACAATGGGAACAAAAAAACCTGCCACCTTATCGGCAATTTTGGAGATGGGGGCCTTTTTGCCTTGCGCGTCTTCAACAAACTTAATTATCTTTGACAGTACCGTATCAGCGCCTACTTGGGTTACCTTAATCGTCAAAGCGCCGTTTTGGTTGATACTTCCGCCTATAACACGGCTGTCTACGGTTTTTTCCACAGGCATACTCTCGCCTGTAAGCATAGATTCGTCTACACCGCTAACCCCGCGGATAACCACACCATCTACCGGAACTTTACTGCCCGGCTTAACCATCACAGTATCGCCCACATTTAGTGTCTGGGTTTGCACTTCTCGGTAACTGCCATCGCTTTGCATAAGAAGCGCGGTATCGGGCGCCAGTTCCATAAGTTTTTTTATGGCTCCGGTGGTTTTGCGCTTGCTTCCTTCCTCGATGAATTTACCCAGTGATACCAATGCTACAACCACAGCAGACGCTTCGAAATATAGCCCGTGAACCAGATTAGGGTTGTCTGTGAGCAGAAACAAAACGCCTAAGCTATACACAAAGGCCGTGGAACTGCCAATGGCAACCAAAGAATCCATGTTAGGGTTTAGGTGGCGCAGGGCCTTAAAACCGCTAATGTAGAACCTTCTTTCAATGAGGATAATGGATAATGCCAGAAGCATTTGTACAATGGCGAAATTCACCGGGTGCTCCACCATGCCAAAAAGCGGCGGTAAGGGAGCGTTGAACATCATACCCCCCATAGAAACGTAAAGTAAAACGCTTGAAAGCAATAAAGCCGCGATCAAGCCCGTGCGCTGTGCCCGAAACTCGGCTTGTTCCTTATCTTTTGTATCTGCGGGTGTTTGTTCTTTGGCGAAAGGCAAGGCCTTAAAGCCGGCTTTTTCCACCTTTTCCATAATGTCTTGAGGGGTTACAGCATGCTCATCATATTCTATGGTCATTTTATTAGTGGTGAGGTTCACATCAGAACGCGACACCCCTGGGAGCTTGCGAGTGACCCTTTCCACCGCGGCTGAACAAGCCGCGCAATGCATCCCTTCGATCTCATAGATCTCCTGTTTCACCCTAATCCCCTCCCTTAACGCTTTGGCATGTTCAGATTATACCCCCGGGGGGTATAAGTCAAACAGGATTAATTATCCACTACTCGAAGCTGCCGCAACTTGGGAGTCCCTGTTGAGAAACGAAAATGATCGTGGTAGCATGGGTGGAATGAACCTTCCGAAAGGGTGTGTTGTTTTGGCTTCAGTGGGCGTTTATGCGCTCCGCTTTATGGACATGCTTGGATTTAAGACAATGGCTCGCCGAGGTTTTGCATGTCTGGCAAAAGCCGAACATGACCCGTATGTTGTATATATGGGTGCCAAAGGCTTGTTAGAATCCGGAGAAGAAGGCTCAGCACAAACGCTTCTTGAAGATGCCCTGAGCATAAGGCCTTCTTTAAGGTGCGGAAGACTGCTCGTGCACATTTACCTAAAGCAGAAGCAGTACAAAAAAGCCTTCGACGCTGTAAAAAGACTAACCCTCGTATACCCCGATAACCCGTGGCCGCATTTGCTTCTGGGGGATATTGAATACTTTTTTCTACAGGATAAAGAAGCAGCTTTTACTACTTTCAGCGAAGCTTTCGAAATAAGTAAGAACTCCAGCTACAAGTTCCCTATTAGAGTTGCGTACAAAAGAATGTGCCGTCTTTTTGAAGAAAAGGGCATGAAGGAAGAGCTGGTTAAGTATTTGGAGGAATTCATGGCGCTTAAGCCCTCCAATTTTCATGAACACGAGTTTGTGGTTTTGGCCCGGGCTCAAGCCGCGGCCGGCCAGTGGGAAAAAGCTCATGATACACTTATTTTGGGAATAACTGCCACCCCTAAAAGCGCTGTTCTTAGAGAGACTTGGGAAAGCTTAGGGTTTGACGTTGACTACCTCCCCAAATTTTCCCCGAGCTCACGCAGCTTGCCTGATGGGGTGTCCCTTACGGCTATAAGGACCCCCTTGCTTACCGAAAGCCATGACCCGGTTGAGGTTATGAAAACTCTCGTACCGGGGGCGAAGCCAGGCGATGTTGTGACCTTGTCTTCTTGTGTAGCCGCCATAATGGAGGGCCGCATGCTAATGGAAGGCGCCTGTGAACCCGGTTTTTGGGCGAAATTACTCTCCCGTTTTGTGGATCAAACCGATGCCCCGTTCGCCGGCACGGTTCCCATGGCTAACCCTTTATCTATGCAGGTTCTTCTGGAGGAGATAGGACCCCCCCGCACCATATTTGCCGCTGTGGCGGGTGCTCTGGGAAAACTGCTCAGGCAAAAAGGATGGTTTTACGTTGTAGCCGGAGAAGACTCGGGTCAAATCGATGACGTTTTAGGGTGTATTCCCCCCTACGATTACTATTCGATAATGGGCCCAAAAGATTCTCACGGTATTTCCCAACAAATAGCCGATGAACTTGGCTGCGAAGCGGCTATTATCGACGCGTGTGATTTAGGGATAGCCTGGGCCGTGGGTTACTCCAAGGGTGTTGATAAGGCGTGGCTTGAAAGCGTAATGTCAAGTAATCCCGCCGGTAACCAAGAACAACAAACCCCAATAGTTTTAGTGAGGAAAACGCGATAGCCGCCGTCTTTTGGCGGACAAAAGGAGCAAGCTTATTTGGGAGTAGTCAGAAAAAAGCAATACGCCCTTGTCTTGCTATTAGCTTTCGTTCTGCTTTTCACCGCGTGTTTTGAGCCGCCTTCCCAGGAACAGGAAGCTGTGGACGAGCCTGACGAATCCCAGGGGTCTCTGGAACCCCAGGATACCCAAGAACCTGTTGAAATAAACCCGGAGAATGCCATGACTGCTTTTGAGGTCATAAATTCTGAGCTTTCATCATACGGCTGTTTTTTGATACCCGGTATGTCAGCCGAAGATTATTCAGACGCTATGAAAGCGACCTGGGAAACGATGCAGCCTGCCGCAAGCACTCAGGACTTGTCTCTCGATCTTACCAAAAGCTACAGTTATGCCGAACTGGAAAGCTTCATACTGAACTTTACCGGACGCGAAGGCTTCACCGTACGAAAAATCGGTGAAAGCGCCCAAGGCCGCAATATATATTCGGTATCTTTGAGCCTTGAATCGAAAGAAAGCGCGGAAGAAGATGCCCACAGTGAAGAAAAGCCAATGATATTGCTTACAGGCCAAATCCACGCCAACGAGTTCGCCGGAAGTGTCTTCATTCTAAAGCAGCTGGACGAGATGGCAAAGCAAGCCGAAATCCATGAGCACACCCGCGCTTTGCTTCAGAAGGTTGTTTTCGAAACCGTTCCCCTAATCAACCCCGACGGACGAGAGCACAATATCGATAGCGGGTCTACAAGCAAGAAATCAAACATCAACGGAGTAGATCTGAATCGGAATTTCCCTTCCGTTAACGCCTGTCAGCTTGCAAATGGCTATGCCAAATCGGGCAGCTACTCAAATACACCCGGAAACTCCAACTATCCGGGACCTTCATTGGGCTCCGAGCCGGAAACACAGGCGCTTATGAAGTGGCTTAACACATTTGTTCCGCGCGCATCCTGTTATTTGGATTATCACCAGCAAGGGCGCGGCTTGTACTACGGCAAGCCCTGGGATGAAACCGCCTGCCAAGAGGAAAATGCCGTGTTTGGCCAAGCAGTCATAAACTTCCTGAATACTGACGTCACTTCAAGAGGATACATTCGGCTTTACGATTCTTACAGCTATTGCTACGACGGAGATGGCGGAACTATCACGGATTATGCCGTTTCAATCGCCAGAGGCATGACTTTTAGCCCAGCATACGGCGTTCTTACTTTGGATGCGGACGGCAGTGACACGCCTCTTATGGTGTTCAAGACGATTGACAGCTACAAGGATAGTTATGAACCCCAAAATCGCAGTTTCCAAGCGGTAACTGTGGAAATAACCCGGTCCGAAGAAGGGCGGGGCCAACCTTTAGGATACGCGGAAAAAGCCAGAGAGCTCATGGATGAGGAATACTATAGGCATAGTTACGACAAACTGCTCGCGTTTTTGGCCGAGTATGTGCTAAAC
>CAYPVF010000098.1:5374-6171 GCA_964414105.1 uncultured Eubacteriales bacterium
AAACCCCTAAAGGTAAAATTGCTGCCAAAACAGAAAACCCCATAGTACACACAGCTGAGCCAGGGAGAGGAGAACAGTACAATGACGCCTACAGTGACTTGGGAGGATTATGTGCGCGCGGAAAAATATCTTCCTCAAAACATAGGCAAATTAGTTTTCAAGTTGCGCGTTACGCCCAATTGGGCAGGTAAAGACGATTGCTTTTGGTACGAAATCGACACACGTCAAGGCAAGCAATTTGTGTACGTCGATCCCCAAAAAGGTACCCGGGCGCCTGCGTTTGACCACGTTAAGCTTGCGGCTCAGTTGTCCCGAGCCACAAGAGTAGTCTGTACTCACGCGAATCTGCCTTTTGACAGGTTTGAATATACTGACTCGAGCCTTACAGCCATAAAGTTCAAGGCTAACGAACAGTACTGGCAGTTTGATCTAGAAACTAGTGCCCTCACCAAACTGCAGGATTCGAACCAAGCTTCTGATAACAATGCCTCAAAACCCGTGGAAATAGTGTCGCCGGACAAAAAATGGGCCATTTTTGTTAAAGACTACAACCTTCACCTTAAGTGTGTGGAAACAGGCGTTGAGGCTCAAATCACTTTCGACGGGCGAGAAAAATACCATTACGCTTCGCCTTTTGAAAACCAGCTATTAAGTGCGGGTCTTATGAAGAGGGACAATGCTGGTTTTTTCATGAGACCTTCCGTGGTCTGGTCCCCCGATTCCAGGAAAATTCTGACCTACAAGATAGAGCACGAAAATGTGGGCGAATGTTTTTTGGTTCAATCTAATCCTTTTGA
>CAYPVF010000098.1:6181-7312 GCA_964414105.1 uncultured Eubacteriales bacterium
CTATCCTTTGCCCGGGGACACGAACGTTCCCATGGCTCAGCCTTTCGTTATCGATTTGGAAAACATGCTAGGTTCTCCCGAAAAACCAGGCGAACCCACGCTTGTGAAAATAAAGGTGGAACCGCAGCAACTGCTTTACTACGGTGGGCCCAGGTGCTGGACTCATTGGTCAACAGGCGACAACGAGCGCATATATTTCATGCGAAGAGAGCGCGGATACATCGTCAAGAGGTTATATGTCGCCGACCCCAAAACCGGGGATACTCAAATTCTTTTGGAAGAACAATCTCCCACCGCGTTGGAAAACTACAACCCGTGGGCTGTAGATGACAGTAGACTCATTGTGTGGCATTCAGAAGAAGACGGATGGGCCCATTTATACCTGTATGACGGGCTTACGGGTAAAATGAAGAACCGTATTACGTCTGGGCCGTGGGTTGTCAGAGAGATCCACCACATTGATGAGCTTTCGGGCGTTATTTATTTTTCTGCCAGTGGCATGGAACTTGGCAGAAACCCGTATTATAGGCACCTATACAAGGTGAAATTTGATGGAACAGATTTGCGGCTTCTGACCCCAGAAGACGCGGAACATGAGATCACTTTTACACCCGGCGGCAAATATTTCTTAGATCGCTATTCCAGAGTAGATCTGGCGCCCGTTACCGTATTACGAACGGCTGACGGAACCCTAGTAAGCGAGTTGGAAAAAGCCGATTTGGGGTTATTGCAGCAAACAGGCTGGAGTTTTCCAGAAAGATTTAGCGTCAAAGCCCGGGATGGCGTAACAGATCTTTACGGTATGATAGTAAGGCCATCCAATTTTGACCCAAGCAAAAGCTATCCAATCATCGAAGCCAACTATTCGGGGCCGCAAACTGTAAGAACACCCCTGTCTTTCGCCGACGGTAGCGGAAGCAGGCAGTTCTGGCAGGACCAGGCTATCGCCGAGTTGGGGTTTGTAGTCGTCACTGTGGATGGTTTGGGAATGGCTTTTCGCTCTAAGGCTTTTCAAGACTACTCGTATAAGAATTTGGGCGACGCGGGCATGCCTGACCATATTACCGCCTTCCGGCAGCTGGCTGTGCGTTACCCCTACCTGGATATAAGCCGAGTCGGGATTTATGGCGG
>CAYPVF010000099.1:0-3465 GCA_964414105.1 uncultured Eubacteriales bacterium
CGTTTTCGGGTTTACCCAGTGCAAGTCGTTCATGGGGGGGTTCTATGCCGTGGTCAGCGGAGTTTCTTATCATGTGCACCAATGGGTTCTGCATTTGGTCAACCACTGTTCTGTCAAGTTCGGTTTCTTCGCCCTCAAACGTAAAGCTTATGGGCGTATTTGACTTGACCGATAGGTCCCTTGCGACTCGTGCCAATTTTCTAAAAGTACTCTCCAAAGAAACCATTCGAAGCCCCATAGCCTGCTCTTGAAGTTCCCTAACGATTTTTCCCAAACGCTGTACGTTAGCCACCAGTTTTGAGCCCGTTGTTTCTTGAAAAGATGCTTCTTGCTGTACCATTCCGTTAGCTATAACCAGCTCGCCCACAGAATCTATAAGGGCGTCTAGCCGCGCTGTTGCAACTCTTAATACTTCGTCAGCTTTTTTTGGGGTTGTGTGTTGACTTCCTTCCGGTTGGTTATCCGGATGACTAGTAGATATGGGAGAACTTGCAGTACCGGCTGCCAGTTGCGCTGTCTCGACCGATAATCTACGATTTTCGGCTTCCTGTAACCGTTCTATAAGTTCCAAAAACCCAGGGGGCTCCCCGTACTGTTTGCCTGCCATGGCTTCTTTAACCAAGGCCAACATGGTTCTTAGCATATCAACAGTATCGAAGATCACTTGTAGGCGTGTGCCTGATAGCTCCACCTTCCCAGACCTAACACCATCCATAAGCCACTCGGCGGTGTGAGCCAGTTCCTGAAAATCGTTTAGCGAAAGAAAGCCTGCTATTCCCTTTATGTTGTGAAAACAGCGGAACACTTCGTCGATGTGTTCTCGGGATAAAGGGTTTTTCTCCAACTCCAACAAAGCTGTTTCAGCCAAACTCAGAGATTCTTCGGTTTCATACAAAAACTCAGGTAGTTCCGGGTTGGTGCTATCGAAGGTAAAGTGGTCGATTTCTTCCTGGTGGGTTGAGGTGAAAGCCGACGTAAGGCCTAAACCGCTGTCCGGGGCTAGCCTTTCATATATTAAATCCACGGCGTCGCTCAGTACCTTATAGGCATGTTCAAAATCTGCGTCTTTAGAAAGCACGTCTTCTATGGACGATAAAGCTTCTGCCACGGCCAGGCGACAATCCCCGTCAAGCGATGCGGCATCTAAAAGCCTGGCAAGAATGTTCTTTAGGGCGCTCAAAACATTATCATCTCTTTTGTCAAGCCCCGCGACCAAAGACGACAGAACTCCTATTTCGAATTCCAATTCCTCTCTGGCCTTAACATCATGGCGAGCTTGCATTGGATCATCTCGCTCTCTAAAAGGAACTACTGTCTAAACACAAAATCGCCCTATCAGACAAATTGCTGGAGTGTTAAACAAGTAAAACCGAATAAATAACTAGACTAAACAATTGACGCAATAAACCGACAAAACTAATGATGACACAACTGCCTTTCTGACTTATAATTGGTATTACTTTTTCAAAAACGTGGGGATAAATGTGGCTGAAAGACGTTGAATGGTAGGCAATTAGCTCGTTTTCTCATGGCATCCTCGGATCCCGTAGTAGACCTTTTGTCCAAGAAAACTCTATGGGATGTTTGTGTCAGACTAGACG
The DNA here is from genome assembly GCA_964414105.1 of uncultured Eubacteriales bacterium. Lineage (GTDB taxonomy): Bacteria > Bacillota > Sulfobacillia > Fermentithermobacillales > Fermentithermobacillaceae > JAXGZG01. The sequence goes on from CAYPVF010000099.1 coordinate 1,602, forward strand.
CGCCCGCTGTTTTGTGTTTGGCCGACGGCAAGAAAGTCAAGCTAAAAGCGGTGGAGAGTATGCCCGAACAAATCGGGCCTAATCTTGGCGTCCTGTTTCGCGAGGACTGCTGCAAGAAATGCGCGGCTTGCAGCGGGGCTACGCTGAAACCAAAAAGTTTCGATTGCTGCATTCTGTCAAGGGCGAAAGAAGAGTTAGAAACCGCGGGTCTTAAGTATCACGCTTGTATTCCCATAATCTTGGGTTCAAGTCCCGTGGGGGCTCTTAGCGTTTTTTACGACGACACCTCTAAATTGCACAAAGCGGAGCTTGATTATGTGCAAAACAGAGGAAAAAGGCTGGCTTTGCAGCTTCACCACATCACTGTATTCCCGGATTTGGGCGTAGAGTGGGTCGAATTGGAAAGCGGAAGTCAGAGCTTTTTATCGTCTCCGGACAATCAGCGCTTTCCTAACAGAACCTTAAAAGGCGCCCCTTTTATAGTCCAAGAATCCGCAGACATATGGGATGAACTGTTTTCTATCGGTGATGAGTTGCCAAAGGGGATAAGTTTACCCACCTTGAAACGCGTGCACGGATTTTTGGCCAATACTCCCGCCTCTGCTTCGAGGGCCGATATTTCAGCTGCGTTAGGGTTTTCCGATGTTACTGCGGGAACCTACCTTAAATATCTAAATCGATTGGGATTGGTCCAAGAAGAAGCATGTTACGGTAAAGTGGGAAGACCTACGCTCATGTACAGTTTGACAAGTGTTGCTGAAGAAAATATATCGAAATCGAGTTCATAATGGCAAATCTCCCTTATAATTAAAAGGAATTTCACGTTTCGCGTCGAATAGCGGTAAGGAATATAAGTAGGAAAATCGCCGTGTACCGATAAAGGCATAACTGCCGAAAGGCAGTGACGCAAAGCTGCGGGTCTAAATCGCGGAATTCGCGACAAGATAGCCGAGCCGCCGAAGGACGGTTTTTGATTTATAGTCTTTCGGTCAGGTACCGAGAGACTTTTTTATTCGCTTGACAAAATGGGGGGAGGAAAATGGCGCTTTCTCAGAAAGATATAGATGAGCTTATTAGTTCCGTAATGGAAAAAAGCGATTCAAGTTCCTCGCAGGTCGTTAAAGCAAGGTTGCGCGTTTATGATTTCGGGCGGCCGGACAAATTCTCAAAAGACCATATACGCGGGGCTCAACTTCTTTTCGACAACTTTTCCAGACAGTTGGTTTCATACTTTTCCGCGCTTCTCAGGATGCCCATTCACGCGGAAGTGAGCTCTGTGGACCAAATGACTTACCAGGAGTTTTCCCAAGAGCTGGCCAACCCGTGCAGTGTCGCCGTGGTTTCGTGGAGCAACTTGCCTTCGAATATGTTATCCAACATCAGCCTTAACGTGATCCTACCCATGCTGGATAGGGTTTGCGGCGGCCCAGGCAATATGCCAGGGGAATCCCGTCCGCTTACAGAAATCGAAATGGCTATGTCTAGGCGCTTGGTTCAAGGAATGTCCGATATTCTGTCTTCAACTATGAAAGAGTTCAACATTAACCACGAGCTCTCCGTGATGGCATTGGAAACAAACCCTGTGTTCATCCAGCAGGCTATGGCCCCCAATGATATGGTTTTGTCAGTAAGCCTAATACTGAAGTTTTCTCAGCAAGTGGGTTTCGTCGAGTTTTGCCTCCCCTACGCTCTTTTGGAACCTGTTTTACCGGCTTTGTCGGCAAACCGTTGGTTCTCCCGTGGTATGGAGCAAAATTCGCGTCAGGGAGATTCGGTATCTACTGCACTAACCGGCATAAATGTTCCTATATCGTGTCGGCTTGGAAGTACGACTCTTTCCTTAAAAGACATCTTGTCTATGGAA
>CAYPVF010000099.1:3475-7261 GCA_964414105.1 uncultured Eubacteriales bacterium
GATGTTCTAGAGCTCAACGCCCCTAAAGATGGCTATGCTACTTTGTTTGTCTTTGGTAAGCCTAAATTTCGGACGAAAATCGGCCTTGTAGGAAATAGGCTTGCAGCCAAAATTGTGTCTTTAGCAGAAGATGGAGAGGGGGATCCGATGTAAATGGGTTTTTCCAACCTTAGCCAAAGCGAAATCGATGCGTTGCTAAACCGAGACTTGATGGAGTCCGGGTCCGAAGAACAGTTGTCTATGGAATCCATTGGGTTTGACAAAAAAGAGGAAAACTTCAAAACACCGAGCATTTCTCAAGCCACTTTCCAGGAGCTGCAACCCACAGACAGGGAAACCTCAAAACCTGTGGCAGGAATGGAAGTTCTTATGGATGTGCCTCTGTCAGTAAGTGTCGAACTGGGAAAGGCGCGGTGTTACGTTAAGGATTTACTGAGCCTCACTGTGGGTTCCGTTGTTGAGCTGGACCGGACAGCCGGAGACCCTGTGGATATTCTGATAAATGGCAGGCCTTTCGCATACGGGGAAGTAGTCGTTATAGATGAGAATTTTGGCGTGCGCATTCGTAAGATAATACATAAAAAGGACTAGATAGCGTGCGATGCCGTAAATAGCTTTCCATACCCCGGGGGAAATGTTCGCAGTACCGGTTTTAGTTGAGTGCGGTTAAAACCCTGTCGTAAACTGTTTCCACCTCACCGGCGACCAAAGTCATGGAATGGGCATCTTGAACGATTCGCCGCCCGAACAAGCCCAATTGCCGCATCTTTTCTTTATTGGAAAGAAGTTCTCCTATCTGAGAAGCTAATATCGTTGGAGTAGAGGGCTCGGGGGCGCCCCTGGAAGTGAAATTTCTTGATTCAAGACTTGCTAAAATAGATTCCTTGACAGTGCCAAATGTTCCCTCGGGACCGGCCATTATGGCGGGCTTTCCAGTCGACATACCCTCCAAAGCCACCCGGGATATTCCCAAAACAAGATCCGATGCCGCGTACAAAGGCACGGTATCCAACAAGAACCCGGGACATATGACCACTGTTCGGCAAGATAGTTCGTTTATTTCCGCGGCTTTTTTTCGGACCTGTTCCAGGTAATCCCCGTCGCCGGCAATGACCAATGTCAGTTCCGGATAAGCGGTCAAAAGGGAAGCGGCCGCCTCCATCACAGCTATGGCAGTCTGGGAAAGCGTTTTATCCATTCTGGAAGCATAGACCAACACCGGCCAGCGGTCCAAAGGAATCCCCAAAGATGTTTTCGCTTGCTCCACAGTTTTTTGGGTAGGAAGGGCGTACAAATCGGTATCAATACCGTTAGGTATAACAGAAATTTTCAATGGGTCGAAACAGAACTTCTCCACTATGTAGTCTTTTATGTCCTGGCTAACGGCGATTGTAAAGTCTCCGGGTTTAGTCACAAGGTTCCAAAAGACGCCAGAAACAAAAGTACCATGGTAGGTGGTTACGAGAGGAACTCTCTTCTTCCTGCACACTATATCCCCTATCCAGGCCGGGATTCGGGCGTGGGCGTGCACTAGGCCTATGTCAAAATCGTCTATTATTTTGGACACGGCGTTTCGCGATTTTATAAGGTTCAAAGGTGAGCGGGAGTGTAACGGCACTTTAAGGTGAGGCGTGCCGGACGATTCTAAATCTGCTACTCTTCGTCCCCCAAACGATGCTACATAAACCGGCCATCCCATTTTGCCAAGGCTTCGAGACAAAGCCACGACGTGGGTTTCCGCGCCGCCTATATCAAGGCTCATCGCCAAATGAAGCACAGGCACTTTGAGATTTTTTGCCTTCACTAATGTCACCAACCCTCTTAGACACCCGTAATTAGGCTACTAGTCGAAACCAAACTGGTCAAGAGAAGATGTAGAGGACTTCAAAGCGGTTGTGTCCAACTATGACATGAGCTTAATCCACACCATACTGCGTCTGAAAGGGGCAAATGAAGGTGACTGTGTTTAACTGTGTTGAAGCCAAAGGTCTGGATTGGAAAGACACGATTCTGCCTATGAGAAGGCAAGCCGATGTGGTTAACGCGTGGTTGAAATATCGGTTGGACAATATCTTGCCGGGGTTTATGGAACAAGAAGGTTTTGACATGTGGGTGGTGGCTTCTAGGGAATACAACGAAGATCCTGTGATTTTGAGCATGCTGCCCGCTACGACGCTTCAGGCGAGGCGCAGAACCATCTTGGTGTTCCACCAAAAGCAGGGTGAACCTTTGGAACGTTTGGTTTTGGTTCGGGTGGGAGATAGCATAGGCGATTACTATGCGTGCGGGTGGAAAAATGGCGATCTTGACCAATGGGGGGCTTTGGGACAGCTTGTGCGTGATAGAGATCCCAAAAGCATAGGCATAAATATCTCCAAAGATTTTGCCTTCGGCGACGGGCTTAGCCACACAGAATACGAGGAGCTTATGGCGGCGCTTGGGCCGAAGTACAAGGATAGGGCCAAAAGCGCCGAAAGACTTTGCTTAAGATGGCTCGAGCATAGAACAGAAGCGGAGGTTAATGCCTACACCGGAATAATGCAAATTGTGCACGGCATCATCGCCCGGGGATTTTCTTCCGCCATAGTCCATCCGGGAATAACTACATGTGCGGATGTCTCGTGGTGGATGCGTCAAAGGATAAATGATCTTGGTCTACAAGCGTGGTTTCACCCGACTGTGGATAGCCAAAGATTTGGCGCCAAATATGTGGGCAAAGACGACCCAATTTTACCCGGTGATCTGCTACATTGCGACATCGGTATAAAATACCTGCGGCTTTGCACAGATACGCAGCAGCTTGCTTATGTTCTGAAGTTGGATGAAGATGACGTTCCTCAAGGCCTCAAGGAGGCATTGTCTGTTGGCAACAAGCTACAAGACATTCTTGCCCAAGAGCATATTCAGGGCAAGACAGGAAACCAAATTCTCGCGGCGGCTTTGAAAACCGCGAAAGCTCAAGGAATCCGACCCTGCATCTACCAGCATCCTGTGGGTTATCACGGGCATGCGGCGGGTACCGTTGTGGGATTTTTTGATTTCCAAGAAGGTCTGCCTGGTAAAGGAGATTACCCGTTGCACGAAAACACGGTCCACGCCATGGAACTAAACGCGGTGGTATCCTTGCCCGAGTGGGATGGCCAAGACGTAACGATAGCTTTGGAACAGACTACATTATTCAAGAACAAGAAAGTGCACTACCTCGCCGACAGGCAGACAAATTTCCATCTTATAAAGTAAACGATACGACGAAACCCATACATCTGTTATGATTAGGCGATCTGTGTACCGCACCGAACAGTTGGGGGATTGGCCATGACAAAGCTTAGGGCAACACTCCTTAGGATCCGACAAGATTTGGGAAGGAAAGAACCCGACTCTTCAGAGGCTATACGGCTTGAAAGAAATATCCGTGTCAACACATATCATGGGGTTGCTTCAATACTGGCGCTGAATTTGGCGGCGCCTTTTGTTGGAATCTTCGCCGTCAAACTTGGAGCCAGCGAATACCAAGTGGGGCTTCTTTCATCGGCGCCGGCTTTAGTTAGCCTTTTGGCCATGATCCCAGGCGGTAGGTTTATCGATAGCAAACCCAAAAAACAGAGAGCCGTATCAACTTTTGTCCTGTTGCAGAGAATGTTCTACCTTTTCATGGCCACCATTCCCTTTTTCACCAAAGACAAAAGGGCATGGCTTCTGGTGTTCGCCGCAACTCTTATGAACGCACCCGCATCCATCGCAAACGTGGGGTGGCAGGCTTTTATCTCAAGGCTTATCCCAGCGACC
>CAYPVF010000100.1:0-1945 GCA_964414105.1 uncultured Eubacteriales bacterium
CCGGCTGCGTATCCTGCATTGCCGGTTCTTGCGCTTCAGGCGCTTGTGAATATAGGGGTTGTGTCCGGGTCGTTACCAATCACGGGCATCCCGCTTCCTTTCATAAGCTATGGCGGCTCGAGTCTGCTCACCACACTTATGGCTTGTGGGGTCATACTCAATGTCTCCAGGTACGCAAACCGATGATTAGGGGGATTACACTGTGCGTTTAGTGGTAACCGGAGGTGGGACAGGCGGTCACATCTACCCCGCCATAGCAGTGGCCAACGAAATGCGGATTTTGGCCCCCAAAACGCAAGTTCTATATATGGGTACTCAAAACGGAATGGAGCGGGAATTGGCCCAAAAAGAAGGGTTTCCGTTTTTCCCTGTGCGCTCTTCCGGAGTCATGAGAAAAAGCCCCGCGGTGGCCGCTAAGGGGATCCTAAGCGCTTCTTTGGGCGTAAGCGATGCCCTAAAAGGATTGAGACGTTTTGGACCTGATGTCGTTTTTGGAACAGGTGGTTATGCATCAGGACCTGTAATGCTTGCCTCCCGGCTAATAAGGATACCCGGCGCAATCCAGGAACAAAACGCCATGCCCGGTAAAACGAATTTGATGCTATCTCGCCTTGTAAAAAAAGTGTTTTGTGCCTTTGAGTACACTGAACAGTTTTTCCCAGAAGGCACTAATACTGTGGTCACAGGTAACCCCATAAGAAAGTCTTTGTTTGGGTCCACAAAGGAACAGGGGAGAGCCTATTTCGGGTTTGACACAAAATCAAAAGTAATATTGATTTTTGGCGGGTCCAGAGGGGCAAAATCTCTAGCTTTGGCGGGGATTCACATGGCACAAACGCTTATCCCCGGGGCTTCTCTTTTGATGGTTACAGGAAAGCAATACTACCATTGGGTTGTTGAAGAGCTCGGTGCAACGCCGGAATCTGGCATAGACGGGGCGAAAACTGGAAATATTATCATACGGCCTTATGTTCACAACATGGCCGAAGCTTATAGCGCGGCGGATTTACTAGTGGGACGCGCCGGGGGAATGACTTTGTCTGAAGTTACGGCATTGGGGCTTCCTTCGGTCCTGATTCCTTCGCCAAATGTAGCCAACAACGAACAAGAGCATAACGCCAAGGCGCTTTTACAGGCCGGCGCGGCAGTAATTGTAAAAGAAGGGCCTGACACGTCAAAAGATGCGGCCGATGCCGCTTTTTCAATAGTTTCTAACGAAGTAGAAAGCGTAAGGATGAGAAACGCGGCCCTCAGGATAGGCAAACCCACAGCGGCTCAAGATATCTGCAAAGGTTTGTTCGAGCTTGCGCGTATGGGCCAATAATCAGACGAAGAAGGTGCGATGTGCGGAAGGTACATTTTATAGCCATAGGCGGACAGGGGATGTCTGGCATAGCCAGCATCCTTTTGAAAAAAGGGTACAAGGTAACCGGTTCCGATCTTAAGCAAAGCGAGTTGACCGCGCGTCTTCAATCCATGGGCGCCCAGGTTTCCATAGGGCACAAAGCCGACAACCTAAAAGAGCCCGACATGGTTGTAGTATCATCTGCTATCGGTCCCGATAACCCCGAACTTATAGAGGCTAAGGAAAAGGGAATTCCTATCGTCCATCGCATGGACATGCTGTTGCAGGCGGTAGCAGGCTTGAAGCTCATGGCCGTGTCAGGCTCTCACGGGAAGACCACTATAACGTCTATGCTCGCGTGGATTTTTAGGCAGGCAAAACTTGATCCTACCTTTCTTGTGGGAGGCCAGTTTTGGGAGCTCGGCACCTCTTATCAGGGGCAGGGCGATTGGGCGATTTTCGAAACCGATGAAAGCGACGGTTCTTTCCTTAAAGTGAAAGCCGATATAGCGGTTGCGGCCAACATCGATAATGACCATCTTGAGCATTGGGGCTCTGTGGAGGCGTTGCGGAACGGGTTTTTCAAGTTTCTTGACTCTG
>CAYPVF010000100.1:1955-7258 GCA_964414105.1 uncultured Eubacteriales bacterium
GTGAAACCCCGCGGAACCCGTGTGGTCTGTTCTGATGACGAATCTCTAAGACAGTGGGCCCAAGGCAAATCGGAGGTTTTGACCTACGGCTTGGGTGAAGGCGCCTCCTGGCGCGGAGTCGACATTAGGCCCGAAGGGTGGGGCATTCAGGCCGATATAAGTGTCCACGGGAAAAAGCGGGGGAGTCTGAAAATAGGGCTTCCCGGCAAGCATAATCTTGCAGACGCTATCGCCTCGGCCGCCGCGGCTTCTTCGGCCGGTGTGGAATGGGACGCCATAGCCTCGGCGCTTAGGACCTACCCCGGAATCAAGAGGAGGCTGGAAAGAATCGGCGAGTTTGGGAATGTACTTTTGCTCGATGATTTTGCCCACCACCCCACAGAAATGACAGCTTCTTTGAGCGCTATACGAGAGGCAATGCCCAAAAGCAAAGTTATCGTGGTGTTTCAGCCGCACCGCTATTCCAGGACGAGGCTTCTTAAAAGGGAGCTTGGGCAAGCTTTAATGGGCGCCCATTCAGTTTTTGTAACCGGTATTTACGCCGGACCCGGAGAGAAAACAGAAGATCCCCGGGGTGCCGGTGCAGTTGTGGAAGAAGCACGTGCCTTGGGGCATCCTAAAATTCGTCTTGTTGTTGATAAAGACGAAGCTATGGCCGAAGCCGCGAACATGGCGCAAAACGGGGACGTTGTTGTCACTATGGGTGCGGGAGATGTTTGGAAGACACATCCGCTGTCAAAACAAATCCTATTGGCCAGAGGTGAGTAACAGGACTTGGCGGGGTTTCGTAATATGAGAAGGCCGTCATAGTTAGCGGGCGAACTTCGGACCGTGGCCAGAGGAGTGGTAACAGGATGTCTAAGTTTGTCATTGAGGGCGGTAAGCCCTTATCGGGCTCTCTTACCGTCAGCGGGGCAAAAAACGCAGTGCTTCCAATCATGGCAGCAGCCGTAATGTCTGAAGCTCCGTGCGTTCTGTGGAACGCACCTGATCTTACTGATGTTTCTATCATGGTTAGAATTCTGGAGGAATTAGGGGTTAAAATACGCAGGTCAGGGCCGGATTCATCTGTGCTAACCATTGACCCTACTTCTATAAAAACTCATGTTGTCGATGAAATGCTAATGCGCCAGGTGAGATCGTCAATCATTTTGATGGGACCCCTACTGGGCAAAATGGGCAAAGCGCAAGTTTCGTACCCCGGCGGATGTGATATAGGGCCAAGACCCATAGATCTTCACATTAAAGGCCTAAAGGCGTTGGGCGCGTCTTTTGTGGAAGAACATGGGCAGATCATGGGGATAGGCGATAATCTGCGGGGGATAGATATCCATTTGGATATTCCTTCAGTTGGGGCCACGGAAAATATCATGATGGGCGCATGCTTAGCGCAAGGCGTGACTATCATACGAAATGCCGCAAAAGAGCCTGAAATCACCGATCTTCAGAACTTTTTGAACGTTATGGGAGCGCGCGTTATGGGCGCGGGCACCGATGTTATTTATATCGAAGGCGTTAAGAAGCTTTCGGGGGCGCATTATTCCATAATGCCGGATCGCATTGAGGTAGGCACTTTCATGGCGGCTGCCGCGATTACAAAGGGAGACGTCGCCATAACCAATGCCGTAGCCGAACACGTGCAAGCCATAACCGCTAAGCTGCGGGAAATAGGCGCGGATGTGGGGTTAAACGGTAAGGGCATAAGGGTCAGAGCGTCGGGCAGAGCTTACCCCACTGATTTGAAAACTTTGCCGTACCCCGGGTTTCCCACGGATATGCAGCCCCAAATGATGGCTTTATTATCCACCGCGGAAGGAACCTCGGTAATAACTGAGACTATTTTCGATAACAGGTTTAAGCAGGCCGAAGAGCTGGGAAGAATGGGAGCGCGCATTCGCAACGAAGGCAGGACTGCTATAATCAAGGGTGTGCCCATTCTATCCGGGGCACAAGTTGAAGCATCAGACTTGCGTTCCGGCGCTTCGCTGGTTCTGGCGGGGCTTTCAGCCCAAGGCCGAACTGTGGTAAGAGGTATCAAAAATATCGACCGCGGGTACCAAGGATTTGAAAAACAACTTGGGTCTTTGGGGGCTAGCGTGTCAAGGGTTGACGACTGAGGGGGGCCCGGCACTTTAAATTGGTATCTCCTAAGCAAAAAGCAACTAACAAAAAAAATACCACTTGGGGGCTTGTGGCGGCCTTCATAGTCTTGGTCGGCATGTTTTTGTTTCTACGCTCCCCTTATTTTGATGTAACGGAATTCCTCATAAGCGGCATAACCAATGTAACCCAAGAAGACGTGTTGGCTCGCGTCAGCCAAATACAAAAAAATATTTTTGCGTTTGATCTTAAGCTTGCGGAGCGGCATATTGAGGCTTCCCCTTGGGTTCAAAAAGCCACCTGCACCCGCAAGTTTCCGGATACCGTTGTAATCGCCGTGACGGAGCGGACCCCCTTATTTTTCGCGCCTATGGAAAACGGTACGTGGCTTTTGGACGGTAAGGGGCGTGTTTTGGGAGAGGACGATGGAAAATGGCGGGGCCTTGTCGCTTTAACGGGTGTGGTGGGACAGGCCTCCTCCGGACAATTCCTAGATTCCTCCCAATATGGCTGGGCTTTCAAGATATCGGCTTCTTTGGGGGACATGTCCCGTGAAAGGTTGGCGGAAATCAATGTACAAGACCGGGAATGTACCCTTATACTTGACGATGAGTGCAAAGTTTACATGGGCAAAGAATCGCTTGAGCCGGCCCGTTTGGGGCTTCTTTTGGAATCTATACTTGAAGATATAGCAGAAGAAGGTATCATGGCCGAGCATATCGACTTGAGGTTTGATAAGCCTGTGGTGAGATATTCGTCAAAGGCCGGGGGGTGATTGAATGAAAAGTCGTGGGTCGCAAGCCGCACTAACCGTTATATTTTTATTATTCGGCTTTATGCTGGCAATACAATTTCGAGCCAGTCCCGATCTGCCAGGGAATTACAGGGTACAACGTGTGGAAGAGTTGTCGGTGCTTTTGCAGGTGACTGAGCAAGAAAGGGACAATCTTAAAATTGAGGTCACAGAGTTAAGAGAAAAAGTGACCGAGATGATGGCTAGCGAGGACCACGTCAAGCTACTTCAGGACGAGCTTCAAAAAGCTAGGATATTGTCGGGCCTTACCGATCTCAAAGGTCCGGGCATTTTGGTGGACATGAACGATTCCCAAAAGCCTCCCGCGCCGGGACAAGATCCCAGTTTACTCATTATTCACGATGATGATATCGCCCAAGTCGTAAACGAACTGTTTGGTGCGGGCGCTGAAGCGGTATCCGTCAACGAGCAAAGGATCATATCCACAACCGAGATTCGGTGCGCGGGAAACGTAATCATGATAAACGGGGTTCGGATTGCGCCGCCCATACACATCATCGCCATTGGAGATCCTGACACGCTTTTGAGCGGGCTCAAATTTCCCGGGGGCATTGTGGACAGCCTTTCCCTTTGGGGAATCGAGGTTAAAGCCAAGGCGGCCGAAGAAGTTATAGTTCCCGCCTACGGCGGCTCATTGAGTTTCCGGTTCGCACAACCCACCAAGAAAGGGGGAGGCAGTTGATGTGGTTCCTTACGGCAGGATTAATGCTAGGCATCTTGTTGGGCTTACATATACCGTGGCAACTGCCGAGTATCTTGGCCCGATATCTTGCGGTCAGCCTTTTGGCGGGCATCGATACCTCTTTAGGCGGGCTTAAGGCGAGCCTGGAAGGGGATTTTGATATAGCCATTTTCGCCACAGGTTTCGTGGGTAACGTGGTGGTGTCCGGCGTTTTGGTGTACGCGGGCGATGTCTTGGGGATAGAGCTCTACTTGGCTGCAGTGGTCGCCCTTGGGGTGAGGGTGTTTACCAACATAGGGATCATCCGCCGACACCTTTTGGCAAAATGGTCGGGCAAGGAGCCCGAAAAGAGCACTAGGTGAAGGTTTTACAGTAAAACACGTTGAAAGTAAGGCGAACAGGGAAAGAGGTGGGTGGCGTGGTCGTGAACGCAGAGGACGCCCGGTATGCCAATTTGAAAGTTATAGGGGTGGGTGGCGGTGGTTCAAACGCCGTTAACCGCATGGTTCAGGCCGGGATAAAAGGTGTCGAATTCATATCAGTTAACACAGACGCGCAGGCGTTGAACCTTTCGCTAGCGCCCACGAAAATTCAAGTAGGCAACAGTCTAACCAGGGGATTAGGAGCCGGCGCCAACCCAGAAGTTGGAGAAAAAGCGGCGGAGGAATCCAGGGATGAGATACTGGAGCATCTCAAAGGCGCCGACATGGTGTTCATCACCGCGGGCATGGGCGGGGGGACAGGCACTGGGGGCGCGCCTGTTGTCGCCCAATGCGCAAAAGAAATAGGCGCATTAACTGTAGGCGTAGTCACAAAGCCTTTTGGGTTTGAGGGAAGACGCCGAATGACCACGGCCATTCAAGGGATTCAAAACCTGCAGGCCCATGTGGATACATTGATTGTAATTCCAAACGATCGCCTTCTACAGGTTGTAGAGCGCGATACGTCTATATTGGAAGCGTTTAGGGTTGCCGACGATGTGCTGCGCCACGGTGTTCAAGGCATTTCAGATCTTGTATGTGTGCCGGGTCTTATAAACTTAGACTTTGCCGATGTTCGTACTATTATGATGGATACCGGTTCGGCACTCATGGGTATTGGTATAGGCCACGGAGAGGATAGGGCGGTGCAAGCCGCAAAACAGGCGATTTCTAGCCCCTTGCTGGAGACCGGCATCGATGGCGCCCGAGCTGTTCTCATGAACATAACAGGCGGCGGCGATTTGGGTTTATTTGAGGTGGACGCTGCCACCGAAACTGTAATGGAAGCCGCCGATCCTGACGCGAACATTATTTGGGGGGCAGTGATTGACGACGATTTGGAAGACACCGTTCAGATCACTGTCATAGCCACAGGGTTTGACGGAGCGCCCAGAAGGGTTTTTCGTCAAGAAAAAGTTGCGGTCAAACTTGAGGCCGACGATTTGTTGGAAGTGCCTTTTTTCCTCAGGAAACCGAAGAACGTCGAAAAGGCACGTTGAAATAGTTGGTCTGAAAGCAAATATTCACAAAATCTACTTTGCCACCCTGCTAGGATGTTCATGGTGATATTTCAAGTTTTCTTGGAATACACATGGCCATGCAGGGTGGTGCGTCATCTGTGGTCAAGTATATATATGCTGACGTTCTGTGGTTGGTTAACCTGGGTGTTAACTATCTTCTTCTTTTAGCCACGGGCAAACTTACAGGCCGAGCCATAAGGCCATGG
>CAYPVF010000101.1:0-7221 GCA_964414105.1 uncultured Eubacteriales bacterium
TTAGACTTCGAAGGCTTTTTGGGGTCAAAACCCCTAACGTGGCTGTTATACACTCCCCCATACTCACCGGCGACCTTTACAAGGGCCTCTATCTCAGAGATCTCGGCGTTCCTCCCCGGCTCATAATCCAACCCTGTGGAAAAACCTTGAGAGCCGGCTTCCATATCAGCCCTTAATATGGCTATCATCTTATCCAATTCCTCTTGCGTTGCGGGGCGCTTTTGTTCACCCATGACGGTATTGCGTATATGGTTATGGCCGGACAAAGGATAGTAGTTGCAGGAAAAGCCCTTTTCTTCGGCTATATCCATGAACTCACCCAACGTCTTCCAGCTAACATCCAAGCCGTATTCCTCTTTAAGGGCTTTTACCATTGCTTCTTTGGACGTTTGGAAATTGTAAGGCTCGAATATGGACTTGTGCACTTTGTTCATGCATTTATATTCCCAACACCAAAACTCCCAAACCTCTTCGCCAATGGGGGCGGCCGCTAACCCGCAGTTTCCGCAAATTTGGGTTGTGACACCCTGTAGTGTATATGCTTCGTTTTTTGGCCACACCAAAAGGGACATATCAGAGTGACTGTGGGGATCGATGAAGCCCGGCGTAACATGACGCTCTTTGGCATCAATCACGTTTTTGGCTTCAACGCCATCGAGCCGCCCGATTTGGACGATCTTCCCTTCCGAAACGGCAATATCTGCCTTGAATTTGTCTTTGCCCGTTCCGTCAACTACCCAACCATTTTTCACGATAAGGTCGTACATCGTGCGTCATCTTCCTTTCTACGAAAAGGCTGCAAACATTCGAACTAGTACCTTTCGGCCTGCAAATAAGCGAAGACTTCAGCACGTTATTCTGCAAGCTTCAGATCACCTGGGTAGAAAGCATAGGCCGCGACAAAAAGAGGCGACATTCCCGAAATCTCTTTAGAGTACGCAACTGAGGAAAGCGTCTCATAAAGGCCCAAGTGGTTTGCCAGATCATACTGAATTTCCATGGCCCTATGGGCTTGTGCCATCAGCTCATCGTGATCGGCTTGGGTTCGCATATCAATACACAACTGGTCATACTCAGCGTCGTGGGCAATCTGGGGGCCCCAAATAGGGTTAGCCGACTCCCAGTACAAAAGCATGTCAATTGTGGACACCATTGCCATACCCATGCTGGACACGAACACGTCAATCTCCCCGCTCACCAGCATGTCGTTGAAGGCGTTAGAATCGACTTGTTCAAGCTTAATAGTGACTCCAATCTTGTTCATGTCACTTTGAATGGATTGAGCCACAGCAGCTTCGCTTGGATCGCTTACGGTTAGACGGATTTCAGTTCCCGATACGTAGTCTGATTGGGCCAAGAACTCCTTTGCCAGTTCCACATCGTAACCAGGAGTATCAAAAGTTCCAGCCAGCTCCTTCATGGTCAGAGCCGAGTATATGTCTTTGCACTCAATAGCGGTGCCTTCGGAGCCGAACACAATGGCGTTTTCTCTATTGACACCGTGGTATATCGCCTTTCGCAAGTTAACATCGTGCTTTAGGCCGTTCATGAACCACAAAGTCATGGCAGACCATCCGCTAGACGTCTCGAAAACCAAATTGGAGTCGCCCTTAACAATATCCCACTGTGTGGCAGGCACATTGGTGACAAGATCGAGTTCCTTTGTCTGTAATGCAACTACAGCAGTAGTCATGTCTATAGGCGCCTTAACCACCAGGTTCTCTATTTCAGGTTTGCCGTTCCAGTATTCCGGAAAAGCCCGAAGGGTTACTGTGCTATCGGCTCCTTGGGAAACGAGTGTATAAGGGCCGGAGCCAATAGGTTCTTTGCTGAAAGCCTCGGGGCCTTTTTCCTCGTAGGCGGATTTGGATACGACGGCACAAGAAGTTGCCAACATGTTTAGGGTCTCGCAATAAGGGGCGGCTTTGACTACCTTTAGAGTATAATCGTCCACCAGTTCCCAGGAGTCCATATACATTTTAAGATAGTAATAGTTCGGCTCGGAGAATAACGTATCAAAAGAGAAAATTACGTCATTGGCGTTCATTTCGTTACCTTCGTGAGACTTGACGCCCTGGCGTATGGTGAAAGTTAAAGTGACGCCATCGTCTTCCTCAATCCAGCTTTCCGCTAGCATGGGCTGAATATTGCCCTGCGGATCAAACCGTACCAGGTAATCAAATAGGGCGTATCTTACCCACGTTTCCATTAGCGCGCTTGAAAGGGGGTTAAAAGTGGTATTGGCGACAGTTCCCAGAATAGTTACGGTGTCCCGCGATACACTTTCGGGCTGGCCGCCAACACAGCCAGCGACAGAAAGGGATACCATGATAACAGCTAATGCCAATCCAAGGGTCTTTTTCATCATGATTCCTCCGATTTGTTAGTTCGTTGCATATTTGCGTTTCTTACAGCCATTATTCGTTGTTCAACTCTAGGCAAAACACCCCCCGCACTTGCGTTACAGGAATACAGCCTGAATTCTCGAACAAACCCTTCACCGAACACACCCTCGCTAATAGTTGGGGGGCGACATAACGGCTAGAATGACGGCCCTTTTTGTTCCTGTGTTGCAATAGCGGTGAGGCAACGCCGGGCGGAAATGAACACACTCATCTTGGCAAAGCTTGTGCCTTTCCAGCCCTATCTCCAGAAACACTTCACCTTTCAGGACAATGGCCCATTCTTCATCATTCCAGGTTCCGTGCGGCATGGGTTCCTCACAGGTATCGACCCCGGGTTCGAGAACACATCGTAATGCCTGTAGCTTTCCATTTTCCATAACACCCGACAACTGCTCAAAAGTTGCTTTCCCACGCGAGGCAACAAAACAACGCCGACCGTCGACAGCGATTTTCAAAAACCCCTCGCTGGCTTCTTCGTGGGCTAACAACGCGAAAACAGAGGTGCCTAAAACAGCGCTTACCTTTCTCAAAGTAGAAAGGGTGGGGTTAGCTTGGTTGTTTTCAAGCTGCGAAAGAAACCCAACGCTAAGACCAGTCAGATCTGACAACTTTTGGAGTGTCAGCATTCTTCGCCTTCGAAGACCCCTAATGGTTGCCCCCAACATGCAAATACCCCCAAGCTTAACCTTTATCATTCTGTATGTAGCCCGGGATTCCTTCATTGTAGGCAAAATTGCTCCCTAAATTTCGCTGAAGGCAAAACGCGGCAAAGGCGGTTGCGTCTGAGAGCGAACCCAACATAAGGATTCAGAACCATAACCCCTGGGATGCAAAGATCACAGGGGTTACTTTTTGGGTGGGACGTGCGGGCAGACAAAACTGGGAAACTACATTCAAAGCGCCGCAACTGCCAATAGAATTGCTTCTATGACCTGGGCAAGCGTACCTCCGTCGCCGTCCATGTCCGCCCTATATGATGCTATGGACAATGCGGCAGCTTGGCCGCCTCCCAAAATATCCGAAAGCGCCCGGCCGAGCTCTGCACCGGTGAGACCGCCTGGCGAAGGCAATCCCGCAGCGGGCGCTACACCCGGGTCAAGGATGTCCAGGTCCACGTGAACCAACATGACATCCGAATTTCCCCGGACAGTTGAGATGGCCCGGCGCATGGCGTCGCTTTTTTCCCGAAGATCAGTTTCTCTTATAACCGCGATTTGGTCTTCCAGAATAGCCTTTTCTTCCAAGTCATCTAGATCACGCATGCCAGCCAGCACGATATTGGAATACGGCACCGGGTGTGTCATACCGCTTCGTTGCCCCAACCGAGGCAGGCATTTTCCCGCCGCCACCGCCACGGGCATACCTCCAAGCATCCCAGATGGGCTTGTATCCGGCGTATTGTAGTCCCCGTGGGCATCAATGTACATGAACCCAACTCTTTTGGGCCCATCCTGCTTGTTAGCCTGCAATCCGCCTAGCATTCCCAACAAACCGTTACAGTCGGAAAGCAGGGCTAGGACGAATGAGCCCCTACTATTTGCATCGGCTACAAGCTTCGAAAGGTTTCCGTTGGCTATGGCTACACGGTTCCACCCGCCATACTGGGAAAACTGCTGGGGAGTGAGTTCCACTGCCATATGCTCTATTACCTTATGGCCTTGTTTTTCGATTTGTTCTGCCAAACCGGCTCTAAGAAGCGCGTCGGGCCCCGAGGCGCCGCCCTCCCCTTTGCCTTGAGCATTGTAAGACAGGGTAATAATGCTGATGTCCACATTGAAAACCTCGCTTTTGTGATCTTTTCAGGCCTTATCGGCGTAATACTCGAACCAAGCCGCTATTCTTTCGACTCTGTCGATTTTATGAGACAGACGGTTGAACCCGTGGTATTCCCCAGGATATCTCACGAACACTGCATTTTTGTTCAACCTTTTTAGTGCTGCATAAAATTCCTCTCCCTGCGAAGTAGGGCACCTCACATCTAATTCGCCGTGCAGAATCATAAACGGCGTGGCGACATTTTTGACGAAAGATAAAGCCGAGCGGGACAGAAGCTCGTCGGCGTCATCCCAGGGATTTCCGCCAAAGTGGTGCTCGCCTGTGAGAACAATGTCTTCGGTGGAATACATGCTATGCCTGTTGGAGATGATCGCGCCTCCAACCGCCGCCTTGAATCTCTCGGTTTGGGTTACAACCCAACTTGTCATGTACCCCCCGTAAGACCAGCCCGTTACGAACAACTTGGACGGGTCAGCCACACCCAGGTTCACAACGTAGTCAACCCCAGCCATAAGGTCAAGATAATCCTGACCGCCCCAATCACCCACCACAGCGCTGGTGAAGCCCTGACTGTAGCTGGTTGAACCGCGCGGGTTGATTCCCAAAATCGCAAAGCCTTTGGCCGCAAGCGCTTGCCATTGATAGGTAAAATTGGGCCCGTAAGCCCCCGCGGGCCCGCCGTGGATGCTGAGAACCATAGGGTATGCTTTACCCTTTTGGTAATTTGGGGGATAAGTTAAGAATCCGTCAATATCCCAGCCTTGCGCGCCTTTGAACGTAAGCTTCTCAGTTTTGCCAAAGGTCAGATCCCTAAGCCACGGATTCATATCAGTAAACGGGGTGACTTTGCCGCTATCTTGGTCAAACAAATACAACTCCTCGGTTTTGTCGGGTGAACCGATCTGCAGCACAAATGTGCCCGCCTGGTAGTCGAACGCTGCCAAATTGCGCATATCGCCGGCCCACACTTTGTCAATGTGGATGTCAACCTTTTCGGCCCCAATCTTTACCCTATACAACGAGCCGGCCCCGCCGTCCGCCAAAATGCACAAAAGCGTGTCGTCGTTTTCCCACTTGAAAGGCGGCGACATGCCGTAACGCACATCGGAACCGGAGCCGGAGCCCACAGGTCTATCCATTTGCCTCGTAAGGCACACAGCTTGTTTTTGGAATATAGGTTCCGGGGCTGCTTCAGCCGCCTTATGTAGACTTCCGAAGAACTCGCTGATGTCCGCAACCCAAAGCTCTGAGATAGTGGAACCCCCGAAACGCCCGTCGTGTCCTACAAAAGCAATCTTCTGGCCGTTGGGCGAAAAACACGGCTGGGAAACCGGTCCATCGCCCGAATATAACTGAGCTAGGCGCCCAGTCTCGACCGAAACCAGCCACAAATCTTGTTTTTGCAGGTAATCGGCGTCGTCCCTGCGTAGGGCGGTAAAAACTATATATTTTCCGTCTTTTGACCAGATAGGCGAGTCATGATCGAAATCCCCGTCGGTGAGCCGTTTTGTGGCCAGGACTTTGTCGCTTTCCGGCGCCTCTTTGGGAACATCCACCACAAACACATGATTTCTTAGGTCGCCCAAATACCCTTGACCATCGGCACGGTACTTAAATCTTGTGATCACTTTGACCTGGGAGATCCCCGGCGAGTCGTCGGGCTGCTTGGCGCCTGGCTTTAGCCCATCCAAAACCTGTCTGGCTTGGGCCGCGGCCCTTTGCCTGTCTTTTTTGGGCGCGCCCGGGTATGGACACCAATCGCCGGGTTTGGTGAAAGCCTTTGACACAAATGCTATAGACTTGCCATCGGGAGACCAAGCGATGCTACGCACCGCCTCGGCCGTGGGCAAATGCCAAGCTTCGCCGCCTTCCACATTCATTATCCATATCTGTGGCTTTCCCAAACGGTCTGAAACGAAAGCGAGCCTTGTCCCGCACGGGGACCAACACGGGGCCTTATCTTTGCCGCTTTGGGTGAACTTCTTTGGGTTGGGCTCGCGGATACTTGATACCCATATGTTGGTGCTGCTTCTGTCTGTTTTCTTATCCGGTGTGGATACAGTGTAGGCAACCTGTGTCCCGTCATGGGATAAACGAGTTTCGCCTAGACTTTTGATCTTTACGAGGTCTTTAGGCTCTAAAACACATGTCACAGTGATTCCTTCCTTCACGGTTTATTTCCGGCTCAACCGGCCGACGCAGGAATCCCAAAAGCAATGTCGAATTTTTCTCTTAAGATATCCGCAGCATTCTGAACTTATGGAGAGATGAGCTTGGCATCCACCTCGGCCCGCAAAAGTAACATCGAACTTATGAGAATAATACTGTTTGTGATGGTAGTTTCCCTTCACATCTCCGGACCTTATCTAACATCGCACTTTTATACGGGAACCCTCGAATGGCAGTTTTCCAACCTGGTGGACGGTTGTTCGAGGCTTGGCAGTATCGGCTTTGTGCTGATAGCAGGGTATTTCATGTCGTCTTCCAAAAGCTCTCGTTCATGGCGCCGTGTCTTGAAACTGTTGCCGCCTTTTGCATTCTATTTCCCCGTCTATTTGGCCCTTTACAATATGGACAAAAATGCCGCAGGCGTTCTGGCCGAAACGACCCAGCTTTTCTGGGATTCCCCTTTTTGTAAAGCTGTTTTGGATTTTCTAAAGGCAGACGGCCATTTCTACCCTTTGTGGTATGTACAAGTGTTCATCGCTACTTACCTGCTGGCGCCTTTTCTTAACACAGTCATAGACCATGTGAACCGCCAAGACTTAAAACGCCTAATCACGGTGCTTTTCTTGATGAATTCGGGCATCCCAACCCTGGTATACATTACGGGCATCCAATTCTACAGATTCGATTTTTTCAGCTCCAAGTTAGGCTTTTTCGTAACCTTGTATCTGATAAGCGCCTATATCAGGAGGTACATACACATCAAGGCCAGTGCCCGCACGCTTTTGGCTATTTTCCTGGGTGGCGAGTTTTCTTTAGTGTTTTTGTCTTTCCTTTACAACTCAAGGTACAGCCCTTTGATATTTTCCAACAA
>CAYPVF010000102.1:0-4348 GCA_964414105.1 uncultured Eubacteriales bacterium
CTGCCTGTCCCGGTTCCCGGCGAGTATCACAACGCGCCTTTTTCTGGCTAGAAGATCCTTTAGCTCATCGTTAAAATCGGCCCAGCGTCCGCTAAAACCCACTTGGCTAGTGGTGTCAGATTCCGCAATGGCTCGCAGTTTAACGGTGGCGTCGAGACGCGGCAGCATAGAGACTAAAACATGACCATGTGCCAATAGGTCCGAAATGTAAGCCGCCGGAAAATATACAGAAGCCTCTGCCTTTCCCATTGTGCCGGCAACCATACGGGCTGACGCGATTTCCGCCCCTATCTTCTCAAACTCGTTGAGCGCGTCTTTCAGACGCTCGTAAGCATCCACCACCACAAAACGCTCGCCCCGCGCATACTCAAAAATAGTTGCGCCTTCCCGCTTATCGGTGGGAAACCAATCCACCGACGGGCAAATGAACACTTGGGAAACAGGCTGGTAAGACATTTGCGTTTCGGGATCAAAAGTCCTTATTGTTTCGATCTCGTCAAAAGCCAACTCCAGACGATAAGGCGCCTCAGCCGTGGGGGGGAAAATGTCCAGTATGCCGCCTCTAAGGGCAATCTGGCCCCGAGTCTCCACTGTAAACTCTCTTTCGTAGCCGAGGCTGACCAAATCCCGCACCAAATCCTCAGGGGACACAGTATCGCCCTTAGAAAGCGTTCTACAGTTTCTTCTAAAATCATCCGAGGGGATTAAGCGCCTCGTAAGCGCGGTGGCGGGTAGCACGACTAACGTGGAATCGCCGAGGGAATCGGGCTCAACCAAACGACTCATGGTTTCCAGCCGCATCCACAACGATTCTTGATTTCCTATGGATGATTCAAAAGGCATTACTTCTTTTGCTGGAAAGAGCAGAACACGATCCTCACCCAGCAAACTTGAAAGATCGCGTTTGGCAGTGATCGCCTCATCTGGGGTAAGAAGAACCAAAAATGCGGGGCCTTTATGCTTTTCTACCAAGGATGCCACAGAGACAAACTTCGCATACCCCTGAGCCCCTACCAGCATTATAGGGGTTTTGCCGGAAGCTTTTTTTCCCAGGACATGGTGAAGCCCCGGGCTTTCGGCCATAAGCCCCAAGAAGCCCTTGTGCGGCATTACAGACTCCCGTCTTCCAAAGACAATGATTTTCCGTTGTACTCGCCCATAGCCCACTCTAAACCGTATTCAAACACATCTAGGGCTGCGCGTGCACCTAAACGCACCACTTGGGATAGCAAAAGCATTTGGTCGGATTCAAAAGGCTTCAGAACATAGTCAATAACTTGGCCGTCAGGCCCTGGGCGCCCGACGCCAACCTTAAGTCTGTTAAAATCGCCCGTTCCCAGGCTGGAAATGATGGATTGTACACCTTTGTGCCCGCCGGAACCGCCCTTGCGCTTCAGCCGAACAGTTCCCAAAGGTAGATCCATATCATCATGGATTACAAGCAAATCTCCGGGGGTTACCGGGAATTCAGACAAAATCTCTTCCACCGCCTGGCCCGAAGAGTTCATATATGTGCCAGGCTTTACCAAAAGGATCGAAAGCGGGGGGCGCATCGTTTGGATGCTACCCTCCGCCACGTCGCTAAAGCCAAATTCCTTAAACCTTAATCCTACGCCCCTGGCCAACTCCGAAATCACCATATACCCCACATTGTGACGGGTATACGCATATTTCGGGCCCGGGTTTCCAAGCCCTACTACACATTTCAATCTCAATCCACCTACTCGGGTTTAGTCTCAGACGTAGACTCCTCTTGGTGGGTTTCAGCTTCCGCTTCTTCCTCGGGTTCTTCGGCTGCCCTGGGCGCCAGCACAACCAAAAGCACCTCGGCGGGGTTAGTCACAAGACGCACATCATCCGAAAGCTCAAGATCGCCGGCTGTCACAGTGTCACCCGGGCTAAAATGCGAGACATCAACAGTAAAAGGCCCGGGAATATCTGCCGGCAGGCATTCAACTGTAATTTGCCTTGTTTGTCGCTGCAGAATCAGCCCAAGCTTCTCAAGCTCCGCTTCGCCTGTTACGTCAAGCGCGATCTCCGAGCGAACTTTTTCGGTAAGGGATATTCTATGCAAATCGATATGCAGGATTCTCCCTGTTGTTGCGTCATAAGCCACATCCTGAACCATGGCGTTCCCTTCAAAAGGCGGATCTTCGGCAGCGATGCGATGTATATGAGCCCTGGAGCGAGACATGAGCTGTCTAACCGCTTTAGAATCCAGTTTCACTACTAGCGGTTCGATGGTTTTACCGTAAACAACCGCGGGAACAAAACCATCTTGACGACAAGTTTTCGCCGCGGCTTTTCCACTTCCCCGTTTTTCTAGAACAATAGTTTCTTCCATAAAAAAGTCCACTCCTTTGGCCTACGTAAACATTTCGGACACAGAACGTCCCTCATGAATTCTGACAATAGCGTCTCCTAAAACACTTGCCACAGATAATACTTTTACCAGATGTTCGAAGCCTTCTTCAAGGGGAATCGTGTTGGTCACTGCTAATTCATCCAGTTCGGCTTCCGTCATGTTTTTTAATGCTTGTCCGCTGAAAATACCGTGGGTCGCGTAAGCCTTGACGGACAACGCCCCCGCGTTTCGCAGCGCTTTTACGCCCTGCAATATGCTGCCGCCCGTGTCTATCATGTCGTCTAGAAGAATAACCTTACTTCCCGCCACTTTACCCACAATATTCATAACTTCAGCTACATTGGGTTCGGGCCGCCTTTTGTCTATAAACGCGACAGGAAGGTTCAGTCTTTCCGCCATATCCCTTGCCCTGGGAATACTTCCGGCATCGGGGGAAACTATCACACTGTCTGACAGATCTTGGTTTTTTAGATGATCTGCCAAAAGCTTGGTAGCGCTTAAATGATCCAAGGGGATATCAAAGAAACCTTGTATTTGCCCCGCGTGCAGGTCCATGGTCAATATTCGGTCGACACCTGCGGTAACTAGAAGGTTTGCCACCAGTTTGGCCGTAATAGGCTCACGGCCTTTAGTTTTTCTGTCCTGCCTGGCGTAACCGTAAAACGGTATAACCGCGGTAATCCGATCGGCTGATGCCCTTCGCAGTGCATCTATTATGACCAAAAGCTCCATGAGGTTGTCATTTACCGGCGCGCAAGTTGACTGCACAACGAAAACATCTGAGCCGCGAACGTTTTCGTTAATGGTGACCCTGGATTCCCCGTTGGAAAACTGGCTTACCAAAATTTTGCCGGGGCTAATGCCCAAGTAATCGCATATCTCTTGGGCCAAATCATGATTGGCGTTGCCGGTAAAAACCCGCAGTCTTTTATCACCGTATGGCGACATTTACTGGTTCCTCCCCTGACCATTGTGTTTTTCTTCTTTCTTTAACACCCACCCATGCTTCACTACTTGACGTTCTCTTGCTATTGCCAAAGCGCCTTTGGGCACATCATGTGTAACAGTCGAACCTGCGGCCACATAAGATCCCTGACCTATATCCACAGGAGCAATTAGATTTGCGTTGCAGCCAACAAAAGCCCTGTCTTGTATCGTAGTCCTGTGCTTTTTTCTTCCGTCATAGTTAACAGTTACCGTGCCGGCCCCTATGTTTACATTTTCGCCCAAATCGGTGTCCCCGATATAACAATGATGGTGAATCTTGGTACCCGAACCAACCACCGAATTTTTGACCTCAGCGTAATTCCCCACTAACGCCCCGGATTTAATCAAGCAATCTGGCCTGAGATGGGAAAAAGGCCCGATTGCCACATTATCCTCGACCGCGGAATCTTCCACAACCGAAGACCAGACTCGGCTTCCATCCCCAATTTTGGAGTTCCTTATTTGGGTGCCCGGGCCTATGACGCACCCCTTGCCAATAGCAGTGTTTCCCAGCAGAAACGTTTGCGGTTCAATTACAGAATCGTGTCCCACAGTGACTCCAAAATCTATGTAAGTGGAGGATGGATCGCGGATGGTCACTCCCGAAACTGCCAAACCCTTAAGAATTTCTTCACGTTTCGCGTTTTCGGCACGAGAAAGATCCCATCTATCGCTTATGCCCTGAACAGCATCTTGGTCATCGCATCGGAACACACATACTTTGTGTCCGGAACCGGAAGCCAAAGACACAATATCCGTCAAGTAATACTCTTTTTTTGCGTTCTCATCAGTTACTTGGGCCAACAAGTCAAAAAGCAAAGATGCCCTCACCAAATAAATCCCGGCATTTACCTCGCGTATGTGCCCCATTTCAGGACTCAGGTCCCTTGCCTCCACCACTTTTACTGCGTTGCCCTTTGGGTCTCTGAGTACCCTTCCATAGGCTTTCGGATCCGCCACGATGGTGGTCATGAGGGATAGATCAGAGCAGTTATG
>CAYPVF010000102.1:4358-7156 GCA_964414105.1 uncultured Eubacteriales bacterium
GAAACTGAAGAAAATCTGTAAGTAGGCTTGGGGAAAGGAAAGGGGTATCTCCGCATAAAATGAGCAGCAAAGGGTCTTCGTCATTTATGGTCGGTTTTGCGCACGAAACCGCATGCCCCGTCCCTTTTTGTTGCCTTTGCCACACAAAATCCAGTTTTCCATTTTGGGGCTTCCACGCGGATTGAATGCTATCGCACACTTTTTGCCCTTCGTGGCCTACGATTAGAATAATCCTTCCGGGGTGAAGTGATGAAGCGGCATCAAGAATGTAATGAACCATGGGACGGCCGCAGATGGGATGAAGTACTTTGGGCAGAACCCCGCCCATACGTTTACCCTCACCGGCCGCGAGTATGATCACACATAATTCCGACTTTAACGACACGTTAATCTCTCCCTAAGTATTATATCACTTCCCCAGGATGCGGCGACAAAGCGCAAGATCCGCCGGTTTATCCACATCTACCCCAATTTCGGGAGGGGCGTCTAGAATTGCTTTGGGCTTCATTTCCAATAGCCTGCCCACTTTGGATTCGAGTTCCGCAACCGAGACTATTTTTAATACGAATTTTAGTAAGAGCACAGGCCCTAAAACCCAAGCCATCTTCAAGGGGGATTTTCTGTAGCTGATCATTTTTTCTATCAAAGGCCAAGCTTTGGTGAGAGCAGGTTTCCTTACCAAGAACATGTTGCCCCCTGTGAAACAACCCTCTTTAAGAGTCACATAGGTACGTTGCATGCCCGGAAAGGCCTTATCGCAGCTTTCTTTTCGCGAAACAGGGTAACAAAAATCGGCCGTGGTCTCCAGGCATCTTTGGATAAAGTCCTCCATTACTGGCTTGGTGACAAGAGGGATATCGGAAGCACATATCAACACATACTCAGAATTCGCAGCCGAAAGGCCCAACCGGATGTTGTCAAAAAGGTCCGTCCCCGGCTGTAGTATGTGAACCCTTTCACTTTCGTAATGTGCCACTGCTTCACGGGGCCCCACCAAATGTATTGTTGAAACCGAAGGGACTGCTTTCAGCACATCCAGGATGTACTGAACCATGGGCTTTCCCCCAATTGAGATATTTGCCTCGTAAACTTCCTGGCTTTCGCCTTGAAGCTTGCCATCGTTTACTCTTCCGGCAAGAACCACGGCTTCCATTTCCATTAGCCCTGCACCCCCGTTCTTATGACTTCAACATGGGTAATCGGTGAACCGGACGTTTTCTCATCTACCACTTCAAGTATCCTTTTTTTCACTTTGAAAGCGTGACGCCGGCCTAGACATACCCCATAGACCGCGGAACCGGTTCCCGTCATAGCAGCGCTTAAGGCGCCACAGTAAACCAACAGCTCTTTTACTTCTTTGATATCGGGCCTTTTCGCAAGCACCGCCACTTCCAAATCATTGTACATGACCTGGGACAAGGCGATGGGGTCGCCCGTTTCCAGGGCCCCAGCCACTTTTGTACACCTACGGTCGTCGCAAGAATCCGCCTTACGAAAGGGCCGGAATCCATTCATCTGATCCCATGCTGAAAAAGCCCAAGGCGTACTTACGCCATTTTCCAAAAAAGCAATCACTAACCAAAACCGCCTCATATCTAGAGGGGTAATCTTTTCGCCTATGCCTGTACAGAGCGCCGCTTCCCATAAAGGCGGCGTCTCATCGCACCCTAAAAAAAAAGGGACATCTGCCCCAAGCTTTGTTGCCATCCGGTGTATATGAGCATTCTGCCCGCTGGAAGAGAGAAATCGCCGCAAAAGTAATAAGGTTACTGCGGCGTCTGAGCTGCCCCCTCCCATCCCGGCGCCTGCCGGAATCCTTTTTTTAACCGTAATGTGAAAGCCTTGTCGGACATTCACATCGTTCATATACATACTTGCGGCCTTATAAACCAAGTTCTCTTCTTGCTTTAGGCCCGAAAGCTTAGGGCAATCAACAACGAGCCCAGCCTCTGTTTTTTTGAGACAAATGCTATCGTAAAGCATGACGCCCGCCATTACCGAGGATAGTTCATGGTAACCGTCTGCCCGTCTTCCCAAAACGCTTAAACCCAAATTAACCTTGGCAAATGCACGGCATTTGCCAGGCTCTATATCCAGTAGTTTTCCCACGAGAATAGTTTCGTCAAGACATCGTCAATCCCTGCCCTAAGAACCGATACCAAAGATCATTTGGGCTTTATAAACGTGATATTCAAAGCCTCACAAACGTTTTTGACAGTCGCGAATATGGATACTGTATCAGAGCCGGCGGAAAGAAGCCCGACTGCTTGACCTTTGGTATTGAGAACCACCGAACCACTATCGCCCGGTTGGGCCATATGGCTTGTAACGCATTGTTCTGTGAACACCGCATCTCCGGAGTTACCCATGCTGACTTTAATGGTGGCTTGCACCACTTTTACCTCGCCATGGTTAGTACCGCTGGTACGGCCGCTTTTGGACACCCATTCCCCTACATCCACTTCGGCCATTCCTTTTGGGACCCCCAAGTCGATGATCTCGTCTGTCACCATATCGGGTGAAAGCGGTCTAGCCACTGCGGCGTCGACCTTGTTCTCGGTTGATGCGGTATTGTACACGCGCAAACAGTATGACTTATTCAACCTGCGAATAATGCCATTTAACGTGTTTTCAAAAGCTGCCGCTACTTTGCAGTCTGGAATTCCCATCTCAGCGTGGACGGGTTCGAACCTCAAAAGTCTGGCTACAACATCCTGTTCCTTCCCTCCGTCGTACCTGCCCGGCTGAAGTATGGGGTCGCCCACCGTGGCGCGCCCATCCTTTCCGTTGGTTGAGTT
>CAYPVF010000103.1:0-7116 GCA_964414105.1 uncultured Eubacteriales bacterium
TGGCGTACCACAGGTCATCCTGTTCGACAGCGCCAAGACAGTGGTTTCCGAAAGGGTAGGGACCGTGGTCAGGTTCAACGAGGATCTCATGAACTTCGCCCTACACGCAGGGTTTACTCCGCGGGCGTGCTGGGTTAACGACCCGGAGTCAAAGGGGAAGGTCGAGTCGGCGGTTAAGTATGTCAAGAAAGGGTTTTTCTACGCCCTGGAGTGGACGGGAATCGGCACTTCGTGCCTTTGGCCAAGTCTAAGGGGGTGGTCACCTACCGGCGGTACGAGGATCGGATTGAGGTGGCTAATTAGGGCGTGCCATGCACCAGGCACTTAGTTACCGGGCCTACGGTTTTGGGGCCCTT
Organism: uncultured Eubacteriales bacterium; assembly: GCA_964414105.1. Taxonomy (GTDB): domain Bacteria; phylum Bacillota; class Sulfobacillia; order Fermentithermobacillales; family Fermentithermobacillaceae; genus JAXGZG01. Next base: position 357 of record CAYPVF010000103.1, read on the forward strand.
GAGGGCATTCTAAAGCACCTTTCCATCATACCCCGGGTCGTACACGACGCCGAGCCCGCTATGGATAGGCTTGCCGTGCCCGATGTTCAGGTGCAGCGTCGTGAGGCCGACTACTATGAGAACGCGGGGTGGCAACGATGATCCCTGCCATAGGGCCAGCAGACCGCAAGGGACTGGAACAGGGCCTGAAGCGCCTAGAACTTCGGTGGATCCGGGACCATCCTGACGAACTCAGTCAGCCAGCAGACAGTGCGGGATTTAGCGTCCTTGGAGTTCGCCGGGGCTCACGAGAACCTGATCCTCCTGGGCCCACCGGGCGTGGACAAATCACACCTAGCGATAGCCCTAGGGATACGTGCGGCTGAAAAAAAGATGCGGGTACGCTTTTGGACTGCGGCTGACCTTGTGCAGGATCTTTACAGCCACTTGGCTGACAGCAGCCTCCGGCGCCACATACAGTCCCTTACCAGATACGATTTACTGATTATCGACGAATTGGGTTATCTGAAGTTAGACCAAACTGCTTCCGACCACCTGTTTCAGCTGGTGGCCGAAGCGTACGAGCGCACCTTGCTCATCATAACCAGCAATCTGGATTTTCGGGAGTGGGTGGAGATGTTCGCCAACCACAGCGCGGCCGCCGCGGTGCTTGACCGCCTGCTCCACCACGCTCACGTGCTGTCACTCAAAGGTGACAGTTACAGGCTGAGAAGCAGGTTGGCACCGCCAAAGCAAAGAGCGAATTAGGACAAGAAAAGGAGGGCTCGGTAGTCAAGAATCTGTGCACTTTTTGTGGCCAAAAAACGTGCATTCCCAAGTGGCCGTTGACAATGTAAAAATGAAAACAAGAGGGAATCAAGCTATTGAAATAGCTTTTTTAGATATTGATTTTATTGTTTGTAGTGAAGGAGAGCAAAAATGGATTTATTTAACTCAATCAGTCAACGGAAGTCTTGTCGAAAATATATTGATGAGCCATTTAGTTTGGTGGAGTTAGAGGAAGTCGAAGAAGCTGTTAAGGGCTTTGAACCACTTTTTCCGGATGTGCCTCTAAACTATCGCTTTGTAACAGCAACCAAGGGAATGTTTCATGTAAAGGCTCCGCATTATTTGGTTATCAGCGGGAAGGGTGAGGAAGGCGAACGGGAAAATGCTGGCTTTATCGGTCAGCAGCTGATGTTATGGCTGAACGCTCGTGGACTAGGTGGTGTATGGCTTGGTGCATCGTGGGATGCAAGTGAAAATCGCAAACCTTCGGATATTATCATAATTGCCTTTGGTAAGGTCGACGGCTCGCCAAACCGTGAACTGTCGGAATTCAAGCGCAAGGATATTTCAGAAATAACCAACGATACAGAGGATAAGGGAGTAAAAGCAATCCATATAGCTCCGTCAGGGATGAATTTACAGCCCTGGTATTTCGAGAAAAAGGCTGAGAAACTACTCGTTTATCGTCAAATACTGAAGCCACCTGTGTCACTTGTATACAAACTTACAGGAGTAGATATGGGAATAGCCCTCTGCCATTATGCTGTGGCCTCTAGGCGTTATGGAGCAGACTTCGCCTTTCAGGTGGGAGGAAGTGCCGCAAAAAAGAAAGGCTATGAGTTTTTTGGCTATGCAAATATTATAGATTAAGAAAGTCAATCCAACGAGGCAAAAACACAAAAAAACAAGGCTCGCTACACGCATCCAACTTCCAGTGTAGGATATGATTTTGCACAATAGACTTCAATAGCATCGGTCATATGGACTGAGCGAAAAAGCATTCAGGTGCTTTTTTGGGGGGAGCGCGGCGGAAACGACGGCTTTCGTGGATGTGCGTTAAACGGCAAGGGGTGTACGGGAAAAACGAGCAATTCATGACAATTTTGAGATGAAGCTGATCAGAATAGGTAAATCAGGAAAATGCAGAATCACCGCCAACGCCAGCCAGATTCTGGTTTTTGAAGAGCCTCATCTAACTGCCAATTCGCTGCGAGCCATAATGCTGCCATTTTGTTGGCATCCAGTTTTCCAAGCATTGGGGCCTCAGTGCGGCCTTGTTTGACTAGCCGTACACAGGTGTAATTGCGAGATTGTGGTGTGGATAAAATGAAATCCGTTCTGGACGTGAAAGATTTAGTTGAGATACGGCAGGACTGTACGTTGTCAGCTGACGACGTTCTCTTAACCCCAATATGTCTCATTCAGAAAGGTATTTCGGCGACTGACGGAAAAATGTGTTAAAGGAAAGGCATCGCCTTAGGTGCTTATTATTGGTTGGGGGGCCGCAAACATGAAAGTAGCAGAGATGCATCAGATGGTGCTCGAGCTAGTCGGGTTGGAGACTATGTCCGAGGATTCAGGTGTTGTTTATGATAACGGCAAGGAAGTCAAGAAGGTTTTGGCAGGCATCGATATGGATACATCCATGGTTATAGTTGCGAAGCAACTGGGATTTGATTGCGTAGCCCAGCATCACCCCGGGGGAATCCTGAATCCCGATATCGCGGAGCTTTTCGGGCGTGACCATATGAAAAAGCTTATCGAATGCGGTGTTCCCATCAACGAGGCTCAGAAGCTTGCTTACGCAAAGAAGGAAACAAGCAAACAGGCGACTCACAGCCGCAATCGAACTCAGCTGCGCGATGTTGCCAAACTGCTTGATATATCAGTGGTCGCATTTCACACCCCCGCCGACATGCTGGCGGAACGGTTTGTTCAGAAGAAGATGGATGCCCTTGCGGCCGGTAACCCGCGGTGCACAGTGAAGGATGTTATCGACGAGCTTCTGCTGATTCGTGAGTACGCCGAGGCGTTGCCTGGCCAACAGCCCGAGGTGTGGGTGGGTTCCAAGGATAGCTTTGCCGGCCGCATTTACGTGGAAATGTATGGAGTTGGCGCCCCGTCAGCGGATGAGTACAAGGCGTGCAGTGACGCGGGCATTGGCACTTTCGTATGCATGCATGCCACGAAAGAAGTTATCGAAGGCATGAAAACGCACGGCAAGTCAAATCTGATCGTGGCCGGCCATATGGCCAGTGATTCCCTGGGGTTCAACCAGATTCTCGATGCTTGGGAAGCTAAAGGCGTGGAGTCAACCCGAATCAGTGGGATTGTGTGATCTACTGGGATAGCTGTCAGCCCTATGCGCCGGGGAACTGGCGTGGATTGCTGATTGAGGTTAATACCCCTAGGTCCATGGATGGCCTAGGGGTGTTTTATTGGACATAACTGCTGGGTTGCGGGAAATTCCCCGAAGTGGATGGCCGTGCTAGGGGAAATCCCCCGAGGACGCTGGTCGAGCTAGGGGAAATCCCCCGAGGACGCCAGCCGTCGTTCTACGTTCTCGCCCTCCGCCGAAACCGGATGGCAACGAGAACGCCTGCAGCGGTCAAAATGGTAAGCAGAACCCAAGGCGTAGCCGGGACGATAACATCATTCAGCAGCGATGGTTTTGGAGTTACGAGTATGCGCAAGTTTTCGATGGGCAGTTTTTCAAAATTGGCGACCAGCTGTTGTTCACCTGGTGTTTGTTCAAAGCCTGGCAAGGACGTCTCGACATCCACGTTCATTGGTGCGTTTATGGAAATTGTGAGGTTCGAGAAATCCTTCCAGTAGCTGGCCGGTTCCAAGAAATAGTAGAATTCCACAGTTGGGTTTTTATAAGAATACCCTTTCCGCTCCTTTATTATGGCGCCGTTCTCCGTGTACTCCACTTTCAGGGTGCGAGTCGAGTCAGCCGGGAAATCAAGCTCAAAAAGTGACATTTCCAGGTCGTAGCCACTGTTGGCGTCGCTCGTTCTTTCCCCATCCCGGGCAAAGCGCAAGATTTCTTCAAAGGTCGGCTCCCAAGGCCCGAAAGATGTCCACAGACCGATGTTCGACCAGGCGCGCGCAAGCAGGTCCCCCTTGTACACACCTTCGCCGCTGATGTTCCACGGAAAAATGTCCCTACGCAGCGCTTGGATTGGCAAGTCGTCAAGCCAGGCCGAAACGCCCAGCTCAGGGTTGTTGGCCACGAAAGCCAAAAGGGTGGTGACATCGTTATTGGCAGTGTTTCGCATTTCGTAAATGGCGGTAATATTGGCGGTGGACAGTTCTTCCTTCATAGATATGTCGTATATCAAGCTTTCCGAGATTATTTCTATTGAATCGTGTTTCACCGGAATGAGGAAGGATACATCGCCATCTTCCAAAGACATTGGGGGACCCGCGTTGGCCAGCGCTATGCTTGCAGGGCAAATTAGGAGGAAAATCAAAAACGTGCCAACAAACACCTTGGCTGCTATTTCAACTTTTCTCATGCGTCGCACTCCAATCGAAATAGTAGTTCTAAAACCGGCCGCCGATGTATACCGCTGCTTCCGGGGCTAGTTGACTGTTCGCTCAACCTGTAAGACCAAAGGCGGGGGCTTTGAGTTCCACTACAAAGAATCTGGTCCGCGGACGGCCCGAAGGCTTCTACCGGTATCTTGAGCTATACACAAACCCCCCTTTCTTCTAGGACACGCCGACTAGTCTACAATATAATGGAAGTGGCGGCCTCCCGCGGGGTTGGCGTGGAGAGCATCTGACCTAGCTATACCAGATATTTATCGCCAGATTATACCTAACCAGGAGGGTTTACCATGAGTTTTGGCCATGTGTACCATTGGCGGGACAGGTTGGTTTCCAAAACAAAAGAAAGAGAAATTGTACGGTCGTGGATCGCAAAACGACTGTCTGTTTTGCTTCCTGGTCTGATGAAGCGTGAAGGTATTGACATGTGGATTGTGGCGGCCAAGGAATGCAACGAAGACCCTGTCATTGCGGCCCTTACAGGAAGTCAAATGGCCCGCCGTCAAACCATCTTGGTGCTCTATTTGGGGCCAAGCGGGGCTTTAGAGGCAATCAATGTAAGCAGATACAGTATTGATGTTCCCGGCGTTTATAGGGATGCGTGGAATCCTGAGGGCGGGGAGAGCCAATGGGCGTGCCTAGCCCGCGTCGTGAAGGAGCGAAACCCAAAGGTAATCGGAATCAACACTTCGGACACTTTCGCATTTGCTGACGGTTTGTCCTATGGCCAATATGGGCTGATGTCATCTGCTCTTGGTCAGGAATACTCGGACAGGTTCACAAGTGCGCAGGAGTTGGCAGTAGGACTACTGGAAACGAGAATATCTGAGGAGATGGATGCTTACCCGGGGCTTCTTGAGATAACCCACGGGCTTATAGCTGAAGCGTTCTCAAGCAGAGTCATTCATCCGGGAGTAACAACGGCCGGCGAAGCGCTCGGGTGGTTCAATTCCCAGTTGCCGACTTTTGGGTGCAGTTATGTAAAAATTCAACGGCAGGGCGTAATACCTCCGGCAACTGGCAGCGATCAAGATTTCGGCGAACTCCGTGACGCCATAATCCGTCCGGGCGACGTTTTGCGGTGCGACTGTGGATTAAACCATCTGGGTCTTCATACCGACGTTCAACAAAATGCGTATGTTTTAGGGCCGGGCGAGACAGAAGCGCCCTTGGGTTTGCGAACTGCAATGGTCAACGCCAATCGCTTGCAGGACATTTTGGCCGGGGAGTTTGTTGTTGGCCGTACCGGCAATGAGATTTTGTCTTCAGCTAGAGCTAAAGCGCTGGAAGAGGGCCTTAAGCCCTGCATTTACGCACACGCTATCGGCAATCACGATCACGGGGCCGGGCTTTTCGTTGGGATGTGGGACCAGCAGCAGGGGGTGCCGGGGGTCGGAGATCACCCTCTCTACGCCAACACTTGTTACGCTTTCGAACTCAATATACAAGCCCCAGTGCCCGAGTGGGGCGGTCAGGAAGTTACCATGGCCTTGGAAGAAGACGTGTTTTTCGACGGAAGGGCGGTAACTTACATTAACGGACGGCAAAGGCAATTTCACCTTATCAGATGAGTGGCCGCCGGTGTGCAGCAATACGCTACTTGCGGGGGGATTCAAAGTGAGCAGAAAGGTGCTTTCGGAAATTTTAGTAGGCCTGGCTGTGGGCCTAGTAGTGGGGTTTGCACTTTTCGTGGCCAATTCCTTCTTCGGTAATCCTATATCCGCGAGTCTCGTCAGAAAAAATGCCCTGGCATACTTAGATGACGAATATGGTCATTTGGATTTGATAATCGAGAAAGTCGTATATAACCCCAAAGACAGTTCATATTTAATACCGGTCAGCTCAGCAACAAGCGTCGATACTCATTTTTCTTTAAGTTTCAGAAGTGGCCGGATATTCAACGACGATTACGAAATATCGGTCCTTTCCGGCGCGAATACCATGGACAGATTGTGTGACGAATATGAGAATAGTCTGACACCATTGGTCATTGCGGAAATCGACGATGTTACTTCGCTGTCAGTGTTGCCGGAGAAGATCGCGAAATACGATTTCGACCTCGACTCGCCTTTTGACAAAGGCCTGGTCGAAAACGTTACGGTTATGATCAATTGCACTGGGGGAACTGACGCGAAACACCTTTCTCAGGTGTTGGGGGTAACCTACGATGTGATGAAGCAGAACGGGTATGACGCCATAGGGTTTGGGATTACAGGCGAACACCAAAAATCGGTGGTCGAGCTTATCAACATCAAATCATCGCACGTTGTGCAAAAGAATTTGCGGGAGATCTTACAGAAGGCAATAACAAATGCGGAATACGATGGGATTATTGCCTTCAGCAAAGGGTTGGAATAATTATAGTCTGCTTCCGGCACACTTTGAGCCCGGGCAATCCACCGTAAAGCGAATCCTGTCGTTCTGCTGGCCGGGCCAT
>CAYPVF010000104.1:0-7026 GCA_964414105.1 uncultured Eubacteriales bacterium
AAAAGTCCCACCCTGGTCCGCATTGTTAAGAGGCGTGGTGGGCTCTGTTGCTACCATAATATACCTGATAAGCCCTTTTGTCAAAGTGTTCGGTTGAGAAGAGCTGCTAACCGGAATCCCTCCCCCCTCACGCCCCCATAGCCTTCATTAGCGTCAGGGTAATTTCGGCGGGTTCTAGCCCCATGGGTATGGCGGCCAACACAAGATCGACCCGCCGTGCACCCGCCCTGACAGACGCCGTGTGGAATGGACGTTGTCGTTGAAGCAGCGAATTCCAAGTGTCTTTTTGGCACGGGTAACAAAGGCAACACACGACCCTTTTGTTTGGTGACACCGTCGAATATGCCAACACTTGCAGTAAGTCGCTCCGGTGGTACTCCTGGACCTTTTTACTGAGGCCGTGCCACCCTTCTCTGTTCAGCTCTTCCCAATGGCTTTTGTATTTGGCGTCAAATATGATCGTCTCTTGCTCTCGCTCCAAAACAACGTCGGGTAACAAATAGCGCTGTGAACCCAAGTAGGGAGGCGACCACCCTAAGGGAACTATCGTCTGCCGTAGACGGCCGGCTTTCATAATGCCCCCTGAACTGCGAGCCAGGTGAGCCACTATTGTTTCAAGCCAACCCTCAAAAAAGGTGTCCATGGGTAAAAGCCACGGCAAACCGCGCAAATCTCCCAATCCCGCCAGCCCGCGATCGTCTACGGTCCATTCGATGGCTTCTATACCTTCATGAAATATTTTTGTGCTGAAACTACTTTTTGTGGCTGGCCCCATAAAACTGATAGGGAGTTTTAAGGCTGGAATGTCACTGACCTTTTGCAGGAGCTGTTGCGCCATCCCTATGAGCTGCAAAACTACGGTACCGGACGTTCGCTGGCTTTGCAGGCTAGCCAATAGCTTTCTCAAAGTGAAATGAATGGCCCCTTTGAGCCTTGCGTCATCGCGTAAATCTGGGTAACGGCATGGGACGCTCAAGAATTCCGCCCTAGGAAGCCTATCCACGGCGTACCTCGTCCAATCCACAGCTCCCCTAGGGGCTCTCAGATCCGCGTGTGTGTATTCGAAGCGCCTTTCCAAGCTGTTTAGAAGCCTTTGCAGACGAAACAAGATTGTTGACGCAAGAACCCACGGGGGAATTCTACGATCGGACATTGGCAACAATGGCAACGGCAAAGGTTGGGGCAAAACTTTCCAGCCCATCGTCCCCAGCATAGGACCTATCCCCTGCCAGCCGAATCGAGGCTTTATTATGAGCCCGTAATCTGGGCGTCCGCTTATAGGCGACATAAGGGGAAACGCACCAACTTGTCCGCCTGTCTCCAGGCGAATTACAACTTGGGAACCGTCGTAGCCCACGCTGGTTTCGACTTGGAAATCGCGCAAAACCCCGCGGTTCTGCCTTTGGAATTGCTTCGCGAGGCGAGCGTACAAAGGTTGTAGATTACGAGCTTTCGCCCCTTTTGCCAAGAAATCTGCCCGCAAATTGAGAGTGGAATTATCGTTAACTTCAAAAACCGCTGTCCCCGAATCCAAGCCAGGCATACTCATGATGACATGCTTCCCAGCCATTGGAGATACGCTTCAATATGATCAGCAAACGAAGCGACATACCCTTGAGCCAAATATTCTTCCAAAAGCGGGGCCAGATTCACCTTTAGCGCAACCACCGCTTGCTCCTGGCTCTCCTCAAGAAAGTAGGAGTGACCTGGGAGCAAATCCAACGATTCTTCACTGGCGTATTCCACAAAAATACTCAACAGCTCTTTGAAGGCACTTTGCATCAGTTCACATCCATGGGCGACCACTACTTCCAATTGGGGCCACATTTTCAAAAACGCAAACCGTCGCCTAACAGCGATGTCAACGATAGCGGTACTTCTATCAGAACTGTTCATTGTTCCAAGGATATGAAGGTTTGGGGGCAAAGAAAGCTGCGAGGATACTGGCTCCCCAAAGTCGTAGGCGAGTTTCAGTTTTCTGTCACTTTCCCCCGGTTCCAAAAGAAAAATGGCCTCACCCAGAACTTTTGCCAGGTCGGCACGATTAATCTCATCGATTAGCAGCAAGAATGGCCTGGTTTTGTCAGCGGCAGCCAATGAAGCGGCCTCCATCAAAAAGCCGGGCTTTGGGGCAAATTGTAGGCCCAGTTCACCTTCCGTGTGGACAGGGGCCAACCCACCCACAAAGCTTTCATATGTTGTGTTTGGGTGAAACTGAATTGTCATACCGTTGCCGCCGTAGGTGTCCTGTAGAAGCTCCAGCGCTGCCCGGGTCTTGCCTGTGCCCGGAGGTCCCAGCAAAATAACGTATTTTTGCCTCTCGATAAGCGAAGCAGCTTTTTCTTTTGGTGTGTTTGGAAACATGTGAGAGAAATACTTCGTTTCAATTCGGTTCGCATCGGCCTCACCGCTCCTCAGCGGTTGGTATCCTCTCTCAGAAAAAGTGAGATCCAGGAAGGCCTTCAAGCAATCTTCCGTACCTTTGAAATCAGACCCTGAATCGACCGGAGGCGCATAGAAGCTGTAGATCACCTTTCCATACCTGTTGAATACGGATTGGTAGTCGGAAAACAGCCTTTTCACGTTGCCCGGTACGTCAATGTCAATTCGGGTGGGGTCCCTTTTTGCCCATGCGACCATGGTTCCGTTACCGTATTCATTGTTAAGCCAACCACAAATAGCGCCAAGCTTACGTCCGTGGCCTGGCCGAGCCAGGACCTCTTCATCAGGGCTCAGCCCCTGTGTACCAATGACCATGCTTAATAGGGCGGGTTTGCCTTGGATCGGAAAAATCACGAAACTCATGCCACCGTATGCCCCCGAATCGGGATTGGAAGGATGAATCAAAGCCGCAAAGGTTACGCCTTGGCTCGTACGGAATTCAGGCGCCCTCAAGGTCACCGAATTCTTAGCCTTTTCCGGATATCTTCCTCGAGGGGAGCCGTATAGCTCGTCGAAAGCCTCCTGACAACGCTTTGTCCAATCAGAAAGATCGCCCGAATGAATCAGTTCCAGAAGTTTTCTCATGGGATTCGACCTCCGTCTCACCAAAAACCAGCCTAGGTTACGTCATTTTTCATCACTTTGCATAGAAAACCCTTCGTCGTGATTTACACTTGTCTCGTACAAACAGTCCAACCTCACAAAGGGCATTAGACACCCTATCAAGAATAGAGCGTAACGGGAGCTCACCGGGTTCTTCGTTTTCGAATCGGAGGGAAAAAGTGAAAGTGGAAAACAAAAAAGGGGCAAGTTTCGCTAGCCTAATTTCAGAAGAACGTAACTTGCCTGTTGTTACCCATTCTCTCTTTTCTGCTTGGATGCTTGCCGTAGTCTTTGAAGGTCGAATACTTTATGCTTTGGCGGAGCAACACTTTGTTTCTCCAACGGGGTTCGTCTTTGGCGGCATCGCATGGGTTTTTTTGGGCCTTCTATCGTGCGGCTTTTTTGTCAAGACTAAGAAGGCGGCAAAGCTGCTGTTTCGCATATGTTGCCCAACACTAATCCTTTCAAACTTGGTATTCTTCTTTCGCCCGTCAGCGTTGTGGACTGTTGGGATAACCTTAAGCTCGTTTGCCGCCGGATGCAGCGTTGCCGCTTGGGCTTTCTACCTAAAAGACGGGTCGCCAAAGGGCGAAAGGCTGAAAATGATAGCCGATTTGTTGATTCTGTCGAATGTCCTGATGATTGTACTGAACCTGGTAACCGCGTATTTATCCTCCCAAGTAGGTTTGGCGGTCTCAATTTTGATGCTGCTATTGGCGTTTGTGCTTTCCGGCGGGCTGCCTGAAGGAACAGGTGCTGCCACAGATACCGGTGAAAAGCATGAGAATCGGCCCAGCCTGTGGAACCTGCTGGCGTTTCTGTCTTTATTTATCGTGGTTATCACAATAAACTCGGGCCTCATGTATCACGTGATTAACCCGGCGTTTGCACACCTTGAGCGGCTCAGCGACTGGTATTGGGCTATTCCCTATATTGCCGCGATTGTCGCCATGAAAAGACTTCCCAAGCAAACAAATCGAACTTACATTCTTTTTTCTGCCATCGCCATGATCGGGCTTTCCTTCGTGTTCTTCATGGGCCTTAACCGGTCTGTTTCGAGTTATCTGATCGTTAACACCCTCATGCTTGGGGCATGCGGAATTTACGATCTTTTTTGGTGGAGCATTCTTGGAGAAATGCTCGATTTCGACCAAAACCCGGTTACCATTTTGGGCGTGGGTCTGTCTGCCAATGTGTTGGGCGTTCTCTTGGGAGGAATTGTTGGCAACGCCATTACATCGTCTTTGCATGCCAATAGCCCGCATTCGACTCTTTTGGCGCTTACGGTTGTGTGCATAACTCTGGCTTTGTTGCCGCCTTTGCACACTCACCTGTCATCCCTTCTTACGGGGCACACTTATCTCAATGTATTTTCACAGATGCCAGCTCAAAAGCAAACAGCCAGAATTGACCACATGGTTACCGAGGGAAATCTTTCAGAAAGGGAAACACAGGTAGCATCGCTTTTGATCCATGGCAAAACCTACAAGGCCATTGCGGATGAACTATATATCAGCATCAACACCGTGAAATATTACGTCAAAAACATATATTCAAAGTTCAATGTTGGGAGCCGGGCCGAACTGATGCACGCCATGTTGAAAAAAGATGATTAGCCTGCAGGACATTTTCGGGAAAACCACCCCGGTTTGGGCCGGAAATTCAGCATTTTGTTCACAATGCTACCCCCACAATTAGGCTTGAAGACTGCATGTAGGGGCAGCATCGGCCAACTTAACGCCTTATGTCATACTTGTTATTTCAAAAACCTTTGGAAAATAGCCGCGATCTGCGAACGAAGGGCAAGCCCTTGAGGATCCAGCACACCTTCTCCTTTACCTTGTATGAGCCCAGCGCCAACAGCCCATTTCATGGCGTCCAATGCCCAAGAAGACACTTTGTCTCCGTCAACGAAGCCTGACAAGTTTTCCGTTGTGTCCGTTACCAGACCTTTGTAGGCCGCGTAACGATACAGCATTGCGGCCAGTTCCTCACGGGTGATATTTGCATCCGGGGCAAACTTGTCTTGGCTTATCCCCAGAATTATGTTGTTTTCTGCTGACCACACCACGCCATTGGAGTACCATTCCCCGGCGCCTAAGTCGGTGAACCCGGAATGGGCGGCTGTTGTGGGGCTTCCCTCTAGGCGATGCAAAATGGTGGGAATCATTGCCCTGGTTGCCGGGCCATTGGGCTCGAACGTGCTCCCGCCTGTACCGGTCATCAGGCCGTTTCTGTGAACATACCACACAGCATCGAAAAACCAATCGTTTTCTTTGACGTCTTGGAAAGGTACAAATGCTACGATATCGAATACGGCCTCGATGCTGTGGCCCGCGGCCACATTCTTGAAGACGTAGCTAGTCACAGCGCCTATACTTTCGCCGTCAACTAAAACGTCAGAAATCGTATAACCCGTTTCGGGTGTGAACACAAATTCTTGATTTGCCCATTCGCCCACCATCACATTGCCCGACGGAGTTATGCTTCCGCCGACGCCGGCAGCAGCGATGATTCTGTAGTGAACGTAAGGGCCCGTATACTGGGGTTGAGGATCGTCCATTTTCTGCCACTGGGCGTACAATGCCAGCTCTGCGTTTACGGTGTAAATGTCGCCCGGCTGATAGGATGTACCGGTGCCATCAGGCTCAGTATTCCACTCTGTAAACGTGTAGCCTGAACGGACAGGAACATCTGAGCTGAGTTCCAAAACTACGTTTTCTATTTTGGCTTGCGTTTCCGGAACCGAAATTGCGGCATCAGGCACGTTATCGTGATAAGAAACTGCAAAACCCAAAATGTCCGCGCTTTCAGCCCCTCCTATACCGATTACCACCGAGTACAGTTGGGTTTCGCCGGGGCCTATAACCCTATCCTGCCAAGAATAGGCCATACCCGAATCGCTACTGTAAGACGTAATAGTCACCTGGTTGAAAATATTCGCCTGTCTCTCGCTCCAATAACCGTACCAGAAAGTATCCACATCGGTGACTCCTGCCGAACGCTTGCCAAAGAAATTGAACTGGGCATAACCATCGTCCCCTGACCTGGAAACCATTTTGAAACCACGGTTGTCTTCAACAGGAATGCTGTCATCGAATACCGAGATTGGTGCGGAATCATCGGATCCTATTTGAATGTCCGCATGGCTTCCGAAAGAAAAGGTAACAGCTTCATCTCCACTGTTAACAAAAGTGTATCTTACTTGCAGCGCTTTCCCGCCGCTCACAAAATGCGGTACGATTTGGAGCGACAGCCCGCTCGTGCCAACAGACACCGGGGTCCCGTCGGCAGAAACCACAACCCTACCGGCGCCGTCTATGCTGAGTTCGGTACGATACCCCCAATTACCGCAAGTGGTCTGTTTCCAGCCGTCGTAGTGGAAACCCATGATATCTAGGTTGCTATCGTAGTATCTGTACGCCATCACACCGTTACCGTCTGTGTAATACCCTAACGGCGGCGACTTGAACGTAGCCGTGATCACGCCTGAATTGGCGGCATTCTCAGTTGACTTCGCGGAAGAGACCACAAATGCGTTCTCGGCCACTCCGTCGAAAGTGTAACCATCTTTGGCGGTGAGTGTAATGGTAGCTGTATAGTCTCTATTAGCTTCGGCAATGTTGTGATCCGGCGACCAACTGACTGTCCCTGAATATTGGTCAGTCCCAACTATTAACCCGTGCGGAGTTTCACCGTTCTTGGGGGCAAGAGCATCACCGATTACAAGATCAGTGACTGTTGGGTAAATGCCTTTGACAACACAGATACCTTTGTTATTAGTGTCGCTTGCCCATGACCAGGTGGAATTATCCGAATCAATAAGCGTGTAGGACCCGGCTTTCACAACCTCATTGGGGAAAACGTACCAATTTACGTTTGGCTTATTTCCTTGGCCATCGGCCACAGAGACAGGCCAAGGCCCATATAGCGTTCCGTCTTCGTGCCGGAGGCTTATAGCTTGATCCAAATAGTCAGTAG
>CAYPVF010000105.1:0-6977 GCA_964414105.1 uncultured Eubacteriales bacterium
CAAACCCCCGGAGATGCTTGGCGCCCCCCGGGACCATGGCCCAGTCCACGGCCAACTTTATCAGCACAGGCGGCAGAAGGTTTAGAGCCGATGCCACCAAAGAGGATAAAGAAGCGCCCCCTGCCATGAGGCGGCGCCGCAAAAAATACCTTATCAGGCGCCTAAGAGCCGCAACTTGATTTGGTCGCCCGGGCTTTTGCCCGCCCGGCTTAGGGTCTTTTGAGGAGGTTTTCAAATACAGCACACTCACTTTCCTGCCTACATTTTCCCCAACCGTGTGCGCCATATTGCACAGTGCCCAGCAATCGGAATTTAGAAGGTTATGGGTATACATCCATTACACATTACAATTATTTTCAGCCAACCGCAACAATAGCGCGCGGCTGATATAATGAAGCCGCAAAATGTTCCCCGGCTTTCAGGCTCCTAAAGGAGGATTTGATATGACATTTCTCCAGTACTATACGGGGCGGCTAAAAACCCGCTGCACAGAGGCTCTTTTCAGCGATGCTGTGGATGATTGGACTTCTTATGTTACAAAACACAAAGACGGATTATTTTCTGAGTTAACAAGCACCCGTTATTTTAAGCGCTGCAACGAAGAAGCCGAGTTCGATGGAATTTATGTGATCATCGCGGAATACCGGTCGTTGGAAGGCTACAAGAAATACGAAGAGCGTAAACTTTTGCACCTAGGCGGCAGCCGTGACCCTCGCGTGCTTCTAGAACCCCAAAGCGTCGTGGTTACCTACCTTAGGCCCCAACACAAAACCATGTGGTTTGACTACACCGAAGAAAAACAACTGGCAGAGCAAGAAGCCGGAATAGAAAACACTCGCTATTTGGAGCATGAATATTGGAGACTCGCTGATGGTATCGACAAAACCCGATACCAAAACACGATAGACACCTGGTTTAGGTATGTCGCGGAGCACAAACAAAGGTTATTTGACGAGTGGGTAAGCGCCCGTTACTACGGACAAACCGATGAAAACGGCAATCCTACACAATGGTACGCCATGATATTTGAGTATGCCAGCCATGGTCAGTTTCAGACATACAAAAAGCGCCGCCGCCACAGCTATGATACGAACACAGGTGATTACCTTGTTTATCGCGACAATGACCCATACCAATTCTTTGACGAGGGTTCTGTAACTACTGATGGCCTTTGGCCTTACAAAGAAATTCGCGGAACGTCAACCGTCCGGCATGTGGACGCCTGATATCTGCATATCATCCGCTTTTTGCCGTCGATAACGCGCTCCTTTATATCGATAAGAGTGGCGCCGTTTTTCTCCATAACCTTTTGTGAAGCCGGATTAGCCAAATCGCACGTCATAAGCGCGGGATCTATGCCTAGCGCGCAAGCTTCTTTTAACAAAAGCCCTAACTGCAAGGTTCCGTAGCCCATATTCCAACGACTTGGACGAATTACATACCCTATGTGACCACCAAACCACTTGAGCGATTCGGTCAAAGAATGGCGGATGTGGCCGGTGCCCACGTATTCGAAACCGTCAACCAACCAAAAAGTGCTGTGAGGTACATAGCCTTCAGGAAGCCCTATGCCGCGCTCCTGGTCCGCCATATCTTGGAATATGGTGGTTTTCCATCTTTGGAAATCATCAGGATCGTCCAAAGACGCATAAATGTTGCCGCTTGCTTTGAACTCCTGGCACGCTTCCAAATAGCTGTCCAAGTATTCGGGACTGGGCCTAATAAGGCGTCCGCCCATGTTTGCCACCCCGCCTAGTCTTCATGACTCCCCCACCTGCACCCACTAATTCTTCGTTATACATTCACTAACCTTCAGAACCTTGGTATACGCTTTTTGAAATTTGTATTAGAATTGGTGAGATCGTGTTGCGGCAAATGCCCAATGACTGGAGAGGAAGCCTTGTCGCTGGCGACCAAAGAAGAGCTCAAGAAACCGATTTCTGATAACAAACGGATTCGTGCCAAGGTGATGAGCTTAGCTTGGCCTGTCATGGCCGAGAGTTTTCTGCAAACATTCGCTCAGATAGTGAGCATGGCTTTGGTTGGCCATCTGGGTGCCTCAGCAGTAACTTCTATCGGCCTTTCCATGGCGCCGCTGAACGTTTTCTATGGTTTATTCACGGGGCTGGGGGTAGCCGCCACTGCTATTGTGGCCCGTTCAATGGGCGCCGACCAAGAACGGCAAGCAGCCAACGCGGCAGCCCAAGCCATCCTAGCCGCAACTGTTTTCGCTGTGATTGGCGCTATAGGAATTTTATTTCTGGCAAAACACCTTGTTATCTGGATGGGCGCGGAGCCCGATATCATCGCCCAAGGAACCAAATACCTGCAAATAATGACTCCGGGCCTTTTCTTCATGTGGATGTCTACAGTATTAACCGGCGCGCTTCGGGGTGCCGGCGATACACGGACGCCTATGAAGATCAACATATTGATAAGCATTTTGAATTTCACCTTCAACCTTATCTTGGTTTACGGCTTTTTCGGCTTCCCCGCTATGGGAGTGTTGGGGGCGGGCCTGGGGACCACCCTAGCCCGGGCTTTCGGGGGACTGTTGCTTTTAGGTTTCTACCTGTCTGGACACACTGTGATTCCTCCGAACCTAAAGAGGGACTTCAAAGTAGACAAAGCTATGCTGAAGCGGATATTACATATTGGCTTACCCAGTGCCGGTGAAAGAGTGCTTATGAGCAGCAGTTCGGTATTTTATCAACGGATGGTGGCCGGGCTGGGAACTGTATCTTACGCGGCCCACACAATAGGGCTTAACGCGGAATCTATATCGTACATGCCGGGCCAGGCTTTTTCGGTGGCCGCCACAACGCTGGTGGGGCAAAGCCTTGGAGCGGACGATCCTGATCAAGCCGAACGTTCCACCTACGAAGCGCTTAAGATGGCATGTCTTCTGTCGGCCGCCATGGGGCTTGTATTCCTTCTCTGGCCTGAGGCACTCATGAGAATTTACACCCCAGACCTTGAAGTGGTCAGGCTTGGGGCGATATATCTCCGCATTATGGCGTTCTGCCAAATTCATCAGGCTTTTGGTTTTGTTCTGACGGGCGGGCTTAGGGGCGCCGGGGACACGAAATTTCCCATGTGGGTAACTGCGGCAGGTAACTGGCTTATCAGGCTGTCGCTAACTTATTTCCTGATTAACGTGATGAAAACAGACGTTACGGGAGCCTGGTGGGCCATGGCTATTGACGGATTGTTTAAAGGCGTTGTGAGCTATCTGTGGTTTAGAACTGGAAAGTGGAAGAAAATCTATGCGTAGCAATGGCTATGGTAGTCTCCAGTGCGAATAATAATCTCCCCGGCAAAAAGAATGATCTCCAGTACGGACAGCATCCCTCCCCTCAGTCTGCCGCGGTTTTTGCCTGAAGCTGAAGAAATCAAGGCGCGTCTGCAACTTATGACCCCAGCAGAACTAAAAAAACTATGGAGGTGTAACGATTCCATCGCCTCTTTGAATGTAGAGCGTCTTTATGCCATGAATTTAACCAAAAATCCTACCCCTGCTATACTTTCGTACCAAGGCCTGCAATACCAGTACATGGCCCCCATGGTTTTTGAATATGACCAACTGGGCTACATAGAAGAGCATTTGCGAGTATTGTCGGGTTTTTACGGGCTTTTGAAGCCTTTGGACGGCGTTGTGCCGCATCGCCTTGAAATGCAAGCCAAACTCAAAATGGGCTCACACAAAAACTTGTATCAATATTGGGGAGACAAAATGGCAAAACAGCTATGCGCCGAAACCGATTTGATTGTGAACCTGGCATCCCATGAATATGGCCAAACCATCTCGCACCATCTAAATCCCAAGGTTTCGTTTGTCAGATGCAGTTTTTGCCAACGTGCACAGGGAAGGCTTCTTCAGAAAGGCACCCTCTGCAAAATGGCCCGGGGGCGAATGGTCCGTTATTTGGCGGAACACCACATTGAGACCAAAGAAGATATAAGAAGCTTCAATGACTTGGGTTACGCCTTCTCCTCTGAACACTCAACAAGCGGCGATATGGTGTTCGTCCAGAACGAGGGGCTGTCAAAAACCCATTTACGTCGATTTTGAAATTCTCGAATCCGCGGCTTTTTTCCAAATAGCGGCTACTCCCCTGTAATCATCCATCAATGTTCTGTGGATTATGGCCTTGGGTTCTTTACCCGCCACCTTATATGCGAACTGAACGGCGGGGCCCAGCAAAAGCACGTTTGCCACCGTTCCAAACCCTAGTTTTGCCCCCAACAAAAGACCCGCTACGGCCACCGCAGCCTCCATGACTGTCCTGGTTTTCCCCACCTGGGCAGAAAACACTTTTGCCAGACCCAGCATAAGCCCATCCCTGGGGCCCGCTCCCCACCCGGCATCCAAGTAAAAATATGTGCCCCAACCAATGACAAAGATGCCCGCAAACAGCATGATTACCCTGCCAAAAAAACTCTCAACTGTTGGTACAAGCGAACTACTTTCCACCAAGTCAACAAAAAAACCAACGAAATACATGTTGAGCAGTGTGCCGCGCCCGGGCGCCTGTTTTAGGAAAATGTCTGCCAGAATGATGAACGCGCCCACGATTTGCGAAATCTGACCCAAACTGAATTTGGTCCGCGCGGCTAAGCCCAGATGAAGCGTATCCCAAGGGGAAGCACCCAGTTCACAATGAACCGCAAACACAATGCCCACGGCAAATAAGAACAAACCAAACATTAGCATGGCGAATTTTTTGCAGGATTCCATAGGTTCCTCCTATGCGCCATTTGTCGTCCGAAATAGTATACTATTTTCTTTGCAGCCAGACTATTCTTGTTGGCCCCAAGCCAAAAGCGGGTTCAATCCTAACTTTGCCACTCCGCCAAACGATAACTATGTTGTAATAATAATCGGCCGCCCAAACGAAACAACTTCGCGGTTATTCGGGGAGATTCTTATGCAACAAGCGGCTTTGTTTTCACTGCTTTTTTTCGGTACTTTCACAATTTATCTATCCTTGGGTTTGTACACCATTCATCGAAACCCACGGGAGGAACTACATAGGATATTCTTGGGCGTATGCATTTCCTTGTCCTTTTGGTCTTTGGGGTTTGCCATGGCCAATAGCGCCCCTACCGTTGAAATGTGCCTAGCGTGGCGGCGAATTTCGGCCGTAGGCTGGGGAACAATTTATTGCCTGTGGCTTCATTACTTTACAGTACTGACCGGAAATAAGCACTTAATCGCACACACCCTAGCACGCTTGGCTTTGTACACACCGGCCATATTGTCGGTGTACGCTTTTTCAATTTCCGGCAAGATAACCGGCGCACAATTCAACTTCATCATGACATCACATGGTTGGGTGAATATTCCTGTTTCAAACGGGTGGACCTTTTTTTTCAACCTTTATTACATAAGCTACATGCTGGGCGTTATGGCCATGATATGGAATTGGCGGAACAAAACGCCGAAACAGTCAACGAAAAGACAGGCGACCATTCTCTTCATTGCAACGGTTCTGGCGTTTTTGTTGGGCAGTGTCACCGATGTGGTGCTTAGTGCTGTTTTCAAAGGCCCTGTGCCGCAAATGGCGCCAATATTCACTCTTCTTCCCACAACCATCATTTATCTCTCCATGCGTCATTACCAGCTTATGCCGGACGAAAACGACGATGTTGACTCCTTTAGCGTTGCCTCTGGAAACGATTCTAGGCTGTACTATTATTTGTCTTTTGCGTTTTTAGCGGGCGGCATAGTAAGTGCTTTATCCCACCTGTTAACCCACTTGTTAGGGCACTCGGGTGAGGCGTATTGTTCCTTGCCGGCAAGCTCGGCCATATTCTTTCTGGGCTTGATCATTTTGCTTCTGCAGCTGATAAAATCGGAACAACTCAAAAACAGGCTGCTTTTGGCCACGACTCTTTTGAGCGTCCCCGTAATCACGCTATTGTTTAAGGATTTCGCTGCCAGAACCATTTGGGTATTCCCCATGATGCTTATGACAACCTCACTGATATTTGACACGCAGCTTCCTTTAACTCTGTTCACCTTAGTGTCCATAGCCACCCAGATTCTTCTGAAAATGTACGCCCCTAACGAAACCGTACCCCTTAACGAATTTCACTACATGGCAAGAATTGGCATGTTCATCGTGGCCTTTTTCGTTGGCTCCTATGTTAATCGCACTTATGTGACAAGGCTCAGGGAAAACACATACCAAGTCCATTTTCAAAAACTCGTTTCGGAGGTATCTTTTGATTTTGTGACCATCAATCAGCACAATGCCGCAAGCAAAGTAAGTAACATGCTGCACAGAATAGGCGCTTTCTTCGGAGCGGACCGCGTCTGCTATTTTCGGCTCTCCCCTGATGGCGGCGCTCTTAGATGCGTCTACGAGTGGTGCGGTCACGGGATTTCCCCGATTATCGACACCGATCACGAAATGCGAATAAACGAATTCCCTTGGTGGTTTGAGAAAATTAAACAATGTGAACCTTTCTATTTAAAAAGTGTGGATACCCTTCCCGACGACGCGTCTCAAGAAAGAGGATATCTTAAACGGCGAAATATCAAATCTGCCGTGGTAATACCCATCAACGAAAACAGTAGGATTATGGGGTTTCTTGGCATGGATTTGGTTACATCTGACCAAGTGTGGTCCTATAAGCACATCACACTTTTGCAGACTTTGGCCAACTTACTGGCAGACGGTTTAACAAAAGTGAAGGCTGAAGAGCAAATCGCGTACTTAGCGTACTATGACCCCCTGACCGGCCTGCCAAACCGCACCCTATTCTCAGATAGACTTACCCAAGCCATAAACCTTGCCCAACGAAACGAGAAGCTTGTGGCTGTTTTTTTCTTGGACCTGGACCACTTCAAAACGCTGAATGACACCATTGCCCGACAGCAGTCCGAGAACGACAACTTAAAAGCTGAACTTGCATGGTTCCGTCAAAAAATGTTCGGTTCCTCTAGTGAGCGACGTATTGACGATTTATCT
>CAYPVF010000106.1:0-2005 GCA_964414105.1 uncultured Eubacteriales bacterium
GAGGAAGGTTTTTTTGGCAATACTCGATGAAGCGGTTCTCATAAAGAAAGCGTCTTTGGGGGATGTTGACGCTTTTGAGGTTCTCGTCTTAACGTACGAGAAAAACGTGTTCAACCTTGCGTACCGCTTGGTGTCTGACAAAGAGGATGCGGCCGATATAGTTCAAGAGGTTTTCCTTAAGGCATTCCAAGCGTTACCGGGGTTTAGGGGCGAAAGTCGTTTTTCCACGTGGATATATAGAGTGTGCATGAACGCTAGCCTAGATCATCTAAGGCGAAGGCAAAGGGCCCAAGTGTTTTCTCTTGATGAGCCTATGCAACTTGGAGAATCTTCGGTGTCAAGGTCTGTACCTGACCTGGGGGATAGCGTAGAAGATTTGGTCGAATCCAAGTCGTTGGGACATACGGTTATGGAGTTGCTCCAAGATTTGGAACCCATTCACAGGACGGTCATAATATTAAGCGATGTCAAAGGTTTTTCGTATCAGGAAATCGCCGATATTATGGGTATCTCCATCGGCACAGTTAAGTCGCGTTTGCACCGCGCCCGCAACATAGTGCGGCGTCTCGTGCCTTCGGAACAAGTTGGGCTTCCCGGCGTCAAATTAGACGAAAGGGGGGGCGCCCGTTGAATTGCGGTGGTTTTGATGAATTGTTGTCGGCTTATCTAGATGATGAGCTGGCATTTGAAGATAAATTGCGCCTAGAAGAGCATCTAAGGCACTGTAACCGATGCAAACAGGTTTTAGATGATTTTAGCCGGATAAAAACGGCCTTGTCTTTATTGCCCGAAATCGAAATCCCCGAGAACTTGCACAACAAAGTCATGGCGGCCGTAGGCTATCCGAAGAAAACGCGAAGCCTTCAAGGTTTCTTTAAGCGGTGGCCCCGGTGGAGATTTGCGCGTTTGGCGCCTGTTTTGGCGGGCTCCCTGGTTCTTTTTCTGGTTGTCACAGTTACGGGGATTCATTGGCTTTTTGGCACAAAAGGTTTGAGTCTGTCCCCGCGTTCAAGCCCGGACATTGGTGAGTTCGCGCAAGATTCCCGCGGAGATGGTTGGGTTTCCGCGCCGTCCGACATGTTTAACGGGTATTCGGGAGGAGAATTGGAAGGTTCCCCCCGCGTAGCAAGCACCCAAATGAAAAGCGCAGATTCGGCAACCGAGCAACCGAAACTTATCAGAAGAGCTTCTTTGGATTTAGAGGTGAGCCGTGGAAGCGCGCGTGAGGTTTTTGAGAATGCCTCAAATGTGGTTGCGGTGCACTTTGGATATGTAGAGCAGTCTTCTATTGTTGAAAAAGCTGATAACAAGCAGTTCACCAGTTTCAATATGATAGCCAGGGTTCCTTCGGACGATCTGGATCCGGTTATAGAAGACTTATCGAAACTCGGCGTGGTTAAAAGGCAAGACGTAAGCGCCGAGGATATTACAGACCAGTATGTGGATTTGAACGCCAGGCGAAAGAACAAAGAAGTTCAGGAAGAGCGTCTTCTGAAGATTATGGGAGAGGCGGATACTGTTGGCGAGCTTTTGTTGGCTGAGGCTGAATTGTCCAGGGTTAGAGAAGATTTGGAAGTCATGGAAGCGCGAATAAACTATTTCGATAAATCAGTCTCCATGGCTTCTTTGTCATTGTCCGCCAGTGAGGAAGGCGCCCGCGTCAGCACCATGTCCCCTTTTTCCCAAGCATGGCGGGTGTTTGTCAACGCTTGGCAAGATGTGCTTTTTGCGGCGGCCAATGTCGGCCCGGGACTCATCACTTTGGCAAGCTTGATTTTTGGTGCCGTTCTTTTGTTTAGGCGAAGGACAAAAGCTAATTGAGCTTCTGAATGGTATGTGTCGCAAGTTGGCCCGGTTTGGAGAAAATACAAACCGGGCTTGGCTTTTTATGAGGCGCCACACCACAAATTGCTATACTGTAGAAAAGCGGACAAGGAGTGTACGACATGGAGAAATCCAGTCTTCTTTTGGTAGATGGTCATTCTTTAGCGAATAGGGCGTTTTA
>CAYPVF010000106.1:2015-6955 GCA_964414105.1 uncultured Eubacteriales bacterium
GCGTTTTACGCTTTGCCGCCTTTGTCCACGAATAAAGGCGTTCAAACAGGCGCTGTATTCGGATTCCTTTCCATGCTGATACGGTTCATCCAGGAAAAGCGACCCACCCATATAGCGGTGGCTTTCGATCACCCGTCTCCTACGTTTCGCCATGACCAGTACACTGATTACAAAAAAACCAGGAAGCCTTCGCCCGCGGAGTTTATAGAACAGATACCCATCCTAAAGGAAACACTGGAAAGTCTTAGCCTGCGGTACATAGAGGCGCCCGGGTACGAAGCCGACGACATAATTGGTACTATGGCGTCAAAAGCCCAAAAGAGCGGGTTCCACACTATTATTCTTTCGGGTGACCGAGACTGTCTTCAGCTAGTTAACGACGATGTAGAATCCATTTTGCCGGTTCGAGGTATCACCCAAGTCAGGGTTTATACCCCGGACAACGTGAAAACCGATATGGGTCTGGAGCCCAGGCAAATCGTAGACTACAAGGCTTTGGCCGGGGATTCTTCCGATAATATCCCCGGAGTGAAGGGTGTCGGACAGAAAACGGCTTTAGCGTTATTAGGACAGTATGGAAATATCGACAACATCTACGCTAATCTTGGGGCGGTTTCGCCCCCAAGGGTACAAAAGCTTCTTGAGGCCGGACGCGATCAGGCTTACTTGTCCCGGGACTTGGCGGTAATCAAAATCGATGTTCCCCTTAAAGAACAGTGTGAAAACTTCTTGTGGCCTGGCCCCACTCTTGAAAAGGCGAAGGCCAAATTCACTGAGCTTGAGTTTACAAGTTTATTGCCAAGACTATCCGAGCTGACTGGCGACGAAGCGGTTCGACAGGAAGACGAGACAACCATTCTTTCCCGTGGCCTGCCCCAAACAGTGGAAAAACCGGAAGATCTGGCCAATCTTGTACGACATATAAAAGAATCCAAACACATGTCTATTTATGCCCAGGGAACAGAAGTGAAAGAAGGATTCGCTTGGCCTAAGGTGTTGGGAATTTCTCCGGGGCCAGACGCTTCATACTTGCTACAGCCGCAAGATTTGGGTCAAGATGAGTTGTGGCAGCATTTAGGACCGCTCCTGATGGATAAGGAGATACAAAAGATAGGTTTTGACCTTAAGTGGCTTTTTAGCCTTTGCTTTGCGCGAAAGGTTAGCATGGAAGGCCCGTATTTCGACGTATTGGTTGGCGCCTACCTGCTCGATCCAACCCGAAATACCTACAAGTTACAGGAAATTTCCCGGAAATATGAGGCTGAAATCCCATTGGAGCCTGACGATTACAGACATTATGCTCTTGGAGCTACGGCCCTGTTTGCTGTCTCCTCGGGCCTAAGGCAGGACATGGACGCTTCAGGGCTTCTGTCTTTGGCCGAGAAAGTTGAATTCCCCCTTATTAAGGTTCTTGGGGCTATGGAAGCCTCCGGGGTGGAGGTCGATTTAGCCCTGGGTCAATCCATTAGAGACAATTTTGGCCAAGCGCTCTCGAAACTTGAGGAAGAAATTCACCAGATCGCCGGGGAAGAATTTAATCTGGGTTCGCCAAAGCAGCTATCATATATACTGTTTGAAAAACTTGGGCTGACGCCGGTAAAAAAGACGAAAACAGGCTTTTCAACAGATGCCAGTGTTTTGGAGATCTTGAGTTTGGAACACCACTTACCTAGGTTAATTATGGAATACCGCCAATACGCGAAACTGAAATCCACCTACCTGGATACTCTTGAAGAGGTCATGAACCCAATCACCGGCCGGGTACATTCACACTTCCACCAAACCGTTACCGCCACAGGACGCCTTTCCAGCTCGGACCCAAACCTTCAGAACATTCCCGTTAGGGGAGATTTGGGTAGATCTTTACGGCGAATCTTTATCCCGGCGCGGGGGAAGATTTTTATGGCAGCTGACTATTCACAGATTGAGCTAAGGATTATGGCTCACATGGCTCAGGACCCCACAATGATAGAGGCCTTTAGAAAAGGCGAAGATATCCACGCAAGGACCGCGTCGGAAATGTTTGGGGTCCCCATAGGCCAAGTAGATTCTGATTTGCGTAGTAAGGCAAAGGCCGTCAATTTTGGCGTTATTTACGGGATATCCGATTTTGGGTTGGCCCGCAATACGGGCGTCACCCGGGAAGAGGCCAAGCAGTTCATTGACGCCTATTTTGATCGATATCCCAAGGTTCGAGAGTTTATGGACGCGTCCATTCGTGAGGCTCGGAAGACAGGGTACGCAGTGACTATCCTGGGAAGACGCCGGCCGATTCCAGACATAAACGCTAGGCTGCGGCAAAAACGCGGGGCGGCCGAAAGAACCGCCATAAACACGCCTATTCAGGGCAGCGCGGCCGACATTATAAAACTCGCCATGGTTAGAATCCATCAAAAGCTTATTGAGCGAAAACTGTCGTCCATACTGATTTTGCAGGTACACGACGAGCTCATATTCGAAGTACCTCCGGCAGAAGAACAGGCTATGAAGGAACTGATAGTTCAGGAAATGGAGCATGTCATGGAACTGAGCGTGCCCCTAAAAGTGGGTTTAGCAGTGGGGAGAAGTTGGTACGATGTTTAGAAAAAGACAGGGATTGTACGTCGTGGGCCTTACAGGAGGTATCGCCACCGGAAAAAGCGCGGTTTCACTGATTCTAAGCGATCTTGGGGCAGATATCGTTGATGCGGATAAACTCGCCCGGCAGGTTGTGGAACCCGGCTCAACGGGTTTCTCGAAAGTGGCAGCTGCCTTCGGGCCCGGCGTTGTAACCCCAAAAGTTGAACTAGACAGAAAAAAGTTGGGGGAAATGGTGTTCGCGTGCGAGCACGCCCGCAAAACTTTGGAAGCCATAGTTCACCCTTTAGTATTTGCGTTAATCGAGGATACCTTGGCAAGGCATTCACAAAAATGGCGACAGCGCGGACGAACCGGGGTCACTGTTTTGGATGTTCCCCTTTTGTTCGAAACCGGCGCTGATGGTTTCGCTGACGAAGTGTGGGTGGTTTGGGCCGGCGAAAAAACTCAGGAAGAACGGTTAATGGAGCGAGACGGGCTTACCCAAGAGAATGCCCGGTTGCGCATAAAAGCCCAGATGCCCCTGGAACAAAAAGTGAAGTTAGCTGACAAAGTCATCCAAAACCAGGGCAGTCTCAGTGACACCAAGCGTCAAGTTGAGGCTTTGTGGGATGCTTTACAAAAGGAACTGAACCAACGAAGCGGAAATGTTAGGTAGGCAGATTTGTTACATATTGGAGGGTGTAATTTGTCTTCGAGAAACGGAAAGCTGCAGTTCGTGGATTTAACAGGTCAGAGTTTTGCTTCTTGCACAACCGGGGATAAAGTTGCCGTTGTGGATTTTTGGGCGCCTTGGTGCGGCCCTTGTAGAAAGTTTGCCCCTGTGATGGAAAAAGTCGCGGTTGATATTGAGGAATCCCATCCGGGAAAAGTTGAGTTTTTCAAAGTCAATGTTGACGATGAGGGAGCTTTGGCAGAAACCTACAACATCACTATGATACCTACCATCATCGCGTTTTCCGGAGGGAAAATCGTGGACAGGTATGCCGGGGCGCGCGGGGCTGAGGATTTCCTAAGATGGGTTACAGGCTTAATACAGAACTGAACCGAAAAGACGCTTTAGGGAGCGCGATAGCAGTGAAAATAGTAGATTTTCGTTCCGATACGGTGACGAAGCCCACCGAAGAAATGCGTGAGGCTATGTTCAAAGCGGAAGTCGGGGACGATGTTTACGGCGATGACCCGACTGTCAATCGGTTGGAGGAGTTGGCGGCCGAAATTATGGGGAAAGAAGCCTCGGTGTTCGTGCCTAGCGGCACCATGGGAAACCAGATTTCCTTGTTGGCGTGGACAGAACGCGGCGACGAGATAATTCTGGAGGAAGAAGCCCATATCTTCATGTATGAAGCGGGCGCGCCCGCGATTTTATCATCAGTTATGACCCGCACGGTTAGAGGCGTAAGGGGCGTGATGAATCCACAGGATGTTCAAGACGCCATAAGAGAGAAAAACATCCATTTCCCCAGAACAAGTTTGCTTTGCCTTGAAAACACCCATAATCGCTCCGGCGGCTGTGTAATTCCTCTTTCAAACATGGGACAAATGAAAGAAATCGCCGGACGGGCAGGTATTCATGTACATCTCGATGGCGCCAGGATATTCAACGCCGCCGCGGCATTGAATGTGCCGGTTAAACAGATTGCCGATTATGCGGACTCGGTGCAGTTTTGCCTCTCTAAAGGTTTATGTGCGCCGGTAGGTTCGCTAGTCGCCGGTTCCGGGAAGTTCGTGGAAAGGGCAAGGAAATATCGCAAAATCTTGGGCGGAGGCATGCGTCAAGCAGGCATTTTGGCTGCCGCAGGCATTGTGGCGATACAAAACATGGCCCAAAGGCTGGCAGTAGATCACGAAAATGCTAGGATGATCGGGGAATCTCTGGCCAAAAACAAAAGGCTTGAAATAGATTTGGAGACCGTTCAAACCAACATGGTAGCTGTGGGAACCAAGAAACTTGGTATTAGTGCTGCGGCCTTTTCGGGGTTGCTCAAAGAAAAAGGCGTTTGGGCTAACGCGGCTTCGCGAAACGTCTTGCGCCTTGTGACACACCACGATGTACCCAGAGAGCTTTGTGTTCAGGGTGTGGAACGTATACTCGATTTAGTGGACAACCTAGGCGTCTGATCGTTAAAAGTATTGCTTTTTTGTTTAAAGGGCATGATGCAATGGGGAGGCGTTTTGCATTTGATATGCCCGAAGTGTAAAAGTCGTGCTGTGGGTAAGATAGGTCAGAACCAATATTATTGTTGGGATTGTAACATTGAATTCGTTCCAACCGGGGACGGTTTTCGTATGTATCGTTTAGAGGCCGACGGAACATGCCTATTGGACTCTTTGGAAGACAGCCAAGGCCGGTGGCCGGATTT
>CAYPVF010000107.1:0-6879 GCA_964414105.1 uncultured Eubacteriales bacterium
AGTTTAAGGCAGGGTCGTATACCAGAATGGCGGCCGCTTCCACAGGGAAACTTTCCAAAAGAAGGGACGCAATCTTTTCCATGGCCTCATCCCGGGTGAGTTTATCCCTTGTAATTCTGCCCATTTCCACGAGCAACCTAGTTCCTGCCATAATGGATGACCCTGTCATTGGTTTTCACCGGAGTCTATAATGCCGAGCCTCAAACCTTCCATCACGGCCTCTGTCCTGGATGCTACGTTCAATTTGGCAAAAACGGAAGCAAGATGAGATTGAACAGTGCGGGGGCTTACCCCCATTTCCGCGGCAATTTCTTTGTTTGAAAGCCCCCTGGAAGTAAGCGTGAGGGCCAAAGTTTCCCTGGCTGTAAGAATTGAAGGATTCTGCGCCGGTTTTACCCGATCTCTCGCGATTCTGGAAAAAACGCCCTGAATGATTTTGGAATCCAACACCGATTCACCCAAGGCGGTGGCGCGAATAGCGGCCATAAGTTCGCCGGATCTTGCGCTTTTCAATATATAGCCCGACGCGCCGTTTTCCAAAAGACTACTCACATATTGCGGGTCGTCGTAAGCGGTTAAAGCCAGAATATACGTTTGCGGATATTGTTCTTTGATTCTTTTAGTGGCCTCTATTCCGCCCATTTTGGGCATGGACACATCCATAGCCACAACCATAGGAGAAAGCTTCCCAACCATCTCGATTGCCTCGAAACCGTCGGAAGCCTCTCCTACAACTGCGATATCGTGTTCGGCTTCTAAAAGCCGCCTTGTTCCTTCGCGAACCATAGCATGGTCATCGCAAAGCAAAACCGTTATTTTATTACTTGACCGCCCCGGCGAGCGCATTCTTCACCGCCTCGATAATGCCCTTACTCGTGAAAGTCGCGCCGGAAATAGTGTCTACATCTAATTTCTGCTGTTCCACCATGGCATTAGGAATCCCTTTAAACGCCGGCTTCGCTATGTCAGGCGTCTCGGACTCCGCGGTTATTTTCACAGAATCGATTTTCCCATCTTTCATTTCCACAGAAACGCTTATGTCGCCAAAAAGACCCTTGCCTGTACCCGGGTAAGCGCCATCGGGGATGCTAGACAAGTCTAAAGCCCCGGGTGCGGGTTGCACAGGCCTTAACGCCGCTTTCACAGCTTCAATAAGCCCTTTGCTTGAGAACGTAGCGCCTGATACTGTGTCAACATCCACAATTTGACGCTCGATCATGTCTTTTGGCAAGCTCCGAAAAACAGGTCCCGCTATATCTGGGGTTTCGCTTGTTTCTTTAACGGACACCGAAATAAGTTCACCGCCGGAAATTTCAACAGACACTGTGATAGGGCCAAATAGCCCCTCGCCTGTACCTTTATAAGTACCATCGGGAGTGTTCGCGAAAACTATAGGCACTTCTTGTTCGCCCAAACCAAAAACTTGTTGGATAAATTCTTGTGCTGAAGAAACACCGCTCTGGACTGCCCTGGAAGAGTATGAAGCGCCTGAAATTCCATCGACTGTGGAAGGATCTTCAACTCCTTCGTATTTGGATAGATAAGATTGACTATTAACCCTGGTTCCAATCCCCGGTGTTTCGGAAGTTGACAGAACCACCACTTTTGTGACTACGCCTTGGGTATCGAAGCCAACGATAAGCTCCATGGGGGTCTGGCCATATCCTCTAGACGACATTTTAACAGCCGAACCCACGACTTC
The DNA here is from genome assembly GCA_964414105.1 of uncultured Eubacteriales bacterium. Lineage (GTDB taxonomy): Bacteria > Bacillota > Sulfobacillia > Fermentithermobacillales > Fermentithermobacillaceae > JAXGZG01. Next base: position 1,703 of record CAYPVF010000107.1, read on the forward strand.
ACTGCCGCTGTAACCCACAAAATAAGGTTTGTCATCCTCAAGCTCCTCCTTAACGGAAGTCGCCCCTGGGATGACTTCTTGGGCAGCGGTCAAAAGATCTTGTTGGGCTGCCGCTTCAATAACCGGTTTAGTTTTCTCGTAAACAAGTGCCAAACCCAAACCGGCAACAGCGCAGATAATCATTAACGTTAAGCCCAGCTTAGCCATATCCTTCATCGAAGATCCCCTCCCCGATTCTTGGCGTAAAGCATATGCGTTTACGCCAAACACACCATAAATCATAACATATATCTACGATTTCCGTGTGCGTTCTTAGGAAAAATCCGGTGTGTAGTGTTTTTGTGCCGAAGACAATCCTTGGACATACCCATTATCTATCCCCAAATTGCACAAAGCGTCCGCAACAGTATCGTATTCCAACCTCCGCAGCTTGCGGGCTATTTCAGGGTACGAAAAAGCTTTGTGGGCGGGGTAGTATTGGGACATGAGGCTAAGATAAGTACCTTTTGGCAATGACGCCGCAAACCAATCCAACAGCTTTACCGAGTCTTCAACGCAGCCCGGTAAGACCAAATGCCTCACTATCAAACCCTTTATAACCATACCTTCAGAATCCAGTCGCGGAACCCCCACTTGCCTGGACATCTCCTTAATGGCGTTTGAAGCGTGGAAAAAGTAGTCGGAAACGCCGGAATACCGGAAGGACAAATCGTTTGAGAAGTACTTTAGGTCAGGTAGATAAACATCCACCAGCCCGTCTAAATGGCCCAAACTTTCCTGGGATTCGTACCCGTTGCAGTTGTACACCACAGGCACGGAAAGCCCTTTCTTTTTCGCGGCCTTGATAGCTTCTGCCACTTGGCTTGAATAATGCGTGGGAGATACCAGGTTGATGTTGTGGGCGCCGCGGTCTTGAAGCTCCAGAAAACGCGTAGCCAAGGTTTTGGCCCCGATTAACTTTCCTTTTCCGCCTTGACTTATTTCGTGGTTCTGGCAAAACACGCAACGCAAATTGCATTTCGTGAAAAATACAGCACCAGAGCCCCTTTTGCCGGAAATGCAAGGCTCCTCCCAAAAGTGAAGATCTAGCATACTCACTTCTGGAATCGGCCCGGCGCCGCAAAAACCCGTTTGGCCAAGATGGCGTTGGATATTGCAGTAACGCGGGCACTCTTTGCACCCCTTGGGCATGGACACACCTCCGGATACGACAAAGTGGTAAGGGCCAAGCAGGAACCTAACCTACCCTCGTTGAAATTTTATCAACACTATGGGCGTTATTAAAATCAAAGACGGTCTTGTACAATATATCACCCAAAATGCGACCTACTACGTTAAGGAAAACTTTTCTCCTTCCATACAGGTGTTTAAGGAGGAGGTTCCCGCCAGCAAACGTAAGGGCATTCCGGAGACATTTTTCAGTAATGGCCCTGTGGAACGCATAGTAAGCCTTTTGGGTGCCGGCCGCTGCAACGTGGTAAACATAAAATTGGCGGCCGACCTTGGCCTCAGTCAGGAAGAAAAAACACAATTGACAGAGGCCGTCGGTCCTGATTTCTATTTTTCAAGGGCGACTCACGATTACCGTCCCGGAGATCTCCCCTTACAAGAACCTGAAATGGCTTTGGGCTATCAAGTGATACTGGATACCATAGTTAGAAATTGGGATGACGGCGAAAGAAATATGAGCGTTATACAGGGTGTCCCCATTTGGTTTGATTTCGGCGCCAGCCTGGACCCACGCCTTCAGAATGTATACAGGTTTGTGATGAAACTTGAGGAAGCGAGAAACCTTGGCCAAGTTTCGGCCATAGTAGGCTATTTTATGGATTACAGCAGAAGACGCAGCCAAATTCTGAAACGCGCCATTAATTTATTTTCAACTGTATCAAATCTAGAGCTAAGAACCATCATCAGCGTGTCGCAAGTGAAAATTCCAGCCTTTTTCGGTGAATATGTAGCCAGAAACATTAACCACATCACCGACGATATTGATATTATAAGGGGAGCCTTTCTTCGAGAGAATGTTCGCAATCGCCAGAGTTTTATGGGACTGACCATCACCTGATACCGGGGGAACAGCATTGGCAAGAAAAAAAGATTTTCGCATAGATTTGCACATCCATTCTATGTTTTCAGGAGAGTCAATGGCTAAACCCGAAGATATAGTGGATATGGCCATAGAAAGAAACCTAGACGGCATCTGCATAACGGAACACGAGAGCCTGTACGCCAGCGCCCCTTTCGATAAACTTCAGAACCGTCATGGGCTGGTTATATTTCGTGGCGTCGAAGTCGGTACGGACATAGGTCATATGCTTGTCTACGGCGTGTCCCAAGACGAATGGCAAGATTGGGGCAAAAACGAGATCTCCGACCACAGAGAACTCATAAAGGTAGCGACTGCTTTGGGCGGTGTAGTAATTCCCGCTCACCCCTGTATTTTGATGCCCGAACACCCCTACGATTTGTACCCCGAAATCGTAATTGAAGATGGGATACGAAACATTAAGGGAGTGCCCGCTTTAGAGGTTTGTAACGGTAAACAGCTCAAATATCCAATGGTTTGTTCAGTTCTGGGAGATTTGGCTAAAAGTATGGGCCTGGCGGCTACCGGCGGAAGCGATGCGCATATTCCCGAAAACGTGGGAATCGCCTATACCGTGTTTAAAGCCCCCATCTTCACACTAAAAGGCCTTAGCGCCGCGCTTTTGTCGGGTCAGTATCACCCCGAAATCTTGTAAAGCTGCCCACCTACCCCTTATGAAATATTGAGGAGACAAATATCCTCTCTTGGGGGATCGTAACCTTGTAGGGGGCACACTATAGCGTGGGACAATCGAGACATCAGTTGCGGATATTGACTGCCGCCGCCACTTATATCGGTACAGTGGTGGGGGCGGGTTTTGCTTCCGGTCAGGAAGTTCTGCAGTTCTTTGGCCTTTTGGGCCCTTTCGGGGTGCCTGCAATTCTTCTTACGACAACTGGTTTTTTCGTTTTTGGCTTCATCGTCATGGATACGGGAAGAAAGCTTAAGGCCGATTCCCATTTACCTGTGTTAAAAGAGGTTTCAGGCAGGTACGTCTCCCCTATCCTAGACTTCTTGACTACCTTTTTCTTGTTTGGGGCGTTTACCGCCATGCTGGCCGGTGCGGGCTCTGCCTTGGCTCAGGAATTCGGTTCATCGTGGGTGGTAGGGGCAGCATTTATGGCTTTTATAAGCCTGATAACGGTGTTTTACGGGCTGCGCGGTGTGGTGACTGCCGTGTCTGTGATTGTCCCCTTTATGATAGTGGGGGTGATAGCCGTAAGTATTGCCGTGGTACGTCTTAAAGGCGCGTCACTGGGCGCACCCCCAACAGGGGCGGTGCCCCTTATCGGCACTTGGCCTTTGTCAGGTCTGACTTACGTATCGTACAACCTGATCATGTCTTCACCTATCCTGGCGGCACTGGGAACAACCCTTAAGAATCGGCGCCAGGTTCTGATTAGTTCTTTGGTGGGAAGCTTGGGCCTGGGCCTGTCGCTTTTTTTTGTGTACTTGGCAATAACATCATCGTTTCCCGAAGTACTTTGGTACGAGGTGCCTTTGGCGCACCTGGCGGCGGAAATACATGTTCTTGGCGGACGCGTGTACACCATAGTTTTCCTAGCCGAGGTTTATACCACAGCCGTGGCAAATCTGTACGGCTTCAGCGCCCGGTTAGCGGAACCGGGGAGCCTGGGTTTCAAAATCCTAACCCTTGCAATCGTTTTGGTGGGCATATGGGCGTCCTCGGCTGGTTTCACAAACTTGGTCAAAACTGTATACCCTTTGGTGGGATTGGGCGGATCTGCGTTTCTAGTGGCCTTGAGCATATACGCGTTTAGAAAAAAATAAGGCCGCACTCTGTTTGGAATGCGGCCCCATTTCCTATTTGCCGCCGAAAGACACGGGAATTGCTACTTCCTGAAAAACATTGTTTTGGTCGAGCCAACCGAAAACTACAATACCGTTGGGGCTTGACGGAATACTAAGGGGCATGGAAAAGTCAAAATATCTCCATTCCCCGCCAGTTCTAGATAGTTCGGCATTCTTTGTGCCCAACACGTAATGGCCGTCTTCCACATTCACCGAAAAAGAGTCCACAGGCAATCTAGCGAAACCTTGAATTTGCACAACTTCGGTAACCAGCGAGCCGCGTTCGGGGCGTAGGGCTATTATTCTTTGGTCTTTCGGAACCCTTCCTAACCTTACGGGTTCCACTTTTTCACCGCTTTCGGCTGTGCTTACCAGATGCACCTCGAGCTCGGGATTGCCCTCAACGCTCATTTCGATGCTGGGATATGTCACCACAGCATCAGCAGGCCCTTGGGGCGCCGTTACGCGGACCCTGAGCACCAAAACCCCATTGGAATCCAAAGAGACTTTCTCCAAACCCAATACGTAACCGCTGCTGGGTTTCTGCCCCGCAGTAACTAATAGAGACGAAGTTTCCGAACCTTCAAAAAGGATTGCGGCCGATTCCTCGGTTTGGGTAAGTTCAGCCACCCAAGACTCTATCTCGGTGTCACGGATCGGTCTTACCTTTACAACCGGAGGTAATCCTGAAACCTGAGAAATAAGGGTGGACAAATCGCCCGAATACACCGTTTTCTTTTGGTTCTTGTCTACATAAATGAGGTGGTGGCCGTCAGCATCGTAGTACACTTTTTCGTCTTTAGATATGATGACGTAGTCCGCTTCGGTTTCGCTGGGAACACCCTCGATATCGCCTGTCGCTTTGGCCCCTTTGATAACCTCCAGAAATCCTGCCCCGTCTTCCACTTTCACTTTGTTGCCATATTTATCAGCCAGATATAGCTGGGACGCGTCAAGCCGCATAAGTGAAGCCAAATCTTTAGATTTGCAGCCGGAAACCCACAAAACAGAAAGCGTCAAAATCATTATTGATATAAATACTCGTCTTGTCTTCAATTTCTATCCCCCCTTTGGTATTTTGACGGGAAAAGTTGTGCTGGGTTCCTAGAACAATCCCCAACCCTTAACAGGAACCAAAGTAAAGGGCAGGCGTCTCAAACCAGGAGGGGGTCTTCTAGATGCGTTTTGGACATAGTCGTTACTTTAGGGCGGCAGTTACTGTCTTAACTGTAGTGTTTCTGACCGCCAATCACTTTGCCTTGGTAGCTTTTGCGGC
>CAYPVF010000108.1:0-6832 GCA_964414105.1 uncultured Eubacteriales bacterium
CCCGACCCACAGAACATGTCGGTATTTAGTGGGCATCCTTCTGGGCATCCGAGATACCAAGAAAGGCTCCCGCTTACTGTAGGCAACCGAAACGAAAACCGCGCCAGCCCAGTGTACGGCACCTATTTCGCAAAAGGGTAGACCAGGGAAAAGTCATTCGCCTTTTTGACATGCAAGAGGTCCCGGGTTCAAGTCCCGTCTCCCCCACCAGCATAACTGGCTGATAGCGTGGTGTACTTTTCAGGAACTGGAGCAAAATAAGAAAACGGACGGTCAAACCCGTCCGTTTTGTGGTTTGTGGTGGATATTTTACTCGTAACAAAAAACTTTTGTTTGTAACGGAGCTGCAGAGGGGCGGTAACTAAATGCTGAGGGGTGTATTTTGAACACATTTGAGTTACATACCGAAGGCAAGGGAATAAAGAAAATTTCACGTCAACTGGGTTTATCAAGAAACACTATCGTAAGTACCCGCGTCTTGAGGCGATATCTAGGCGGGGGCCGGCTCTGGTAGCACGATTTCGACGAACTTTACGGGTTTATTGACACTTATGCGCTTGAGCCGCGAAAATCCAACGTCCCAGTGTTGTTCATACGCAGGGGAGGTGTATGGGCCACTTTGTTTTTAAGGTAATTGGATGACGCCCGTGGAAACTTTCACAAAATGCTGCGCCGCGTTTCAGGCATGACCATTGAATTCGGGGAAATGTTTTTAGCACGCGCTAGGATTCGCGTAACAAGGGTACTTCCTACGAAACTTTTGTAACGGAACCTGATGTACAGGCCCCAAGATAGCTTTCAGTCCTACACCATAAAACCGACCAAGACCGGTGGGTGATGGTGTATTACTAGTTGCGCACCATTTGGCATCCAATAATAGATTGCGAATAAGTGGTATTAGGTTGTCTGCTGAACCTTTTTCAGTAGTGGTCGTTTGGAGGGCAGGTCAAACTGATTGGAAATGAAAGGCATTTTTAGTGGCAAAGGGAAGTGAGGTAGAAGGCCATGAAAATGGGGCGATCTTGGGTTATACCAACCTACCCTGTTGAACTGATTCGTGCTTTCCAGGTATCCTTTAAGCAGAGAGTCCAGGGGGGCACATTATGAAGGAAAGAGACATTGATGCAACACGGGTGTATATAGATGAAATGCGTCAGAATATGGGAACAACCAGTGCAGTCTGGTTTACCGGGCAGCGCAGCCGCAGAGCGCAGAGGGTGGGTTCGTGCTATGTTAAGGAATCGTTTGCTCACCCGGGCAAGATGCTACCAGACCTTGCGTCTACCATTATCGACACATACGGGCGGCCTGGAGACGTCTGGTTGGATCCAATGTGCGGCATTGGCACAACAATGGTTGAGGCTGTTCACCGAGGCTACGATGCGTTTGGCCTCGAATGGGAGCCCCGGTGGTATAGAGTGTCGAAACAAAACCTTGCCCTAGTTAAACGGGCTATGCCGCTTTATTCCCCACTAGGTAGGGGCCAAGTTTTTCTAGGTGATGCACGACAGTTGACAAGCATCTTCAATGGAATGGCCTTTGACAAGATTGCATTTTCGCCGCCGTACGGAAACACGCTTAGCAAAACAGCTCACGGGCCTGATTTGTACCCGGAAAGGCAACAGGGCGGTAAGAGAGCCGCGCGGGCCATTCGGCATGGGTATACTTTTGCCGGCGTAGAGGAAATGGCGGTTCCCGATAGTGCGGAAGAGATGGTGCAAACAGGCGACATCCGCATGGCCAATATAGGTGATCTTAAACATGGCTCAATCGGTGGTGCTTTAAGACTTGTTGAAGCGCATCTTTCAGGGGACAAAACGCCATCCTACAAACCGTCTTACCTCACAGAAATGGTTAAGGTTTATAGTGGTTGCTACAGCGTTTTGAGCCCAGGAGGCATGTTAATCATTGTGCTTCGCGACTACAGGAGAAACAACCGCCGCGTTGATCTGGTGGGCGACACTACCCGCATTTGTCAAGCAATAGGCTTTCACTACCATGACAGAGTTGTTGCTCTGCAATGCCCTGTTGAGGTAGTCGACTTGAGTGTTCAGTGTAAACCAGAGGGTTCGCTTGCATTCTGGACTATCCAGAATTGTAAAAAATCAGATCCAGTCGTGATGTTCCCGATTTTCGAAGATGTGTTGGTGTTTACTAAACCAAAGGACAAGTAGGTCGCCACTCCTTGGAAAACGAAAGGGGAGACCTTTGAGTCCGACCTTTCCTGTTTGTTGTGTATGTTAGGATCTAGACTGCCAGGTCGAGGGGCAAGTCGGAAATGTCCTTTAGCCGCTTACCATCTACCATTATGTTCAATAGCTCTTCGGAGTCCTCGTACCCCGCTTCTGAGACTGACTCCCTTAGTTCATCGAGAGCGAAGTGGTACACGCAATCAATATCGCCGGTACCAAGGGCGATTGACGCTAATCTGCTCGGCATCGGTTCACCAGTTACGACCACAATGTGAGGGAGGCGACCCTTGCGGTTTCGGACCAGGTTTAGCGCTTCTGACCTGGAACTCTGGCTTCGATCTGAACGTATAGTCCACTTTGCGGAAATACTAGCGTGCAAAAGCGGCTTGCCACCGTTCACTTCCCTAATGTCGGCTTTGTTGGCAATCCCACTGTCCACAATATACTGGGTTTTGTTGATAAGGTTGTCCTTTACTAGATTGCGGATAACAAGTATATCCGGGGTGATAGTGTAGCCGGTGCCGAGAATTGCCGCAAGTTCAGGATTGCTTTCTGTCGCTTCCTTAAGAGCTGCTAGATGCGCGTATTGCTCGTAATCGGCGATCACCGGCGCCCTCCGCCTACCAGGACGGCCTGTCCTGATAATATTCCAGTCCCCAGGTCTCAGATGAGACAATTCCAAAAAAGTATCATTGATGAAACTGGCGCAGTGAACTTCGAATGTTTTACCACTTTCCTGTCCGGACACCCGGTTTTGAATTCTAGATTTGAGTCTACTGGTTATCCCGGATGCGATTAATATCGACGGCCGGCTACCCCTATCGGCGTTGCTAGGGATGCCCTCCTTATCCACCGTCAGAATAGAATCAAGCAAGGCAGTGTGGAATTTTTCCCTAGCCTGGGCTAGTAAGGCTCTCTGAACGCTTTCGGCGTTGCTCAAAGTGGTACCCCCTTCATTTCCTTGACGTGCCATCCACCCTAATTACAACAGTGTGCGCTGTTATCCCTGCTGCTGACGAGACCCCAGAATCAGTTGACTTTCGAAGTAGGGAAAACTGGCGGGCCCTGTTTCGGCGGCCTTCATACCGGGCGTAGTAGCCTCAAACGACAGGGCAGAATTTGAGACTTGAGCAGGAAGACATAAGTAACTACTCCCTCCCCCGAAGCTTGAGCTAGGGTGTGTGTTAGCGTCAAAGGCCGGTTACCATGTGGCGATCCGGGCCAAGTGTTCGGAGGTGGTACCATTGACAGAAACCTTAAGGGTTGATTGGGAGGAGATTTCATCCTTCTTCGACTACGCTTTGACCGGATGGTGGTTCGGGTACGAAGTCAACTGGGCTAAGAAAGCATGGGATGTTCTGGAGGCGCAAAGATTGACTGCGAAGGGGTCGCGTATGAAAATGCACTCAGGGGATGGGTAGAACACCAACGAAATCCGGTCTATAAGGCACTGCGTGAAGGCTTCGGGGACGATTCGCACTTGTTTTTTGCACTTTGGCTAACCAACCCTGGTTGTCTTGAGTACGCTCAATCTGAACCCCATGAGTCATGCCTACTACGGCGATGAAGACGATGATACCCAGGACATGAGTGGTTATCCATTAACATGCAAACAGGCTTTGGATGTTCTAGAAATTCTTGATGTCGTACTAAATGAGGTTACGGCATACAAAATGGTAGCCTTTGAATGGATCACTAAGGGGACGTACCGTGGGAATCCCAAAGTAGAAAAGGGTCAACATGGCATGACAAGGAACACCTAGGGGGGTGGGTATTATTGGATCGTTTTGGAAAACGAGAAGGTGCAACAGATCTTCCCGTCGAATACGACGACAAGCGTAGAATCTAGTGTAGAAAGAAGGTGTAGATTGGCCGGGTGAACATAACGCTTCGCCAGAACGGGGGACAAAAGTAAGAACGTCCTGTGGTGGCAGTGTTCGCCGGGAATGGTGATCATTTTCCAGTAAGGAACCAACTACCGACAAATCATATGTTGTTTTACAAAAAGAAAAGCACTGTGGCAATGATTGAACTGCATTTCCTGAAGAAGCATCCGTCCTCTGCACACCGCACTTTTACGAAACTTCAACGGACAAATCTTTTGGCCTGCCAACTAAAGTAGTACGGCGTCGACAGGGTATTTTGGCATTCGATTTCTGGTTTGGTTGGATGAAGCCAACTTCGTGGGCCTACCCGAAATCGATATGATTCCGGAGGCCAATCTGACGGTGGAAATGCGGACTGTCAGATCCCCTAAGTGGCCTGGCTTTGTAAAGTGGCGTCAGCCGCCACATTGGAAAGGAGGTTTAAATGACAGATGCTAAATCCACATACTGGCGTAAAACTGGCGTTTTTCACGATCTATATTGCGGTTACTGCTTTCGGAATATGGTATGGGCGCAAAGGGATAATGGTACCCATTCGGCGGTTGCCTGCTATTGACGCTATCGACACCGCCGGAAAGAGGGCCGCCCAACTAGGCAGACCTTTTATGGTAATTCTGTACCACTCCGGCTCCTACATGGAAGACCAAGTTCTGGCCTCTTTCGACTTGGTTCGCCACGCGGCTGCCAGCGCTGCGCGTTACGACGCCCCTTTCCTGGTCGTGACTAACTCACCCGATGGACTGCCCATCGCCCAAGATATCGTCCGAGACGAATACTACAATGCCGGAAAAAGCGAGAAGTATGACCCTATTGGCACGGTTAGGTTCATTGCCGGCACAGGCTCGGATGTCGCAATCGCGGCACTCATGGACGAGCTCAATGTGTCAGCGGACCTGGTGACAGGAAACCTTATGTTTTCGACGCTTATTTTCGCTGAACAGGGCGCTTTGTTGGACTCGCTGCAAATAGGCGCAACGCGCAATGTACACCAGATGCCGTTTTTGGCCGCATCGTACGATTACATGATGATTGGGGATGAGCTTTTTTCTGCCGCCACTTACATATCGAGGGACCCGGTGAGGGGCGGATTTTTGCTTGGCCAAGAGTTCGGTAAAGTATTCGCCTTGGTCGCCATTTTGTTGGGGGTGGTGCTCAATGGTTTCGGAATCACGTCGTTCACCAAGTTCCTCACCATGTGAGAGGAGGGATTGAGTTGCTAAGGACAAAACTTCCGCTCGCGGTTACTTTCATCGCAGGTACTACGATCATAGCAGGGTTCTTTCTAAACATCCCTTTGGTCCGAGAAACCGGGGTTAATACCGTTTCAAGCTGGGCTGTCATCATCGCGGCTTTCGCGCTGGCTTTGGGGGCCGGTAACGTGGCGGCTGTTCATAGCCGTAATATTCGCCGAAAAGGCCGCAACTGGTTTTTTAGCGCCATTACCCTCATTTGTCTGTTTGGTTTCCTGGCACTCGGCCTGTCAAAAGGCACGTCAGACAGGGCCTACCTGTTCATTTTCAACTCGTTTTTAGTACCGGCACAATCCGCCGTCTTCTCTCTTAACGCTTTTTTCATGACTTCGGCAGCCCATCGTACTTTGCGGATACGTAATTGGCAAACACTTCTCATGGTCCTGACAGTCATTTTGGTGGCGCTTGGCAGCGTTGGTCTGGGACAAGCGGTCTGGCCTGCTCTTGGTCCGATTAAAGATTGGATTATGACGATCCCCAACGGAGGGGGTCAAAGGGGAATTGTCATTGGAAGCTCACTTGGCGTCATCTCTCTTGGATTGCGCATTATCGTCGGATTGGAAAGAGGTTATTTCGGCTCAGACGTCTAGGCGGGGGCGGTGGAGATTGTGCAAAAGGGGGGGGTCTTGTGGCAAGAGTCATGCGGTTCTTTGATACGATGGATCGACGAATCATCCATTTGCTTGTGGTATTGGCCATCGTGGTCCCGCTGTTGCTGCCCATAGGCTTGCCGGTTCAGGTCACCGCATCCACACGGCAGGCTTTCGATGCGATAGAAAAAGTGCCAAAGGGTTCCATAGCACTATTCTCACCTGAAATAGGCCCGACTACCATGACCGAGCTTTGGCCGACTGCCGAAGCCCAGCTTTACCAATTGTTGTCCAAAGACGTGAGGATAGTAATGTTTTTTACGTTCGGGGGCGCAACGGCGCCGGTGTTCGGTGAAAGACTTTGGCAAAATTTGCAGGAGCAATATTTCCCCGATAAAGAATACGGAACGCACGTTGTGATCCTGCCTTACAGAACCGGCCTAGAAACGGCCATAGCGGCCGCCGCTGGAGATTTTCGGGGAACCTATCCCAAAGACTACTACGGAACCCCCATATCTCAGTTGCCACTCATGGACGAAGTCCACTCGGTTAAAGATTTTTCAATCTTATGTGTTCTTTCGGGCTGGGGTCCGGAATTCTGGGTAAGACAGATTGGACAGCCATATGGCGTTCCCATCGTACCTTGTTGCACGGGTATCGTGGCCCCCAGCGCCCATGCTTATGTGGCGGCGGGTCAAGTCCAAGGATTGGTTTGCGCTTTGGGCGGGGCTGCGGAGTATGAACAATTGCTGAAGAGACCGGGTCGGGCGGCATCTTCCATGGATGCGCAATCAGGTGTTCATTTAATCGCTGTGCTCCTTATTATTCTGGGGAATTTAGGCGCTTACGTTTCCAAAAAATATCCGGCCGCCCACGAGGGAGGTGACACACGTGTCAAGTGATCCCCAGGTATG
>CAYPVF010000109.1:0-6831 GCA_964414105.1 uncultured Eubacteriales bacterium
CCGCCCAATCAACCTGTTGACAACTCTGGGGATAACTGGCAACTATTGTGGATAAATCTGTAATGTGGCGATATGCAGAACTACAAAACACCCTAAAACGGCGATTTTCAATGGAAAGGCTTATCCTACACAATGGACATGTCTATGTTACACTAAAGCTAGGTAAAAAGAGCTTTTTGGGGGAGAAGCAAAGGTATGCATGGAACCTTTATCACCTTCGAGGGCTGCGACGGGTCGGGCAAAAGCACCCAGCTTAAGACGCTGTATGAAAAGCTTTCTGAAGCGGGGTTCGATGTGCTCTTGACACGGGAACCCGGCGGAACACCCGTAGGCGAAATCATACGGGAAATGCTTCTCGATCCAAAGGGCCCCGAGCGTACCAGTTTGTGCGAGACGCTGCTTTATGCGGCGTCAAGGGCTGAATTGGTGGAGCAAGTTCTGGTTCCGGCTTTGCGGCGGGGGAAAGTGGTGCTTACGGAAAGGTATATCGATTCTACTTTGGTTTACCAAGGAATTGCGGGAGGAATCGATGTCCAAGACATAGAAAACGTCAACAGGATAGCCACTGGCGGTTTAGTTCCAGACCTCACCTTGGTTTTCGATATAGAAGATCCTAAGGTAATTTTAGATAGAATGGCTTCCAAACAAAGAGATAAAATTGAGTCGCGCGGTGAAATGTACCACACCAAAGTTAGGCAAGGATATCGAGTTTTAGCCACAAAATATCCCGACCGCATTAAATTGGTTGACGGTGCGTTGCCTCGGGTTCAAGTCGAAGGCATGGTTTTTGAGCTTGTTTGCCAGGCCCTCAGGAGGCGAAAGGGAGGTAAAGATTTTGAAACTCATCATATCCGTGATTCAGGATAAAGATGCGCCAAGGCTTATGGAAAGTTTGATAAAAGCCGGTTTTGGCGCCACAAAGCTTGCGTCTACAGGCGGGTTCCTTAGGGAAGGCAACTCCACTGTGCTAATTGGGGTGGAGGATGGGGACACCGAAAAGGTTCTGGAAGTTATCAAGAACACTTGCCGGGCAAGGGAGCAATTGGTTACTCCAATTACACCAGTAGGGCCGGGCGAGTCCTATGTTCCGTACCCTGTTGGCATTATTGTAGGCGGGGCAACCGTGTTCATTCTGCCGGTAGAGAAATTCCTTAAAGTATAGCCAAGTAATTGGCGATTACATGAGGGATTTTACGGCAGATTACGGTAACCGGGTTGCTTTCAGAACCATTGAGCTTACCTTAAAATCCCGAAGGGTTGCACATGCTTATCTGTTCAGGGGGCCTCCCGGTTCCCCTAAAACTGAGTTGGCGCTGGAGTTCGCCAAGGGTTTGCTGTGTGACGCCGCTCCAAAAGAAGCGTTGGGGTCGTTGGGGTGCGGCTCATGCTGGTCGTGTCGGGAAGTCACAAAAGGGACTCACCCGGATCTATTCACTGTGGAACGGGACGGCAGCACAATCAAGATCAAAAGATCTCATGAAATACTTAAGGAAGCTTTGTCCGGTCCGTACCGCTCCAAGAGGAAAGTGTTTTTAATTAAGGACGCGGAAAACCTGACAGTTGAAGCCTCCAATGCATTGCTGAAAATTCTGGAGGAACCGCCTTCTTACGTCACGTTTTTGCTTACTGCTACCAGTATTGCGGGTATCCCAGAAACCATCGTTTCCAGATGCTTGGTTATACCTTTTAGAAAACTCACACCGGACGCTTTACGTCGGATTCTCATCCGCGATCACGGCGTGTCACAAGAAGATGTTTCTTCTGTGCTAGACTTTTCAGACGGGTCAGTGGAGAAGGCTCTGAATTTGATCGAAAACCTTCGTGCGGGAAAATCCGCGGGCGAGGATTTGCTTTTGCGGCTTTCCCAGGATTCTACCTGCGAGTTGGCGCTAAAATGCGCCCGGTTGAAACCGCCGGACAGATTAAAGATTGTACTCGATTTAGAAATGCTTTTTCAGAAAATGCTCTACCAGGAGGTAAAAAAGGCGAACAGTTGCGGCGGGTCGCTTTTTGACCTAAAAAACTGGTATGTGGTTTTGGAATCGCTAATGCGGACGAGAGAACGTTTGAATGCGAATACTAACGCTTTTCTGTCCTTCTTTGTGTTGTTCTCAGAATTGCGCAAATCAGAGAAAGGTTGGAGACCATGTCTTCAGTAGTCGGTATTAGGTTTAAGGACAGGGGTAAGGTGTACTATTTCGACCCTATGGGGTTGCCGCTGTCCGTGGGCGATAGTGTCTTGGTGGAAACAGTCCGGGGCGTTGAAATGGGCAGTCTTGTTATGGGGCCCAAGGAGATCCCTGAGGACAAACTTGTCCTGCCCCTTAAGCAAGTTATAAGGGTGGCAACACCCGAAGATATGCAAGTTAACGAAACTAACAAACAAAAGGCGAAAGAAGCACTGGAAATAGCCAAGGACAAGATACTTGAACATCGGCTGGATATGCACCTTGTGGAAGCGGAGTATACTTTTGACGGGTCAAGGGTGGTTCTGTATTTTACTGCCGACGGAAGGGTTGACTTTCGGGAATTGGTTAAGGATTTGGCTTCCACTTTGAGAACCCGAATTGAACTTAGGCAGATCGGGGTAAGAGATCAAGCCAAGCTTATAGGCGGTATAGGCCCATGCGGCAGAACTCTTTGCTGCAGCTCGTTTCTTAACGATTTCTTGCCTGTCTCCATCAAGATGGCCAAGGATCAAAACTTGTCACTAAACCCCACGAAAATTTCGGGGGCGTGCGGACGTCTTTTGTGCTGCTTAAGGTTTGAGTGCGAGCACTATGATTGGGTTAAGAATTCCTTGGGCATTCAATCGGAGGACGAAAGAATCGTAGAATACCCCGATGAGGAAGTGGAGGAAAAGAAAAGTTGACGTCGAGTGAGCGTTCGCCGGGCGTTTTGTACTTGTGCGGAACGCCTATTGGAAACCTTGGAGATGTCACTTTTCGCTTGGTTGAAGTTTTGAAAGCCGCAGACGTGGTGGCCTGTGAGGATACTCGGCGTACAAGAAAGCTACTTACCCACCTTGGGTTGTCTAAAACTGTCATATCCCTCCACCAACATGTAGAGAAAGACAGATCTCAAATGGTGGTAGATTTTTTGTCTCATGGGAAAACGGTGGCTTTTGTTACCGACGCCGGTATGCCGGTGATTTCGGATCCCGGTTCCTACTTGGTCAAAACCGTCAGAAATCAAGGCTACAAAGTGGAATTGGTCCCAGGCCCTTCCTCTGTTAGCGGGGCTTTGGCGTTATCGGGCTTTCCCGGTGATCGGTACGTGTTCGGCGGATTTCTCCCCAGAAAGTCCAAGGCCCGCAGAGACTATTTTGCCCAATGGGTTTGGCCAAACGTTACGGCAGTATTCTTTGAATCGCCCTTCAGGGTTAAAAAAAGCCTGGACGATTTGGCCCAAGTGTTTCCCCAGGTGTGGGTCTCGCTCTGCCACGAACTCACCAAAATACACGAGGGTGTCATTGAGGGCAGGGTGGGGGATGTTATCGATTTCTTGGGGGATACAAAACTTAAAGGGGAGTGGGTCATTGTAGTAAATCTCGAAAATGGAGGGGAAGACGTCAATTGAAGCCGTCTTCCCCTTAAAAATCACGGGTTATGGTGGATGCCGATTACTTAGAGAGTTTCAGTTCGTTAAGGCAATGCCTGCAAACGCGTTTTCCTTTAAACACTTCTACGTCGGCTGCATTTCCGCAAAATATGCATGCGGGCTCGTACTTTTTCAAAATAATACTCTCACCATCTACATAAATCTCTAAAGAATCTTTTTCTCCGATATCCAAAGTCCGCCGCAATTCTATAGGGATAACGACTCTCCCAAGCTCATCGACTTTTCGCACAACTCCGGTTGATTTCATCACCCTCGGTTACCTCCTGCCCTCTCCCATAATTCGACACAAGTATCTCTAAAATATATACCAACAATACCAGAAATCGTCAAGAGATTATATATGGCGCACACCGTAAACTTCCTAATTAGGACGGCTAGTGTTAAAATGACGCAAGATATTTGCGGGAGGTTTTGATCATGCCGAAAAAGGGGACTTATTACATATCAACCCCTATATATTACGCTTCAGGGAATCTCCATATTGGGCACTCGTATACCACCCTGGCAGCGGACGCCATATCCCGTTACAAGAGGCTTCGCGGATACGATGTGTTTTTCTTGACAGGCACCGATGAACATGGTCTCAAAATACAAAGACAAGCACAATCGGTGGGATTGGGTCCCAAAGAGTTCGTTGACAAGATTGTAGATAGAATCAAAGAATTGTGGAGAACACTAGAGATCTCCTACGATCAATTTATTCGGACCACTGACGATACACACAAAGAGACAGTTCAATGGGTTTTTCAAAAACTATACGAAAACGATGATATCTACAAAAAGGCTTATGAAAGCTGGTACTGTGTAGGCTGCGAGTCCTTTTATACCGAGACCCAAGCCAGGGCGTTTCCAAATTTAATATGCCCCGATCATGGCAAACCGCTAGAACGCATTAAAGAAGAGAGCTACTTCTTCAGGCTCTCCAAATACCAAGGCAGGCTTCTGCGGCATATTGAGGAGCACCCCGAGTTTATCCAACCTGTATCGCGGCGGAACGAAGTAGTCCAGTTTGTAAAAAGCGGCCTCGAAGATTTGTGTGTCTCTAGGACCAGCTTTGATTGGGGCATAAGGCTCCCCTTCGACGAGGGAAGTGTGGCATACGTTTGGATAGATGCCCTTACAAACTACATAACCGCAGTAGGTTATCCCAAGGATATGGACAGATTTGGGCATTGGTGGCCTGCTGATTTACATTTAATAGGGAAAGAGATTCTAAGGTTCCACGCCGTCATATGGCCCATCCTTCTCATGGCTCTAGACTTACCTTTGCCCAAACAAGTTTTTGCTCATGGGTGGCTAAATCTAGGCGGCAAAAAGATGTCGAAAACCATGGGTAATGTTGTGGACCCGTTCGTGCTTTGCCAAAAATACGGGCTGGATGCCATAAGGTACTTTGTGCTGCGGGAAGTGCCGTTCGGCGCGGACGGTGATTATAGCGAGGAATCGCTAATAGCAAGATTCAATGCTGATTTAGCCAACGACCTTGGCAATTTGGTTCACCGTACGCTGACCATGGTCGAAAAGTTTTGCGGCGGGCATGTTCCCGGGTATGGTGAGGAAATTGAAGTTGACAGCCAGTTTAGACAGCACGTAATGGCTCTAAAAGGGCGCGTCGAGAAAGAAATGGACTTTATGCATCTAAGCTCCGCTTTGGAAGCTATCATGGATGTGGTAGGGTTGGCCAATAAATATATCGATGAAGCCTCGCCATGGGATTTGGCCAAAACTAACCAAAGCCGACTTGGCACCTGCATGAATTCTCTGTGCCAGTGTTTGGGGACAGTGGCGCAATTGTTGCGGCCTTTCATGGTCAGCACACCACAGCTTATTTGGAACGCACTTGGCATGGAACGGGATATATTGTCTTCGCCTTGGGATGAAGCGGGCGAGTGGGGCGTCGTGGCCCAAGGTCAGGCTGTACACAGGGGTAAGCCTTTGTTCCCCAGAATCGAAGACAACGAGGAACCGGCTGTGGGCGAGACCGATGCGGACCTGCCTCAGCAACAGAAGACTCCGGTGGGTATCATTACTATAGACGATTTCAAGAAAGTGCAGTTAAAAGTGGCCGAAATCGTATCTTGCTCAAAAGTCAAAGGGGCTGACAAGCTTCTCAAACTCGAGCTCAACCTCGGAGACGAGAAACGTGAGATAGTGGCGGGTATAGCCCAGTATTACACCGCCGATGAACTGGTTGGAAAACAGATAATCATGGTTTACAACTTAGAACCGGCCACGATCCGGGGAATTCAATCACAAGGCATGTTGCTGGCGGCAAAGGATGGGCAAGGGCTAGCCGTTTTGACTGTAGACCGCAAGATCGCCCCGGGCAGCAAAATTTCATGATAACATCGTGCTTCCCCGTGAAAGCTTTTGACACACACGCCCATGTGGGTATGGATGATTTTGACTTGGACAGGGAGTCTGTCTTACAGAGGGCCCGCGATTTGGGAATTGGTTTTCTGGAAGTAAGTTACGACGAAAGCTCGTCCGCTCGAAGCGTACGTTTGTCCCGAAGCCTTGGGGTGCCTGTGGCCTTGGGAATACACCCGCATCATAGCTCCGTTTTGGGCCATGACGGGGAAGCTACATGGGTAAGCTGCGAAAAAAGGTGGCGTGCAATTGGCGATCTTGTGACAGAAAACCCTGGCGCCGTAGTGGCGCTGGGGGAAATGGGGCTTGATTATTATAGGGACCTAAGCCCCAAGAACGCCCAGATCGGGTGTTTTAAAGAAGGGCTTGCTCTAGCCAGGGACTTGTGCCTTCCCGTCATTATCCATCAAAGAGACGCAGAGGAAGATACCCTACGGGTTTTGTCCGAGTTCAAGCTTGGAAGCCCCATAGTGTTCCACTGTTTTTCCCAGGATAGAGATTACGCCCGGCGGTGTTTTGGTATGGGCGGGTACTTTGGGATAGGAGGGGCTCTTACTTTCAAAAACAATCAAGCGCTTAGGGAGGTCGTGGCAGGGATTCCCTCAGACCGTTTGCTTACTGAAACAGACTGCCCGTATTTGGCACCCACAGAATACCGGGGGAAAAGAAACGAGCCGGCATACATGCTCAAGACAATTGAGACTTTGTCTCGGGCCCTAAATAAAGAACCTGAGTTTGTAATGGAACAGACACTTAGAAACGCAAAGCAAGTCTTTGGTGATTTTAACATAAAAATAGCATAAAAATCTAGTTATCCGCATAAAAACTGGACTTATCACA
>CAYPVF010000110.1:0-6297 GCA_964414105.1 uncultured Eubacteriales bacterium
TCCAACTAGGGAGAAACCCGTGTTGGGGGCCGGGTCTTTGTTTGCCCGCCCCGAGATTCGGCTTTTGAATCGGACAAAACTGATTAGGGGTGGGGTTTGTGAAACAAATGGTTTGGCGGCGGTTTGTGTCTTTAACGGCGGTAGTATGTGCTACAGGCGCGGTTATTCTGGGTTCGCGCCTGTATATGTTTCGTCAGAATTTCGTGTTTGTCACTGTAGAAGAGTCCTCAACCGAAGCTTTGGTTTCGTGGCCTTTGTTGTGGGATAAATATCCCCAAGTGTTCTTCGACATTGGGGAAAAGGTTCTGGAAGCGCCCCAAAAAATCAGTCTAGCCGGCGTATCTTTGGCGCTATACTACAGCGCTATTTCCCAAGGCATAGAATACCACGACGATCTGTCACTTTCCCGCACTGGAAAGGCCACCTTATCTCTTCTAGAACCCCTTTCTCTAACTTCGCGAAATTGGGATGGCGACGACGTGGAACTGGTTGATAATTGGGCCAGGGTTTTAAGGGGAAACCTTAAGGTTACGAAGACTACTGCTGACGGTATTATTCACCTGTCTTACGGCGGAAGGAAAATTGTTTTGGAACCCGGCGAGTCTTGGGCGGAGCTTATAATACAAACCCCCGATGGAATTGTCGAAGCAGACGCTTCCCACTGGGCAGATCTTTTGGCCGATGCCATGAAAAACGATTGGCCCGCCACCAGACTGGCTATAGCGAATCTAGGCCTATGGCCAAAGTCTGGTGTGGAAGTTGGTGTTAAACCTTGAAACGGGCTTTCGCTGTATTGTTGTGGGTGTGCCTTGTTGTTGCAGGTACTGTGGCACAGGTATCTATAGCCGCGCCAAATCCCGCGGCGAAAACCCCGGTGATACCTGTAATTTTGCTAGATGAACCTTTTTCAAGCCCCAACGTATGGGAATCATCGGGGTTTATCAAACGCGTTTCTGCCGCCGGCTTAAT
This sequence comes from uncultured Eubacteriales bacterium, assembly GCA_964414105.1. Classification (GTDB taxonomy): domain Bacteria; phylum Bacillota; class Sulfobacillia; order Fermentithermobacillales; family Fermentithermobacillaceae; genus JAXGZG01. The sequence goes on from CAYPVF010000110.1 coordinate 970, forward strand.
AGAAGACGTTAACCTGTTCGTCATAACGCCGGATGAAGGCTACAAAGATTTCGCTTCGGCCAGTCAAAGCGTGGCCGCCCTGGTAAACTGCGTTATCCGGCAGGCGGAATCGCCAACGGTGGATGTTGTGGCTTACGGGGTTTCGGGGCTTATTTTTAGGTATGCCATAGAGTGGGGTTACGTCGATACTCAGTGCGTAAGGAATCTGGTTATGGTTGGTACGCCCAATAGGGGCACATTTGTGGCAGAATTGCTCAAGTCTCTGTCGACCATTGTGGAGCAAGAATCCATGCTTGAAGAGTCTACACGAAGTGCTCGGTTTATACCGCTCGCAAGCGGCCCCACTGACACTATGGCAGTTGAAAACGTGTCGTTGCAGGCCCCAAACATGCTTTGGAAAAGCGAAAGCAGTTGGATCTGTGAAAGAGCAGAAACCCTTTACGAGCCATTGTACGCATTGTACGTCGCCGCGCGCCATCTGGCTATCCCGTATGTTCCCGCGCAGTCGCCCAAAGAGACTTTTGCGGGCTGGATTTACGGAACCTATCCGCAATTGTGGCTTAAGGCCGTCACAAACGGTACGGATCCCCCGGTTTTCAAAGGCATAAGCACTATTCCCGGTTCCGGACAAATGCCGTCGCCCGGGGAAGATTTGTCCTCCGGCTATTATGAAATTTTGGCTATGGAAGCGGCGAAAAACCTATACGTCATGAGGAAAGCTTCCAAAGGCAATCTGGTGGAGTGTTTGTTGAAAGATCTGTATTTGCCCTCGGGCATAAAGGACGCGGTTGTGCATTATGGGCAAAGGATGATCTCTTACTACGCCGGTAAGGCCCTTATAACAGTAAAATCCCAAGCTCAAAATGCGTTGGCTGATAAAATTGTAACTTCTTTGGGATTCCAAGACGGCGCTGATACCCCGCTTTTAAGACGATTGATCAAGGAAGAGACCATAGTAAACTTAGGGTCCTCGTTGCAGGCGAGGTTTTGCCGGGTTTCGGCAAACAGGTTTTTGGCCGATATCAACAAGTTCTCCCTAAGCCAGTCTATGGATAGGGTAACGCGTTATGTGACAGTTGCGGGGAGTGCGGCAAACTTGTGGTCCTTAGGCTGGCCTCAGATCGGTCCGAATGATTTTTACTGTGAAGTGGATACTGCTATTCCCCCCATAGGGCCCAAAGACATCGTTAAAGTGTTTACAGGTGTATTCGGCACTTCACATAGCGGGCTTTTAGCTTCAAAAGAAGTGCAAGAATATTTGGTGTCTCACCTGACAACTGATTGGCAATGCCTCAGAACCACCGGCAGCGCCATTAAAGTATCTTCTTGGGAGCCAGCCTACCTGCAAGTTTCTTCGGGGACAGTGGAGTTTGAACTACCCCAAGCGCCCGCAGGCTGGGCTTACGCGATTTGGGTGGAAGCAGATAACCGTTCACAGGTTGTGACCCCTTCTTATGTTGGAGGGAAGGCGCCCGTAGTTTTCACTGTTGATCACCCATCGGAAATAGGGGTAAGGTTTGTGCGTTCAGACGATTTGAACCCCATCTCTAAAGGAAGCAAAGTGAATTCGGCCTTTGCCAAGGAAATCAGCGGTCAGATAAAAACTCGCTTTACGCCCGGGCGCAATAACCCTGCGGCAAACCCAAACGTTCAAGAAGAAATTTCCCATGGTTCGGGTCCCAATGATTCAGGAAATTGGGGCAATATGGATCCGCCCATAGTTCTTGGTGATGATTGGGAGCCATCCGATCTTCCTTTGGTAAGAGTTGTCTACAGGAATAAGCAGACAACTCTAAAACAGCCCAAACAGGCTTACCACGATATGTGGACCATAGATTTTGGAGATGGGCAAAAACAAATCATTCAAGGGCAACCGAGCCTTACGCTTCAGCACGAATACAAAAAGCCCGGTATTTATCGGGCCAGTATTTCCTCGTATGATAACGATGGCAAACATATTTTCACAAAGGTTTGGGATGCCAAAATAACCGATGCGGACAAAACCTGGCTCTTTCAATGTTCAAGCATTGCACAGCAAACTGCCAGTTTGGTAATTCAAGGCCCCAAGAAATGGGTAACCGGAAAACCGGCGGAATTTCGGGTCAGTCTGACGATGGACATATTGCCGGGTGTAAAAGTGGTGAGTGTTGTTTACGACCCCGGGGAATCCTTTTTAGTCTTGTGGGAACGGGCGGGTGATTTCGAAGTAAGCTGCGCCGCTACCGTGGAGCTGGAGTATATGGTAGAGGACAAGGCTGTTACGGTAAAGAACACCTATATTGAGACTGTGCCCGTCATTGTCTTAACCACCGGGGTTGTGGAGTAGGTTCCGGTGAACCATGGTAAATAAATGGAACTGTTCTGGCACACAAAGCGTCTATCGTGTTTAGTTGCGGGGGCCTTTTTTGGCCCCCATAAAAGACTGTATAGTCGCGATTATGGGGTGAAGCCGATGATGAAGTTATCTGGGCTTACTAAGAACTATATTATGGGGAAGGTAGTAGTTCCCGCGTTGCAAGGGGTTGACCTTTCGTTTCCCAAAGGCCAATTCGCCTGCATTATGGGCCCTTCGGGTTCAGGCAAATCAACCTTAATGAACATTCTGGGATGCCTTGACCGTCCAACCGCGGGTACATATCTTTTGGATAGCGCGGATGTCAGCAAGAAATCCGATAATCAGCTGGCTGCAATCCGAAACCAGTCTATCGGTTTCATATTTCAAACTTTTAATCTGCTCGCCCGCACCGACGCTGTCGCAAATGTAGAGTTGCCCTTGGTTTACCGGGGAATTGGCGCCAAAGAAAGAAGGGAAAGGTCTCAACTTGCCTTGGAATCCGTGGGATTGGCTGGCCGCATGAAACACAGGCCCAACGAAATGTCCGGAGGAGAACAGCAGCGTGTCGCTATAGCCCGGGCTATTGCCGGCGATCCCAAAATCGTGCTGGCTGATGAGCCTACAGGAAATCTCGACTCTAGATCCGGCGAAGAAATTATGGCCATTTTCCAGGATCTGCACCTAAAAGGTATCACTTTGGTTATGGTGTCCCACGACCCCGATGTAGCACGGCACGCCGAACGGATAGTGTCTATGCGCGATGGTAAAGTTGTTTCCGATGTTTCGGTTAAAGAGCGTTTGGATGCCAGAGCAATATTGGAGAAGATGCCGCCGCCCGAAGTAACGGCCGAGATTAATGCCCAAATTGCCGGCGGGTCCTTGCCTGCTCATTTGCTTTAGCGCTCCAAAGCTAGGGTTTTATGATCTCAAAAGCGATGCGCCTTATGAGATCTATGCCTTCGGGGCTTTTAAAGAACGCTTCGAGGCCTTCTATTAAAGCGTTTCTGAACTCCGGCGACTCCAGGGCCTGGTCGAAGAAATCATACATCATGTCTTTGCCTTGGCCTGAATTCAGGAGTTCTCCAATAGCTTGGCGGGCTACGATTGGGTCAATCTTGAGCGGTTCCTCGGGCTCGTTGGCGCTTTGAAACATCGCGAAATGAACCAAAGTTTTAGCCCAGACTTCCGGCGCGTATTGCTTTACAGCGAATACGGCGCCAACCGTTAGGCCGAACCCCAGACAAATTCCCAGTACTATAAGGAAGAAAGTTTTCGTTGGAGACAATTGGCAATACCCCCTATGTCTCCTATGATGCATTTACTGGTATGCGATTATTCAGGCATGTTATGATTGATATGGTGATATATAAATGTTCCCTATACTATTTAAGCTTGGTAACGTCGAGTTTTATTCGTATGGGCTAATGATCGGGATAGGTTTTGTGTTAGGGGTCTGGCTGGCCCAAAAAAGGGCCAAAGAAAAAGGTGTAGACCCCGATTCTTTGTTTTGGCTGTTTGTTTTGCTGTTGGTGGGCGGGGTTGTTGGGGGCCGTCTTTTCCACCTGTTGATGAACATCGATTACTACCAGGATTGGCGCGGTGTCCTGGATACACGCAATGGCGGCCTATCAATTCACGGCGTACTGTTTGGAGGAGTAATATGTCTTTTGGCTTATGTCCGCACCAAAAAAGTAAGCTTTCTGGAATTGGCAGATCTTCTGGCGCCTTCCGTGGCGCTGGGTCAAGGGATTGGGCGGATAGGCTGTTTTTTGTCAGGTTGTTGTTATGGCGTTAAAACCTCCGGGAATTGGGGGTTTCACACAAGATTTGTTCCGGGGCTAAGGCATCCCTATCAATTGTATGAAAGCGTAGCGGATTTGCTTTTGGTTGCGGCGATCTTAAGCGTTTCCGGCAAAAGCAAGCTTCAAGGCGCCGCCTTTTTCACTTATATCGCCGGGTATTCCGGCGTGCGGTTCTTCTTGGAGTTTTTTAGAGACAACGAATCCTACGTTAGGGGCCTCAGCTATGGTCAGTGGGTTTCTTTGGCCGTTTTTGCCACGACCATCATTTTCGCTTACGCTGGTAAACTAAAACAAAAGAACAAGGTCGCAAGTGAAAGTTGAAGACAAAGTTTCGACGTCCGGTAGCTGTTTTACGTCTTGAATGACAACGATATTCCGGATATTCTGATGGTTGGGATAGCCGTGAAATGGTGGAATCTATAGACTGTGGGCCAGACTAGAAACTTAGCCAGGATCGCAATTTTGGTATCTTTAGCGAGCGTTTTACACGCGGTTGAGTCGCTGATCCCTATTCCGTACGTTTTGCCCGGCGCAAAGCTTGGGCTTGCCAATATTGTGGCCCTGTATGCTGTCGTTAGGTTTGGCGTAAAACAGTCTCTGGCCATCAGCATCCTTAGAACCCTTATTGGGAGTCTTATTACCGGTACTTTTCTGAACACCGGCTACTTCCTGAGCACCTCGGGCGCGGTAGTATCAACTTTGGTCATGAGTGCGTTCTGGTGGGCCTTGAAAAAGAAGATCAGTGTAGTAGGTGTTAGCGTTATAGGAAGCTTCTCCCATAACCTGGCGCAGCTTTTAACAGCCGCCCTTTTGCTTCGAACCTTTGGGGTTCTTTTTTACCTTCCGTATCTTTTACTTTTTGCCATTCCAACAGGTATTTTTGTAGGACTTTTATGCGCGAGGGTATTGGCCTTTGACAAAAAATTTAAGCCGTCATAAAAGGCCGGATCAATCATTGAAAAGGGGGTGAGCCGGTGATAAGAGACAGGATTCCTGACGTCGTGGTGCGCCGTCTCGTGGGGTATTTGGGCATTCTCAAAGAGATGCGGGCCGGTGCGGATGATTTTGTATCCAGCGCTTCCTTGGGCCATCTTTCGGCGGTAAACAGCGCCCAAGTTCGAAAAGATTTGGCTTTGTTCGGGGAATTTGGCAAACAAGGCGTGGGGTACCCCGTTGCGGGCCTTATAGACG
>CAYPVF010000110.1:6307-6609 GCA_964414105.1 uncultured Eubacteriales bacterium
GAGTTAACCACCATATTGGATGCTGACAGGGAAATGCCGGTGTCGGTAATTGGTATAGGTGAACTGGGGACAGCGTTGGTAAGGTTCTTATGGGATAGAAAAGCTTCCGATCCTACTTACAGATTCGTGGTTCGCGCGCTTTTCGACGAAAGCAAGCAGAAAATCAACACAAAAGTCGAAGGGCTTACGGTGAATCCCATTTTTTCAAGGATTTGCATTTGTTCTTCTTCAGTTTTGAAGTCAATGTTTTCACCATGGAGTTCGAATGCAAATGTGTGGATGTGTTCTGCGTCTTGCCCATC
>CAYPVF010000111.1:0-4676 GCA_964414105.1 uncultured Eubacteriales bacterium
TTTGTTGCCGTTAGTGGAAATGCGCCAATGAGCGAGAATTTTAGGGCCATCAAACACCCCTGTAACTATGTTGGTATTGCCCACATCTATCGCGAAAAGCACGATACCACCCCTTTGCGCCGAACCGTTAACGCGCTATAAACCCACTGGTCGCCCGATAAACAAGATCTGTTAATATGACTGCCACAGTGGCTTCGGGAAGCCCGTTTAGGAGACCTACTCCCAAAGCGATTTTCCCCGGGACAAACCCAAAAACCACAATCAACCCCAAGACTAATACTGTGTTTGTCAAGCTGCCTACAGCCGCGGCCAAAGCCGGGCCGTGCCCAAATCGTTTTTGCAGCTGATATATACCCACTCCCGCCAAAACTCCCGCCGCTGACGCTATAATCCCCCTTACCACCGGCGCCGCCTGAGAAGACAAAGAATACCCGGTGTACCCAACCATTAACGAGGAAATTCCCGTAAGAAGCGCTGTCCCTTTTTTACCGCGGAAAGCTGTGAATACGTAATAAGCCACGATTCCCACAAGAATTCTGGGAACAAGCGCAATCAGGGGGTTTGAAAAAATCAATTTGTCCAATGGGTTTATTGCTGTTTGGGCTTGGTACATGCTGAATATCCCGAACATCAAGCCCACTATTCCGCCTATTACCGGGCCCCCCATGACGCCTGCAATGATCGTTGGAATATGCATAACAGTAATGGAGATAGGGGGAATTTGAATAAATCCTATAGGCGTCGACCCCAAAACAACTGTGATGGCGCCCAGGATTCCCGCAAAAGCGATTTGTTTTGCGGAAAACGCAGTTTTTTTGTGCACTGAAGCGCACCTCCGTTCCGGCTCCTCTCCCAAGGATGCCGTTGGAATTCGGTTGTAGAACCCATCCGCTATCCCAAAAGGTCCGGCGGTATCACCTACCGGCCTATACATAATTATTCTAATCCAAATCTTTGGCAGCAGGAATGGGAGGAAATCCCGAACAGGATGTTACTGCGTTCACAATAGCGCCGGCCACAGCGTCTTGAGCAGCCGCGCCCACCTGGGTCACAAGCGTTACCCTATCTTTTTCCCGGGGGCGTTCTGTTTCACCGGTAGACAAAACAAACAAGGTATCGCCATCGTAAGGGGTAAAACACGGGCGTATAACTCGCGCCATACCGGCCATGGCCATAATTGCCACCCGGCTGCATTCTTCTTTTGAAAGATAAACGTCGGTGGCAACCGCGCCTATGGTGGTGTTGGTCATAAAACTTGAACCTAAAAGTTCTTTTCTTGCAGGTTCAAAAACGAACTGCTTTTTGTTCCTGTCGAAAGCACCCGCCAGAATCCTCCCGGTGCCGGGGTGTACTACATCCCCCACCGCGTTTACAGCCAAAATGGCGCCAACCTTGTGTCCCCCGGCGGTCGAAATACAACAATTCCCCAAGCCGGATTTCATCATGTATTGGGGCCCCAAAAGCTTACCCACTGTCGCGCCTGTGCCGGCCCCAAAGGAACCGGATTGCGGCTTCTTGGTCCCCGCCTCGGTACACGCCAAATAAGCCATGCCAGGGTCGGGACGCGCTCTCGCATCGCCCAGGCCCAAGTCAAAGAGAATTGCGCCAGAAACTATAGGTACCTTCAAAACATCTGTGTCGTAACCTATTCCCTTTTCCTCTAGGTATCTCACAACGCCTTCCGCCGCATTTAAGCCAAAAGCCGACCCGCCCGCCAAAAACACGCCGTGAACCGTGTCAACTGTAAAAGTGGGCCTCAGCAGATCCGTCTCCCTGGTGCCCGGGGCACCTCCCATAACCGACACACCTGCCGTCGCGCCCCTTTCACAAAGGACCACAGTTATCCCCGTCATTCCCTGCGAATCTTGGGCATTGCCAATTTTTATACCACGAATTTCACCTATGTGCCCCACGTGCCGTTCACCTACCCAAGATGCCTACTTGGCTGTGCATTGTTTCCAAATCATGGCCGCAACAACGCCCAAAACCAAAAAGATAATGTCCATTTTACCAAAACCCTTTTTCTGGGGTTTCGGGGCTTCAGAAGTTTGGCTGTTGTCTGCGGGTTGCGCCTCAAGTTGGGCAGTGCGCCATTCCTCGTATTCTTTGAACCGCGGCTGCAGCGCTCTCTCCAATTCTTTTTCACCCGGGCCTTCAAAGCCTCGGTCTTTTTGTGTCATTTTCTTTCACCCCACCTGCCGTTATCTGTGGAATTCACCTGGTTCGAACCCCATCATGTACCACCATTTTGCCGCATTTTACCACGGAATGCACTGAATTGGTTCCAAACCTGTAGGGAATCTCCCGGTAATCGCATGCGTCAAAAAGCACCAAATCTGCCGCAAAGCCCGGCATTATCGCTCCAGCTTTACCGCCTAAACCACTTGCGTAAGCCGAATTCCAGGTGGCGGCGACCCATGCCTCTTCTGGCGTCATCCTCAAAGCAGAACACCCGAGAGTCATGCAGAGAGGTAAAGACATGGCAGTGGAAGTGCCGGGGTTAAAATCTGTGCCCAGGGCCACACAAGCGCCGGCATCTATAAGGGTCCTTGCGGGCGCCCCCAAAACACCTAGAAACGTGGAAGTTGCAGGAAGCAAAACCGCCACCGTGTTACTTCCGGCCAAATCTTTTATTCCTTGGGGTGAAACCTTCAGCAAATGGTCGCACGATGCCGCGCCCAAAGCGCAACCTAGTTCGGCTGAACCGGTATTCTCCAGTTCATCAGCGTGAATCTTCAGCCCGAAACCATGCTTTTTTGCTGAGAATAGTATTTCTTCCGCCTCATCCAAGGTAAAAGCGCCAACATCGCAATAGACATCCACGAATCTAGCCAAGGCCTTTTCTTTTACAACGGGCAACATACGAACAACTTCTCGGACAAAATCTTGTCGCCTATTTTTGTACTCTTCAGGCACAGAATGGGCGCCAAGGTAGGTGGGCACCAGAGATACGGGATGAAGGGCATTAGCCTCACTAATGACTTTAAGCTGTTTCAACTCCGTCTCACGGTCAAGCCCATACCCGCTTTTGACTTCACAAGAGGTTGTGCCCATAATAAGCATTTCATCGAGGAATCCACAGGTTCTTTGAAGCAGATTTTCAAAAGTCATGGCCCTGGTGGCCCTAACACTGCTGGCAATGCCGCCGCCGGCTTGAGATATTGCCAAGTAAGACTTGCCGCTAACCCTCATGGCGTATTCCTCCGCCCGCCATCCACCAAAAACCAAATGGGTGTGAGCATCCACAAAACCCGGAGTAACGGTTCTGCCTTCCGCGTCCAGCACAGTTGCATCCACAGCTAGCCGGGTTCGCGAACAAATGCTTTCGTTGGAGCCGACAGCCACTACAAGACCATCTTTGCAGGCAACCGCAGCATTGTGCAAAAGACCTATGTGCCCCGCACCCTGTCCTCTCTTGGGGCCTTCAGTTTGGACCAGATCTCCGTTACCTTCCACTTTGTGACATGCCGCCATGGTGAGAAGCTGCCCTATGCCGGTAATAAGCAGGTCTGCTTCTATCTTCATTAACTGCACCCCTGATGCTCGTTTTTTGAAAATACAGCGCTACAAAAGCTTGCCAACGCGGTTTTCTACAGATTCCAGAAACCGCGAAGACAAAACCAAATTCTTTACGGCCTCTATGTCCGGCGCCATTACCCGATCTTCTTCAACAGGATGGATTACAGACCACAGAAGATCGTATGCGGCCTGGCCCGCCTTGGACAAGCCTTCCCCGCCTTTTAGCCAAAGCGCTTGACACGCCGCGAAATACTCAATGGCGAGAACTGAAGCCACGTTGTCTGCTATGTCCCTGGCTTTTCTGGCGGCAATAGTGCACATGCTAACGTGATCTTCTTGATCGGCAGATGTGGGTATGGTGTCAACGCTTGCGGGATGGGCCAAAACTTTGCACTCTGAACAGAGAGACGCCGCCGTATATTGGACTATCATCAAACCGGAATTTACTCCCCCGTCGGGAGTCAGGAACAATGGGGCGCCGCTTTTCCCGTCTATGAGCCGAGCCACACGTCTTTCTGACATATTCGCCAAGCTGCAAAGGGAAAGCCCCAAATAATCCGCGGCCACTCCAAGGGGTTGGCCGTGAAAATTACCCCCGGACACAACGCGCCCATCCGGCAACACCAGTGGGTTATCGGTGGCAGAACCGCTTTCGATCTCCAAAACTGAAGTTACATGATGAAGGCACTGTCTTACGGCGCCGTGGACTTGAGGTATACAACGCAAAGTATAGGGGTCTTGCACACGTATTTGCCCCGGGCGTGTAACCAAATTTGACCCGGATAGTAAAGTACGAAGGTTCCCGGCTACATCCCCGGCGCCATCTTGGGGCCTGAGGCCAACAAGGATTTCGTCGTAAGCATCGGGAATAGCGGATAGCGCTTGTCCCGAAAGAGAAGCAATGATATCGGCGGCCTTTGAGAGCTTATGCCCCGTGCTTAACGTGACGGCAAGGGTTCCCGCTGTCATTTGAACACCGTTGGTTAGCGCCAACCCCTCTTTGGCCTCCAAGTCAAGAACGTTTATATTTGCTTTTTGCATGGCTTCGTGGGCGCACAAAAGCTTAGGAGCGCTACCGTAATATGCCTGTCCCAACCCAATGAGTGCTAAAGCCACATGTGCTAAAGGAGCCAAATCACCACTGGCACCCACAGAAC
>CAYPVF010000111.1:4686-6577 GCA_964414105.1 uncultured Eubacteriales bacterium
CACTAAAGGGACCACGCCTCCGTTCAGCATTTCCACTAGAGTTTGCACTACCTCAAGCCTTACGCCGGACATACCCTTGGCTAGAGCGTTTGCTCTTAAGAACATGGCGGCCCTTACTTCTTCCACGCTAAATGCGCGTCCGACCCCGGCGGCGTGGCTCATAACCAGGTTTTTCTGTAAAACCTTGAGCGCATCCTCTGAAATGCTGACATCGGCAAATTTGCCGAACCCAGTAGTAACACCGTATACAACCTTTCCCTGGGAAGCGATATCCTGGATAAGCTTTCTAGAACGGGTTATGTTGCTAACGGCGTTTTCGGATATTGTCACCTTTTCTCGGCCCTCAAAAACCGATACTATTTCGGACAAAGCCTTGGGCTCTCCGTCCAGCATTACCGGCATCGTTATCTACCCCCTATCTGAACTATCTTTAACGATGACTCGAACAGAACGGTCTCTTGTGAAATCGCAGAGGCTTTTGGAAACCAGGTCAAAGCTGAGGTTCTGTAACAGCTCACCGTAGGCAAACACATCCAAGCCAATGTCGCTAAGGCGGGCCTGCATCCCGCCGACACTATCCAGGGAGTCAAATAAGGTAACATACCGGCCGGCGGCAGCCCTTTTGCTTCGGACAAAATCTTCTTCCAGGTTCATTTGGCCGCCGCATTTTTGCACTCGCTCGATTTCAGCCCAAACCCTATCTGACAACTTCTCAGGCGACACGCTTTGCGCCACTACAGTGGCATATGCGTAATCGGGCCACGCCTCGTGAGAAGAACCAAGATCGTCCACAAGACCATCCTCGTAGGCCTCCATGAAGAACCGCGAGCTTTTCCCAAACAATGTGTTGAGTAAGATTGAGGTAGCCATCTCTTCCGCCAGCATCTGTAGCCCGCCCGCCTTCGTGACTGGCAACTTCCACCCAACCTGCACCAAAGGTGTAGGGACAGGCAAGCTTACCTCCCTGTTGCTTCCTACTTCCATAGATTCTTTGGGGCGCAACCGCTTAACCTCGCAGTCGCCTGAAGTCAGATTTACATGCTCGAGCGCGTCCGCTACAGCTTGCATGACGCTATCGTTTGTAAAATCCCCCGCCAAATAAAGGCTCATGTTACTGGGCCGGTAGAAACTAGAGTGGCACAAATACAGAAGATCAGCGCTTATTTCGGCAATTGAATCAACGGTGCCCGCTACATCAAGGCGCACGGGGTGCTCGGAATACATGGCCTCCATTGTTTCGCGCATAAGCCTTGAGCCCGGGTCGTCATCGTACATATTGATCTCCTGCCCGATAATGCCTTGTTCCTTCTTTACCGACTGTTCCGAAAAGAATGGAACAAACGCCACCTCCATAAGTAGCTTTAGAGATTCTTCGAAATTCTCAAGAGCCCAAAACAAATAGGAGGTGTAGTTATTGGTTGTGTAAGCGTTGGCGGAAGTGCCAAATCTGGCGAACCGTGAAAACGCTTCACCCCACTTTTTTTCGAACATCTTATGTTCCATGAAATGGGCGATGCCGGCCGGAACGCGGACGGGTTCCTTTTTCCCGGGGGGAACAAATACATTGTCGTTGGAGCCGTAGCGTACAAATACCTCGGCATACTTCCTTCTAAACCCCTTTTTGGGGAGGATGAATACTCTGAGCCCACCTAAAGATTCCACAAAGATTTTTTCGCGCAGTACATGGTTTTCTAGTACATGGGCGTCAGTCAAACTTGTATTCCCCCTCAATTTTCCTTGCACCGAAGCGTGTAAACGGCTTTTAGTTGGGCGCGGTTGGCCACTTCAACTACCTCTTCCTTTTTTACCCTCATGACCTGTTCTACCAATTCTTTTTCGGTGGCCGGCCCACCCAATATTTCCTGGGTCAAAAACCGCCTAACCAAAGCCG
>CAYPVF010000112.1:0-6475 GCA_964414105.1 uncultured Eubacteriales bacterium
TGTAGGTATTGCACAAATCAAGGCATTATTTTGCCGCTTTTGGGGTTTTGTTGGGCGGGGTCGGCGGGTTTTACCTGATCGGGCCTGTGGGGGCGGCCCTAAAAGTGGAATTGGGTATATGGGAAGGCGCGGGAATTGTTATGTTCACGGCCGCATTGGCGGCGGTGGCTTTGTTCTTTTCAGGCCCACTCATAGCCCGATTGGTAATAACAGGGGTCGACTGGATTGAAAAACGTGTTGTGCGGCTGTCTCTTGCGGACATTGCGGTTGCGGTCGGGGGCCTTATTGTCGGACTATTAATTGCGAATTTATTAACCCCGTCTTTGGCCAAAATTCCCGTGGTGGGCAGTTTTCTTCCGTCTATAGTCTTGGTGGTCTTGGCGTATATCGGCGTCGCCGTTGCCAGAAGCAAAAAAGATGATCTCATAGCTATAAGCCCAAGCCGTTTGCGTGCTGCCGGCAGAGGCGCAAGGGCTGTGAAAACGGACAAAAAAGGCGACCTGCCTGTGGGACAATCTGCTCCTAAGCTTTTGGATACCAGCACCATCATTGATGGGCGCATTGTAGATATCTGCCGATCCGGGTTTGTGGAAGGGCCCATCGTTATTCCGCATTTCGTCTTGGACGAGCTTCGTCGAATTGCGGACTCCGCCGATAACCTAAAAAGAAACAAAGGCCGCAGGGGCCTGGACACCCTCAATGTGCTGCAGAAAGATGTGCCTGTTGAAGTGTTGACATGGGAGTGGCCCACAGGCTCGGATCAAGACGTGGATGCTTTGCTGCTGAAAATGGGGAAGGCCACAGGCGCGGAAATCATCACTACAGATTATAATCTTGCCAAAATCGCTGAACTGCAACAGGTGGGGGTTCTTAATGTGAACCAACTGGCTAACGCCTTGAAACTTATGGTTGCACCCGGGGAAGAGCTTTTGGTTGAGGTGCATCGGGAAGGTAAGCAGCCGGGTCAAGGTATTGGTTATTTAGACGACGGCACCATGGTTGTGATAGAGCAAGCGAAAAAACATCTCAACGAGGCCATTCCCGTTATCGTTACTAATGTTCACAGCACAGCCCAAGGTAGAATGGTTTTTGCTAAATCCAAGCATTCCGAGCGGGGCCACAGCGGTGAATAAGATGCTTTGGGCAGTAGTCCCCGCGGCCGGCGTTGGCGTAAGGGCGGGGCAAAGTCTGCCCAAGCAGTTCTGTGAGATACATGGCAAGACTGTTCTGGAGCTTACCGTTGGGAAACTATTGGATATTCCTGAGGTAAAGGGTGTTGTCGTCTCCTTAGCCCCAGACTTTTTGGAATCGGCGCGTTCCCTGGAACGGCTTGGCACAGGAGGTAGAAATGTTATCACGGTGCCGGGGGGGGTCAACAGGCAGCAATCCGTTGAAAATGCGCTGTCTTTTGTCCCCCAAGACGTAAAATGGATCGCTGTGCACGACGGGGTTCGGCCGTGTTTTACAAAAGAGCTATTCTACAGGGTATGGGAGGCGGCTACGCGCTTTGGGGCCGCCATATGCGGAATAAAGCCCAGTGACACCATAAAAAGCCTGCAGTCCGCTTCCGGGCCATTGGTTGGCGCCACTTTGAAAAGGGACACTTTGATAAGCGCGCAAACACCGCAGATATTCTCGGCCTCAGTTTTAAGGGCGGCTTACGAAAAAGCTACTCTTGAGGGCAGGTTTTCCACCGATGATAGTCAACTGGTGGAGAACCTTGGGCACGAGGTCTATGTGGTCTTGGGTGAGAACAGCAATGTAAAAATCACGCATCCCCAAGATTTCGACATAGCTAGGGCGATTTTAGCGCGTCAAAACAACGAGGTCAAGCCGGAGCAATACCCCGTCACGGGGTTTGGGTTTGATATACACCCTTTGTGCAGCGGCAGAAAATGTGTGATCGGGGGAGTCGATATCCCCAGTTCAATGGGGCTTCTAGGGCACTCTGACGCTGACGTATTGTTACATGCCGTAATGGATGGAATCTTGGGGGCATTATCCAAGGGAGATATAGGCATTTGGTACCCGCCGGATGACCCCCAATATCGCGATGTTTCCAGTTTGGAGCTTCTTCGCAATCTTTGGGGCCGTGTTCGTTCCGAGGCGCGAATACTTCACGTTGACGCAACCGTGGTGGCGGAGATACCCAAGATCGCTCCCTATGCTTTGGAAATGCGCCGCCTTATAGCGGACGCGCTGGAAATTGACGTGAACAACGTATCGATAAAGGCGACTACTTCGGAACGTTTGGGTGCTTTAGGAAGACGAGAGGGGATAGCCGCCATGGCGGTGGTCACTGTTATTAATCTCCGGGGGGGCCTATTGTGAACGGCAAAACTTCGCTTAGAGTTAAGGTTCTGTACTATCCGTTCATGGGTACAGATATTGACACGGAAAGGCTTCTATTGTTGGCCCGGCTTTGCTACTCCCCAATGGGAATAGACAGCTTACACCAAATGCTCACCGGGGACAAACCGTCCAAAGCGGAGACGGGGCGTTTTATCAGAAGCTTGCTCGCCTCGGGCCACTTCGGGGCTTTGGAGCATTGGTACACAACCTTTGCTGTGGAGGGTTATTCCAGAATCTCCAGTCAGCAAAATGACAGGCACAGGTTGATGAAAGTATTTAAAGAGCATGGTGTCGTCTACTTTAACGAGCCGGTTCAGTCTTCGCCTGATCAGTCTCAGCTTCAACAGTCCCAACGTTATGTTAAAGAAGACAACTTCAAATACGTGACCCCGCCAAGTTTTGAATCACAACCTGAATTTTTGGAACGGTTCAAGAATCTTCAAGACGAAGTAATGGATATGCAAAAACAAGGTTTGGGTCTTGGGCTGCCCCCTGAAGATGTCCGTTTTGCTCTTACTAACGCCACTGAAACACGGTTTGTAATTACCACCAATGCTAGGCAACTTAGACATATGTTTAACCTTCGATGTTGCCAAAGGGCCCAGTGGGAGATTCGACATTTGTTTACGGAACTACTTGATGAATACAAAAGTATTGCGCCAAATATCTTCTATCGTGCGGGCGCTTCTTGCGACGATTTTGGTTACTGCCCTGAGGGGAAAATGTCCTGTGGCAGAGCACCTACGTTGGAGACTATCATGGCGCACTATAAAAAAAGCGTAATCCATGGCCAATAGAAGGACGAGTTGGTCGAACTAGTTAGCCGAACGGGCCTCACGATGTTAAGGTTTGCGGGATTTGGGTGGTGAAAGCGTCACAATTGGATAAGCAAAAAGGCCGGGACTATATACAGATTTTCGGAAAGCAGCCCGTTTACGAAGCGCTGGTTGGCAACTGGCCTGTAAAAAGTGTTTATCTGCGAGGCACGGTACAGGATAGATTTCTAAAATCCTTAGTGGCGCTGGCGGATAAGTCCGGGGTACAAGTGTCGCACCTGGAGCCGCCTGCTTTTGACCGCCAATTCACTAGGGTTTCACAAGGCGTCGTAGCAGTAGTTGAAGACATTGAAATGGTTGATGTTGACACTGTGCTCAGAAGCGTTTCTTCGGGCCGCAAACCGTTTTTCGTGGCTTTGGATGGAATTTTGGACCCCCACAATTTGGGTGCAATTGTCCGCACTTGTTACGCCATGGGGGCGGATGCGGTAGTAGTTCCCCGTCGAAGAACCGCCGCACTGGGTGAGGGGGTAGCCAAAGCTTCCGCCGGGGCGATTTTTAAACTACCCATTTGTCAGGTTCCCAATATCCATTATTTCGTCGAATGGGCTCGTAAAAACGGGTTTTGGGTTTACGGCCTGGATGCCGCGGGGTCCAAAAGTCTTTGGGATGAGGACTTTTTTGGCAGTGTGGCCTTGATTGTGGGTAGTGAAGGCAAGGGTATTTCGAGGTTGGTAAAAGACAAGTGTGATTCATTGGTGAAAATCCCCATGGATGGCAATATTGGCAGTCTCAATGCTAGTGTTGCCGTGGGCATGGCGATCTTTGAAGTAAAGCGGCAAAGAAACAAGCAAAAGGGCAAATAACTGGTATCAGTCGAAGCCGGTCGCTTGAGGTCACAATGTGTGCAATTGACCTAGCCGAGTTTACAAAAGTATAATAGGTTTGTCCACAGGCTTTAGACAGAATATTGGGGCGGGTGTAAGTTAGAAAGCCCCAGGTATCCGGAGGAGGGGTGCTTTTTGGCTATTGGCCCGCAGCGGGATCTTTACTCCGCCTTCGAGACTATGCAAGACGAAGAGGTAGTGGATATTGCGCGAGCTGGTTCGGTGCTGGCTCAGGAGTATTTGTTCAACAAATACAGGAGCTTTGTAAGGGCAAAAGCGAGAGCATACTTTCTTATTGGCGCCGACCGCGAGGATATAATCCAAGAAGGCATGATAGGCCTTTACAAGGCCATTAGAGATTTTCGTTGCGATAGGTTGGCGTCCTTCAAAGCTTTCGCCGAGTTATGCATAACAAGGCAAATAATTACGGCCATTAAGACTGCCACCAGGCAAAAGCATATACCGCTCAATTCGTATGTGTCCTTAAACAGGCCTATATACGATGAAGATTCTGATCGAACTCTTTTGGACATTATGCCTGGTACGCAGGTGCTAGACCCTGAGGAGCTAATTATCAGCACTGAAGAAGTAGGGTCTATGGAGAACAAAATAAGTGAGATTTTGAGTGACCTTGAATGGCAGGTTCTAAACTCGTATCTTGACGGGAAATCGTATGTAGAAATTGCGGGCGATCTGCACAGACATGCAAAGTCTATAGATAATGCTCTTCAACGGGTAAAAAGAAAACTTGAGCGATATTTGGACACCAAGAACAGTTCGCGTTTGCCCAATGAAATAACATTTTAGTTGGATTAGTCGGCGGGGCGTGTCATTTTGTGGCGCGCCCCGCTATAGTTATCACGGCGCCCAATTGACACAACCATGCCAAATAACTAGGATAGATTGTGCACCCGTGATTTAGGCCAGCGTAGCTCAATGGCAGAGCAACTGATTTGTAATCAGTAGGTTGTGGGTTCGATCCCCTCCGCTGGCTCCATAGAAATCCCCGCCTGCGTTCCCGCAAAGAACCTTTGGAGGATGCCCTGTGTCCCCACGAATCCAAAAGCCTGAAAACTGGAATCTTCTGCGCCCGCCACTAAAATGGGCAGGCGGCAAGCGTTGGCTCGTGCCGTACCTCAAACCATATTGGAAACGTCATTCTCACAGAAGGCTTGTGGAGCCCTTTTGCGGCGGAATATCTGTAGCTTTGGGGCTTTTGCCCGGCACGGCCTTGTTAAATGATGTGAATCCTCATCTAGTGAACTTTTTTAAGTGGCTATCAACAGGGTTCAAGATAGATATGGAAATGCGCAACGACAAAACACTTTACTACCGGTACCGGGACGAATTCAACGAACTCGCCGCAAGCGGCTGTTTTGGGACTAAAAGGTCTGCGGAATTGTTCTACTTTCTTAACCGCACTTGTTACAATGGTTTGTGCAGATTTAACAAAGATGGCGGCTTCAACGTTCCTTTTGGCAGCTACAGGACCATAAACTACATGCGTGATTTCGCGCCTTACAAGAATCTGTTCCAAGGTTGGGAATTCGTGTGCATGGATTTCGAAAACGTGTCACTCTCCCCGGATGACTTCATCTACGCGGACCCGCCTTACGATGTGGAATTTACCCAGTATTCTGGGAAGGGGTTTTCCTGGGACGATCAAGTCCGTCTGGCCAAATGGCTATCCCGGCATCCGGGCCCGGTTGTGTTGTCTAACCAGGCGACTGATCGTGTAACCGCGCTATACCTTGAACTCGGGTTTTCCCTTAGATACCTTGAGGCTCCCAGGATGATCAATTGCACGGGTGATCGCACCAAAGCTAAAGAGGTCTTGGCTTTAAGGGGAATATAGGTTGACTGCTAACACCGACGCCTGACCGACTCCCGCAGACATCCCGAGACTTGCAGATTGAAAGTTGGGGAAAAATACTGGGCGGAGGTGTCGGTTTTGATCAACAAAGCGCTTATGAAACTGTTAGACCCTGTGGCAGATGGATCCATTACTGCCCTAATGACCAAGGAGTATGCGCAGAATCCTTTGTCTATTTTGACGGCTGTACAAAAACTCGGTCTTACCGCAGTTATAGAAGCGGGAATGCGAGCCCAGATGGGTAAAGAG
This sequence comes from uncultured Eubacteriales bacterium, assembly GCA_964414105.1. Lineage (GTDB taxonomy): Bacteria > Bacillota > Sulfobacillia > Fermentithermobacillales > Fermentithermobacillaceae > JAXGZG01. Next base: position 6,138 of record CAYPVF010000112.1, read on the forward strand.
CTTAGCAGGCCCTTGGGTAGCCCCGTGGTCTTGTCGCCTTGGCAATCCGTTATGATAACACCGAAACAACTCTTTCAACTTCCCACCGAGTCCGTGGGGCAAATAAACTCGCAAACTGTCATAGGCCCCGCGGCAAGAAAGCCCCTTGAGCTCGATATCCCTGTTATGGTCACGGCCATGTCATATGGTGGTTCTCTAAGTCTTCAGCTAAAGATAGCCCTGGCCAAAGCAGCATCAATGGTAGGAACAGCCACAAACACAGGGGAATCCACTGTAACCCCCGAAGAACGTTCCGCGGCAAAACACCTTATAGGGCAATATAACCGGGGAGGATGGCA
>CAYPVF010000113.1:0-6471 GCA_964414105.1 uncultured Eubacteriales bacterium
GTCACAATGGCAGGTATCTCTGAACGATAGAGTCTATCCATGTCATCTTGAGTCCAGCCGAATTCGCGGGCGAAAAGGACCAGAGTTTCAGGCTCGTACCAGCCGGCTGCGAAATACCGAGCGCGATCTACTTCCGCTTCTTGCCTGTCGGCCTTGGTTGGGGCTGCGTTTGCTGTTGCACCGTTCCCGCTTGCGCCAAGCCCATGAACTGACTTGCCAGGCGCTTCAGGCCTAAAAAATGGACGTCGATGAACGCCTCCACCAAAGCTTCGATTTCCGATGTGTAGGCCTTGTCTACATCCTCGGCGTCTAGTCCCGGAAAGACTTCCGGCAGTTTTTCGTATAACAGAACATCAATCTTGAGATCGGCCAAAGCCGATATGTCGAGGTCGGCTAAATTGCCGCCCGAACTTGGCACCAAACTTGCCACTAGGGCCTTCAGCTCGCCTACGCGGCGTTCTTCAACGATTATTTCCTTATCAGCCACCTTGACGGTTTGCACACGTGGCATGGTATCACTCCTCACACTCTTGCATACAAGGGCCCTATGCCGGTCCAATCAATAGACTGTGTAACGATTTCGGTGACGTTGGACTCAATCCCAACTCCTTTGATCAAAGCAAACCCCTCAAAGCATCGCTGTGACGGACCTGCATCAACGTAAAGCTTAACTAAAACAATCTCTCCTAGATTGTCAAAGAAACGCTGATCGCCCCAATACGCTTCCGCCGAACCACTCCACCCAATGAGACCCCTAATGTATTCCTTCCACCCACCGCTTTCAAAGACAGTGGCGTCAAGGTCGTCTGCTTCTAAATCCGCTGACCACGAAAGCAGTCCCCCGGCTTGGACTAAAGTTAAAGCACTGCCCGAAACGGTTACCTCAGCGTTAGATGCCAGGGCCTCGGTAAACACAACATTGCCGCCAGCATGTTCAAGGACAAAGCCGGCTGCAACAACATCCCCATCCACTTTGACCACTATTGGCACATTAAGGGCCCAATAACGACACGTTGGATCCGTAACCTGATATCTCTTATGGTCACCGCTATCTGTCGTCGGCTCGTTTGTAAAAGGAACTGGGGCGGTCCCAGTATCAGAAATGTATACCGCCCCAACTTTTCCAGCGATAGGCATAGATTCCACTCCCCTTATGCCGTGCGCGTTAGAGCGCCTGTACCCTGGAAGTCACACGAAAAGGTCACTGTGTCTCCAACAGGCACCTCGATGCTAGGGGTCACGAAAGCCGTACCAGAGTAGCTCACTGTATCATCCACCTTGAAAGTGAACGACAAAGCAGTGCCATTCACCCATGCGTTGAAGATTGCGTTTTGCCCATTCGTATCATCTTTCGCGAAGTTTCCTTCAAAACTCCCCGACCAGCCCGTAAGCCCCCTGATATATGTTTTCTTGCCATCAGAATCAAAACTGGTGGTCTCTAGATCGTCGGCCTCAAGATCCAGTGACCAATTCTCGATTTCGGCCACTTTGTTTGCGTCAAGGGAGACCGAACCACCTTTGCCTGCGATTGCCACAGCCAATCACCTCTCCTTAATAACTGAAAAGTTCACTACAAATTCACTCCGGTTGTTTTGGTCAAGCCCCATGGATTCGGGGCTTTGATTTGCTTTGATGAGTAGATACCTGGTGCCTTGAGGAATAGGCTCAGGAGTTTCTTCGGTTTCGGGAGTATCGTCGTCTTCCACTTCGTCGTCGTCTTCCACTTCGTCGTCCTCGCCTACGACACCGTTATCGCCATTGGGTCCTTCCGGGGCCGGTTCTGACTCTGCCGCCGGCACGCTCAAAACTTGATTCGCCAGGCCGTGCAACACATCAACGATATCGTCAATCTTTGCCTTGCCCGTTTGGTAATCAGTGTTCCTAACCTTGACCTGCAGCCCCGGCCTTTCCAGGACAGGGTCGCTATCTCCCATGGTAAGCTCCATAGGTTGCCCTGCGTACTCGAAGAGGGCAACGCAGTTGTCTGGTTTATCCGGCATGAAGGCCGCAAAGAGATCGGTGCCTAGGGTGCCGATGTTCTTGGACACTAAGTACGCCGCTATCTCGGTCAGCATGGACCCGGCACCTCCTTACTCCTTCGCGTCCTTGAGTGCCTTGAGAATTTTATCTTTGACGTTTTTCATGGCCTTGTCTTTCATACGGTTGAATGGATTCTCGAGGTACTTGACTCCCGTGAAGCCCGGATGCTTGACACGCCTACCAAGAATCACATATTCGCCATTCTTGCTATAGCAGGGCAACTGCCCAGACCCGTAGGGATTAACCGGCCCGCCCTTCCAGCGATTGGTGGGCACAGCCAAGACCTTCTTCGTATCCACTGTAATCTCATGGGGCCCATAACCTTCATGGACGGCCGCGGCGTAGGGTGTATTGAAAGAGATGTAGACAGCGTCTTCTTTAGGGGCATCTGTAACTGCACCGCTTGCACGCAAAATGCCTTTATCTATCGGCGTCTCACTAATACTTACTGACAAGATAAGTTCCGCTTCTTCGTGCAGGGCCTTCATCCCAACCTTGTGCATGACGGCCCGTGCTTTGCGGCTGTTCCATGTCGATCGCTTAGCCATTACACCGCCACCTCGCGAAACATGGCCTTGCCGTCCAAACCCACGGCCTCGCTCACGGCTATCACGGGCCAATCTCGCTCGCCATACTCAAGCACATCGCCTGGCCGGACATCAGCCGTGCAAAATACCCGGGCCTCGGAAACTACCTCGACGCCCTGAGCATTTCGAACTAGTCTGCGTCTTGCCTCCCATCGAACAGGGATGTCGGTTCCTGTGCTAGGTTGTGGCGGAAAGCCCGTAGTACCGCCGGTCATGGTCTTGTGTTTGGCGATCTGGTTGAGGTATCCACTTATGATGCTCATGTGATCCTCACCGCCGTAAGTAGCCATGGACGAAGCAACTCCCTTGCTTCTTGGCTAAGCAGCCCACCGCCCCGTATGCCCTGCAAATACGTCTCGGACAGCCCACCAACCGAAAATGATGTGACACCCTCAGCCTGAAGCTTCCTGCGCTGTCCGTTGCCACGCTCCAGCAGCGCTAAGGCTTCCTCGCACGTCGCATCCTTGACCGCTTGAGGAACTTCCTTGTCCGGATAACGCGGAAATTGATTCCCCTGATTGTAAGCCGCTTTGACGCCTTTGACCGGTTGTCGGTCTATGATGCGTGTTGCCATGACCAGGGCTTTGGTCTTGTCGCATTCATTGGCCGAAACCCAGGAATCGGCATGAAGCCGCCCGCTAAAATAGGTGGCCGCCTCCGTCGTGGTGCAGTAGGTGCTCATTCCTTGTCACCCGCCCCAGTAGCTATAGGTTCGGCAGTAACCTCAGCAGTAACCTTGGGCTTAGCGGCTTTGAGCTTGACTTGCTTCTGCTGCTCCTTGTTTTTCTTCTTCTCAGCTGCCAACCTGTCAGCCATAAGCCGTCTGTACCTCTCAAAGCCTGTTACGTTGTGTATACTCATATGCTCACCTACTCAGCCTGCTGGGCTGTAACGGCCTGTTCGAAGGCCGATTTCACGGCGGCAGCGTCCGCAAAATCCTTGCCTACAAGTGCCGTGTGTACATTGCCCTGTTTCTCGGTGGTGAGCTTGCCATAATCGCTATCCTCGTCAATCTCGATATCGAAGATGTCGAAATACAGCTCAAGGACCCCGCCCATCTTGGCTGCCGTTGCGCTGTTCACGGCTGCGACGGCCTCATCCTCAAGTTCGTCCTCCACCGCGGCGTCAAAGGCGGTTTCGATTTCGTCTTCGTCAGCAAACGGGATATCGTCGAACAAAGCCTCGTTGACGGCATCTTTGCCGTCCGCGGAAAGCCGCTCATACTCGGTGAGGTCAAGCCCCAAGGCCTCAGCGTGAGCGACAAGGTTCTTGCCGACGTAGATTGAAGCGTCGGAGATGTTGATGGCATCGACGGCCGCTTCGACAGCGAGACGTTCCTCGAGCACTGGCGCGAATATGTCGTACAACGCAAGCTGGTCCGCAAAACCATCATCGTCAATCACGGTCCAAAGCGCGGCATCCACGGCATCGGTGTCCCGCAGCCTGTTGTAGCCGATCATGTCGAGGTCGAGCAATTTGCCGTGATCGTCGAGGATGCCCGATATCTCGGCTTTTTCCGACGCGGCGTTGAGTGCTTTGAGTCCCGCATCCCAACGCCTTGTCCGCTGCGACATGGTTATGTCCTTCTTAGGCATGTATTTACCCCCTTAAATCAAAAGGGCGAGCATCATTGCCCGCCCCGCTAGGTTGTCTGTGCCTATTTCAGTTTGTGAATAAAAGCCACCATCCTGATGGCCTTGGGCTCATAAACCCTAGCCCAGTTAGCACCGATGGCAAGCTCCACGTTGCTCGGAGACACACCCGCAAAACTGGCGGGAACCAATGCCCACTTGACGCCGCGAGGATGCAAGATCCAAGTTTGCCTGTTGACCAGGAAGTCTTCGCCAGCTAAAGAGTCACGGGCAGTCTCCGTCGCAACAAAGCGCACCGGGGAACCGTTGCCTAGGGCAATAGCCCCGCGTCCAAAGATATACGAAGTATAGTTATCGCTTGCATCCTTGGGGCAAGAGTCATCCACTACGACAGATTTGCCCATGAAGGTCTTTACATCAGCCTTGCCCTCGGAACCCTTGAGAACCGAGATAAGGTCCTGCTTGGCAAGACTGGCTTCGGTCGCCGAGTGCATTAAAATACCAGTGAGCTGATCCTTGGCGTCGCCAAGTTTCTGGACAGCGTCTACAAAGGTGGATGCTGTGAAGCACCCCGCATCGGCCGCGGCTTCATGTACATCGTGGATATTTGCCGCCATATCAGCGGCTGCAGTGAAAACGCCTTTCAGCTTCGCCAGCAAAACCGCTTGTATACGCCTCGCCCAATAAGCCGAAACGAGCTCCCCGATTGCAAGGGCAGGATCGCTGCCCGCAAGGGAACCGGCCAGGTCGTTGGTACCCCAGGCACGGCCACGCCTCAAGATAACCGCCATGTCCTGAGAGGTGGTAATCTTGCCGGGGGTGAGGGGTTCGACGTCACTTAGGACCTCGTCCGCTCCGGTGAGGTCCTCCCAATAGGGCATGTTGATTGTGTACGCTGCGGCAGATGCCAAAGCGTTAAACTCAGGGGTGTTGACGATGACGCCAGACTGCACCAACGCCGACTGCTCCATGGTTCGCTGAATGACGTATGGGTTAAAAACTTCAGGGACAATTACATCAGATATCCGTGTAGGCACGGTTGTTCACTCCTTTAGATAACAAAAAACAATGGTCTGCATGATCTACTTCACACCAGCCTCGGCCCTGTATCTTGTAGCCAAAGTTGGGTTTTCGCGCAAAAGCTTACCTTGCTCGGTGAGGTTGAAGGTGTCCTTGCGCCACGGGTTGATGTCTCCGCCGCCCGCTCCAGGCGGGTTGGTGCCTCCGCCGACTTGGCCTGTGGAACCTCCTGCGCCCTGCCCCTTGAGGTAGGGCTTGGCCTCCAGCAGTGTCGTCACCACATCATCAAGACCGGTGACTGGTTTGCCGTCTTTGGTGAGCTGCTTCCCGTCTTTGTCCACCGGGAACACAGACATGGATTCCAGATCCGTTTTGACCGACGCCAGGTCAGCCAGCACAAACGCCGCGTCGGGGTCTACTACGTTGGCCTTGGCTGCAGACGCAAGGAACGCTGCTTTAAGAAGCACGTCCTCGGCCTTCTTGGCCATGCCTTCCGATGCGCCCGCCACTTCCACGAGTTTTGTTGTGACGGCCGCGAAGTCAGCCTGAGCATCGAGCTTCAAAGCTTCTCTTGCCCTTTCCAGAAGAGCGTTGCTGCCATCCTCTAGTGCCTTAAGTCTTGTCTGCAATGTGTCACGTTCAGTCTCTGTGGCGCGTAGCTTCGTCCGGTACTCCGCAGATTCATTTCGCAAATCCCGCACATAGTCCGCAGTGAAGGTCTGGGCAGGATTGCCTGCCGGGGGCGGATTCCCACCTGCACCGTCTCCGTCTGCGAATAACTGCAAGTCAAACCCTTGGAACAGTTTGTTGGTCAACCTGTCTCTGAGCTCCAGGCTCATGTTTACTCCTCCTTGGGCACCGGGCCCTAAAATTGATACAATAAAACCGCCTCGGAAATCTGCCCCAAAGGCGGTTGAAAATGGACGACTATATCGATCCTGAGTGGACAATACATAACGACAAGCAGTCCGTCACGGTGGGTATAAACACCCGACTATGGCTTTGTCGTAAGAAGAAACTAAAACCTACGCTGATACGCCTGGGTAAAGAACACACAGCACTATTCCTCAAAGAACACGGCCTATGGTATATCCCAAACAAAAAACCAAGACGTTTGGTCAGCGACCATCTCGTATGGGACGAGGAAAACAATCGACTGCTTTATAACAGCCGTACCAAAATCCCTATCAAATTCAACGACCCCAAGATTATTGGGATCGCGGTAGAAGGCG
>CAYPVF010000114.1:0-6467 GCA_964414105.1 uncultured Eubacteriales bacterium
CCGGATGTTAGGGTCTTGGTTTATGCTTCGGATAAGAAAGTCCATGAACCTTTTCAGGTCGTGTTTGAAAGGCACGTCTTTTGTGGAAAAGCGTAACAATCCGCCTAGAATCGACTCTTTTTCGTATAGGGTAACTCTATGGCCTTGCTCGGAAGCGCTCAGGGCTGCTTGCATACCGCCAGGGCCCCCGCCTGCCACCACAACGTGTTTTTGGGCGGGACGCGGTTTGTAATACGATTCGCGCAATTCGCGCCCTATGACGGGGTTTACCGAGCATTGTGATATCCCGGAACAAATTGGAACGTAGGGAACAAAATCTAAACTGAGACAGTGGTTACAGCGGATGCAAGGCCTGACTTTATCGAAGTGTCCGTCCCGCGCTTTTTCCGGGAAATAAGGATCAGCCAATATTTGGCGTCCTATAACTATGATGTCAGCTTCCTCTTGTGCGATAAGTCTCTCCATGTGGGCGGGATCGCTTAATGCGCCCACTGTGGCTACGGGTGTTTTTACCGCCTTTTTTATGGCTTTGGCCAAATAGGTGTTCACTCCATGAGGCAGAAAGGCCGACGGGAACATGCGGCAGCCTGAGTTGACATCCTTGAAGGATGATGCCGAGACATGGATTAAGTCTACTTTTTCGTCGATCATTTTGGCAAATTCTATGGCTTCGTCAAGACCGTACCCGCCCTCTAAAAGCTCATCGCCAGACATTCTGTACTCTATAGGGAAATCAGCACCCACCTCTCGGCGAATACGTTCAATTACCATAAGAGGAAAACGGGCGCGGTTTTCAATGTTTCCCCCAAACCGATCTTTTCGTCGGTTGTAAACGGGCGATAGGAATTGGCTCAAAAGCCAACCGTGAGCGCCGTGGATCATTACCATATCGAAGCCGCCAAACTTTGCCACAAAAGCGGCGTGGGCAAAACAATCGGCCACTTCTTCCATCATTTCTTCGTTCATCTCCAGCACCGGTACGCCGTAAACCCCCATCTCCGCGCTAGGCCCCCAAATTTCGCCGCCGGTGTATTTGGGGTGAGCCCGTGCGCCGCAATGCAATATCTCGATATTCGCCAAAGCGTTGTGTTGGTGTATCACATCAGTTAGCTGAAGGTGGCTAGGCATAAAACCTTCGTCACCCAGGTTGCATAAGTTGCCGTGGGCGCTGTCGGTTTTATGGCCTATGAGGGTTTCGCCCCGGCTCACAACAGCAGCGCCGCCTTTTGCCCTAAGTTCGTAAGCGGACAAATTCTGTTCCGACAAAAACCCTGAGGTGTTTGGTTCGCTTCCCATAGGAGCCGCGGCTATTCGGTTTTTCAAAACAACATTGCCAATGCGTATAGGGCTAAAAAGATTTGGATATTCGGCCATATTACTCGCTCCTTCTGTCATGCGTTGGCACGCGTTTTAGGACCAACGTCACACAGTGGTAGTTTAGCGGTATCTTAGTCCAACTCCTCTGTTTGTGCACGTGCTGTTGCGGAAAAAGCAGGTGTAGACGGAGGCCCTTTTGATTATGCTGTGTTTTCGGGCGGCCCCGGGTGTCCGCCTCAAAGCGGAACCAGATTAGTGCAGTGAAGGTGACACCATACTAGGTGTTCAGGCTGGTCTCCGGATTGTAAGGGTTTTGGGTCCGAGGTTTCACATATTGACATTTTCTTTGGGCATCGAAATTGAAACTTGCAGCCCGAAACAGAATTTACAGACGATGAATCTTGGTCTAGCTTCAGCGCCGCCTGCGTGCGCTTCTTTCCTATTCTTGGGATAGCGCTAAGAAGCGCTTGCGTATAAGGGTGTTTGGGATTTCTAAACAAAGCCTCTGTGGGCCCCATTTCCATAAGCTTGCCAAGGTACATAACGGCAATTCTGTCACTCAAGTGATGTACCACAGCTAAATCGTGTGATATGAGGAGATACGATAACCCCAATTCGTCCCTGAGCCCTTCCAGCAGGTTCAGTATTTGCGCCTGTACAGAAACATCCAGTGCGGAAACTGGTTCGTCGGCTACGATAAAAGACGGTTTGGTGGCCAGGGCTCTGGCGATTCCTATTCGCTGACGCTGTCCGCCGCTGAATTGCCTGGGATACTGGTTTAGGTGACTGGGTTTGAGTCCCACTTTCGTCAGAAGCTCTGAAGCCTCGCCCTTAAGTAGCGCTTTTGTGACGCCGCGCTTTTTTAAGGCAGTGCCGAGGATTTGCCCTACTGTATGGTGGGGATTTAGGGAACTGTAAGGGTTTTGAAAGATCATCTGCATGTTATCGCCGAAAAATTGCACCATCCCCTGGGTTGGGGGGTACAATCCAGTAATAACCCTGCCAAGGGTGCTTTTGCCGCAACCAGATTCGCCTACCAGACCCAAGGTTTCTCCCTTATGAATCCTTAAATCTATCCCGTCAACCGCTTTAACGGTTTTTTCGGAAGCCCCGGTAAACCTCCTTTCCAAAAATGTCGGTTGGGTTGTGAAATATTTTTTGAGACCATTTACCACCACTAGAGGTTTCGGCCCGTGTTGTTCTGCCATTTGAAAAAAATCAATCATGATAGTTTTCCTCTCCGTTGTAATGGGCCAATAGCCCGGACCCCACTTGGGGCAAGTCAAGCCGCGGCGGGGTATCAGGAACCGCCCATCGCCAGCATCGGACTAGCCTTCCATCAGGGGTTCTGACAGCTTTTTCTCTGCCTGGCTTTCTGCATTGGGGAACACTTTTTTTGCATCGCGGGTAAAACCAGCATCCTTTTCTGTCGGAGACTAATTCGGGTACGTCGCCGGGTATGGGCGTAAGCGAGCTGCCTTTTCTAAATTGGGGGATACAACCCAAAAGACCTGCGGTGTAAGGGTGCAGGGGGTTCTGCAAAACAGAGTCAATGGGTCCTTCCTCAACTATTTGGCCCGCGTACATTACCGCGATCCTTTGGCAAAACTGGGAAGCCACGGCTAGATTGTGCGTGACGAATAGAATGGCGGCGCCGTTTTGTCTGTTTATGTCGTCAAAAAGATTGAGAATTTGAGCTTCAATGGTGACATCTAGAGCAGTGGTAGGTTCATCCGCCAAAATCAGTTGAGGCCGGCATGCCAAGGCTATGGCTATCAAAACGCGCTGTTGCATGCCGCCGCTAAGTTGGTGAGGATAATAATTCAAGATATCTTCTGGGGACGGAATGCCCACTTCTTTTAATAGTTTTGGCAGAACCTGTTGTTTTGATTGCTTGCTTAACTCTTGCCAAGCCCCGTGAACCTGCAAGATTTCGCGAATTTGCGCGCCAATTTTATGCGCCGGGTTAAGGGTGGACATGGGATCCTGGAACACCATTGACACTGTGCTTCCTCGTAACTTTTGAATATTTCGGGGGTCTCCTGAGGATACGTCCTGCCCCAATATTTCGATGCTCCCCGAAGTCACTCTGCCGGGGTTTGGCAGTAGATTCATGGCAGCTAACAGTAAGGCACTTTTTCCGGAGCCGGATTCACCCACAACCCCCACTATTTCTCCCTTTCCTACGGTAAGGTCGACGCCGCGCACCGCGCGGACTACTCCTCGCCGCGTGGGGTATTGCACATGCAAATCGCGAACAGCTAGAACGGGACGTGTTGCGGCATGAGAAATCTCGTTCAACTAGGACACCTCCTTGACGGGTGAAATGGTAGGGGGTGCAGAGCCGCTATTTGCCGCGGCGGCTTTGAGCTCCGGGTTCATGGCTTCCCTCAATGCTTCCCCGAACACGTTTAGAGACAAGACAAGAATTAACAGGAAAAGGCCCGGTAAAGCCGAAAGCCACCAGGCATTAAGGATGAATCTGTACCCATCCTGAATCATGGAACCCCACGCGGGTATTCGGGATGGAATTCCGATGCCCAGAAAGCTTAAAGAGGCCTCCATTACCATCATGGAACCTATACGCAGTGTTCCCACCACTAAAAGTGAGTTTATGATATTGGGTAGTATCTCCAAGGCCAGTATTTCAGGGGTGGATCTCTTTAAGATCTTGGCGGCTTCCACATATTCTTTTGATTTCTCCTGTAGAACTCCGGCTCTTGCCAGCCTAAAAAACTCCACCCAGCCTTTAAACGACAAAGCCCAAACCAAATTCCAAAAACCCGGTCCCATCATGGCCATGGCGCCTATGGCAAAGATAAGATAGGGGAAGGCCAGTAAGATTTCGGAAAGCCTTCCCAAAAGGGCGTCTGGAAAACCACCGTAATATCCTGCGATCATTCCAAGGGCGCCGCCTATGAGCATGGAAACCGCAACTGTCACAAGCCCTATAAGAATGGAAACCCTCGCGCCGTAAACGATACGGGCGTAAACATCTCTACCCAAATGGTCGGTACCCAAAAGGTGTTCTTGGGCAAAACCCGGGCGTGAGAACCTGTTGGAAAGGTTCTGTGCTCCGGGATCAGAAGAGGTAATAAGGGGCGCGGCTACGGCGGCAAGTATGTATAGGGCAACCACAATTCCCGCCGCGACTGCCAACTTGTTTCCACGGATATCCAGTGCTAATTCCTTCATGGCCGCGCCTCTTTTCCCAAAGTGATTCTTGGATTAAGCCAAGTGTACAAAACATCAGCCAGAAGATTTACGACCACAAAAGTAAGGGCGTATACCATGACAGCGCCTTGTACCAAAGAATAATCGCGTCCGAAGATGCCATCTACTACCAAGCGCCCCATTCCAGGCCAACTGAAGATGGTCTCAACTATCATGTTGCCTCCCAAGAGCCCCCCAATTTCAAGCCCTGTCACAGTGACGGCAGGTATCAAGGCATTTCGCAAGGCGTGCTTGGTAATCACATGGAATTCTTTGACCCCTTTTGCTCTGGCAAACGTCACATAATCCTTCTTCATTGTTTCAACCATGCTCGATCTAATAACCCTTGTCATAACGGCCAAAGGCCCGGCTGCCAGGGTGACGGCTGGCAGAATCAAATGCTTTAAACTTGATTTTAACGCGGGCCAGTTCTTTGTAAGAAGCGAGTCCAGGACGTAAAAGCCCGTAACATGCTTTGGAATAAAACCGTAAAGGGAGCGGCTTGAGGTAGGGAGCCAACCCAAATGGACAGCGAACACCATCATCAAGACTATTCCAAGCCAAAAGGCAGGCATAGAAATGCCCAAAAAAGACCCTGCCATGCTGAGCCTGTCTACGGCAGAATCGTGTTTTACCGCCGATACTACTCCTACAGGAACCGAAACGATTATGGCCAGTATGATGGCTGCCGCGGCAAGCTCCAAAGTGGCCGGAAACGTCTCTTTTATTAGCCTGGAAACGGGTTTGGACCTTGTAATCGAATTTCCCAGGTCGCCTCTGGCCACACGCGACAGATAGGACATGAGTTGTATGTGAACGGGCTTATCCAGGTCGAACTGTGAGGTAAGCGCGTCGATTTCAGCTTGAGTCACGTTGGACCCTTCACCTAGCATTATATCCACAGGGTCTCCCGGCAGAAGCCGCATAAATAGAAACACCACAATAGCCACGCCGAGCATTATGGGTAATGCTGCCAAAACCCTCTCTAGTATCCTAATAGACCGCAAATGTCACCAGTTCCCTTCAAAGATCTATGTGCTACTCAGAAATCGAAGCCTGAATGCCTGCGTCCTGCAAAAGCTCAACAGCTTTAGCCGGGTCGTAAGCAAATGGCTCAAGGTCATGGTTGTATCCGAAACCGCTTGGTATTAAGGCGGTGGAAATCCTCTCGCCATATCCTTCGTAGATGGAAGACAATATGGCATCCCAGTTGATGGCGTAGTTTAGGGCCAATCGCACGCGCGCGTCGTCGAAAGGAGGTTTGGTCAGGCAAATTTCGATGGCGTACACCCTTGTGCCGGGTACCGACTGTACTATTACGTTTTGGTCGTCTTTGAGGGCGTTTGCCATGTCGGGCGGCAACTTGTCGATTATGTGTACCTCGCCCGCTTTAAGTGCCGCGACTCTGGTGGCAGGGTCGGGCATTAAGCGGAAAATTACCGTTTTAAGCGGAGCTGTGCCCACAGGGGGGAGATCGGGAGAGCCGCCGTAATAGTCTTGGAAGCTTTCAAGTACTACCTGGTCGTCAAGCCTGCCTTCTTTGAACTTAAACGGGCCTGTTCCAATGGGATTTTGGGCAAAAGCCTCATCGCCCATTTCCTCCACATAAGCTTTGGGCACGATTTGAAAATGGCACAAAGCCTGTAGAAATACGGGGAAGGGGGTTTCAAGGTGAAATTCAACGGTGTGGTCGTCGATTTTTATGACTCCCTCAAGCGGTCCCAGAAGCCCCAATCTGGGAGAGGTGCTTCCGCCTATGCCATTTTCTTTTAGGACACGTTCAAAGGAGAACACCACGTCGTCGGCAGTCATGGATGACCCGTCGTGGAATTTCACGCCTTGTCGAAGCTTGAAAATATAGGTGGAGGGGTCAGGAATATCCCAAGATTCCGCGATTTCCGGTACAACCTTGCCGTCCGGTGTCCTGGTAACCAGCG
>CAYPVF010000115.1:0-6369 GCA_964414105.1 uncultured Eubacteriales bacterium
AAATGGGTTTTGGGCATCTAGGCTTCACCATCCGCCTCAAACCTTAACCTATACCCCTTGCACAAACGCCTTACCGGGTCGACAATGTTATTTATCATGGTTTTGGAAAGGCAAGAGTGAAAGCAATGAAAGCTATTGTCATAGGCGCAGGAAAAGTCGGTTTCCACATAGCCAAGAAACTGGCCGAGGAATCTCACGATGTAGTTTTAATCGATGTAAACGAAGACGCCCTGCTCCCTGCCAGAGAGTCGTTGGACGTCATGACCATATCAGGGAACGGCGCCTCTCCCAAAACATTAGAAGACGCGGGAATCACCGGCACAAACATGGTTATAGCTGTCACAACCCGGGACGAAGCCAATATCATTGCTTGCTTAATGGCCAAGCATTATGGCGTCTCCACCACAATAGCCCGCGTGAGAAACCCTGATTACACTGTTTCACCAAAAGCTTTGGTCCACGGCAGACTGGGCATCGACTATATAATTCACCCCGAAAGGTTGGCCGCTCAAGAAGTAGTCAAGCTTTTAAAGACCCCTACTGCCAGTGAAGTAGGGTTCTATGCGGATGGCAGGGTTGAGATGCTAGGAATACGCTGCGACAATCCGGACGCGCAAATTCTCGGCAAACCTTTGTATCAACTGGGGTTTACAAATTCACTAGTAGTCGCTCTGGTCAGAAACGGTAACCTTCTGATTCCCGGAGGCAACACAATGCTTCAAGTAGGCGACTATTTTTACATTGTGGGAAAAAGCGGTTCTTTGGAGCGCTCTGCAGTTTTGGCGGGTAGAATCCCGAACCAGGTTCGCTCGGTCACAGTGGTAGGCGGCGGGGAAACAGGACTTCGAACGTGTGAGATGCTACAAAACTACCGCCGTGAAGGTCTTTCGGTAAAACTTATAGAGAACGATCCTAAACGTGCTCAGTACCTGGCCGAACTGCTGCCTGGCATACTAGTGGTAAACGGAAACGGCACAAATATCGATTTTCTGCGGTCGGAACAAATAGGCGACTGTGATGTCCTGATCGCCGCCACCGGCCAGGAAGAAATCAATCTTCTGGTTTCCATGGTAGCCAAAAAGCTTGGTGTTAAAGAAATAATCGTCTTGTTGGGACGAGAAGATTTCGTGCCATTAGCCGACACCATTGGCGCGCATGCCACCATTATTCCTCGGCTTTTGACAGCGGGAACAATCCTCAGGCTTATTCAAACGGAAAAACTGGTAGACTTGGCCATCCTTAAACAAGGGCAGGCTGAGGCAATGGAAGTGGTTGTATCCGGGAACGCTCCTATCGTGGGAAAAGCGCTCAAAGATGCGTCTTTACCCAAAGGAGCGCTAGTGGGTACCGTTATTCGCGGCCCCAAAGTGATAATTCCCCACGGGGACACGGTGATTTTGTCAGGGGACAGGCTAATAACCTTCAGCAGCGCTCTGGCTGCCCCAAGGTTGAAAAGCATCTTGGGATTGTGAGGTCCCGATTATGAACTGGAAAAGTACAATAAGAGTTTTCGGGTTTCTGTTGATGCTGTTAGCGGCGAGTATGGCGCTTCCTATTTTTTGGGCAGTCCATTACGGCACCCCTGACTGGCTCGCCTTTAGCATCTCTATACCTTTAATAGGTATCCCCGGCTTGATCTTATATAAACTGGGTACGGATTTTACTTTTGGCGCCAGAGACTCATACCTCATAGTTTCAGGCGGATGGATAATCTCTTCCGTTGCCGCCGCGATACCTTTTGTGCTCTCAAGGGTATTGCCAAACCCAGCCGATGCTTTGTTTGAGAGCATGTCAGGTTTTACAACGACCGGAGCCACTGTAATGCCTGTTGTGGAAGTGGCCGCCGCAGGCATTTTGTTTTGGAGAAGCTATCTGCATTGGCTGGGCGGAATGGGAATCATCCTTATTTTTCTTGCGTTATCGCCCAAGGCAGGCATAGGCGCCTCATCTCTATTCCGGGCTGAGGTACCGGGACCCGAAGTAGAACGATTTACTCCCAGACTAAAGCAAACTGCCTCATGGCTTCTACGAATATACGGCGGCATGACAGTCCTTCAGACGGCCCTGCTTTGTTTTGCGGGCATGAGCCTTTATGACGCGTTGATTCACACTTTCGGCTCGGTGGCAACAGGCGGGTTTTCAAGCCGAAACCTTAGCGTAGGCGCATACCAGAATCCGTGGATCGATTACATTATTCTGGTGTTTATGCTTTTCGCGGGAATGAATTTTGGATTATTTTACAAAGCTTTAACCACAAAAAAGGCAAAATATATATTCCTGGATAAAGAAGTACAGCTTTATCTGGCCATTATTCTGGTAGCTACCGTCACAATCGCCGCCAATGTCCAAAGACAGTTAGGGGTTGGCGAAGCTTTACATCAAGGATCTTTCCAAGTAGTTTCTGTCATAACAACCACAGGCTATGTGACCGCGGATTTCGACAAGTGGCCTGAGCTCTCAAGAGCCGTTCTTTTACTTTTGATGTTTGTGGGGCCTTGTTCCGGCTCAACAGGGGGCTCGGTCAAGGTTGTCCGGTATCTGGTATTGTTTAAAAGCATTTTTAGGGAAATTCGGAAGATGGTTCACACCAAAGCTGTGCTTCCTTTACGTGTCGGCGAACACGTTGTTCCCGAAAGCACGGTCCGGGCCATCCTAGTCTTTATGCTGGCGTATTTGGGATGTGCCTTAATAGGCACGCTTTATTTGTTGGGAATCGGCATGGACATGGTGTCGGCTGTATCAGGGGTAGCCGCAACTCTGGGCAATATCGGTCCGGGTTTGGGGACGGTGGGCCCAGCATTGAGTTTTGCCCTAGTGCCAACCACGGGGAAGCTCCTCCTCACATTTCTTATGTTGTTAGGCAGACTTGAGGTTTTCACTGTTTTAGTAACTCTCGCTCCTGCTTTTTGGCGATAACAACCTTTCCTTTTGGCTTACGCGATAATGGCTTACTGAGAATATGGTGGCAAAAGCAAAAGCCAAAAGGCCAAGCACAAAGGGGGACTTAGGATTTACCGTATAAAGAAAACCCGAGGCTAGAGCGCCGAAGATTCCACCCAGAGATTTCAAACCATTGTAGCAGCCCATAATCAGGTTACTATCCTTTCCATGGGCCCCGCTCGCCACTAGGCTTTGTGTAAGTGGAACCGCAACAGCCAAAACGGCGGCATATACCAAAATAATGGTCCCAAGCGCAACAACAGATTCGGCGACGCTTATACCGAGCATTGCGAAACTGCACAAAAGGTAAACCCAAACGGAGGTTTTTCTCGCGTCCGAACTGTTTATGATTTTCAGCCCCACGGTGCCGTTTATTACCAAGGCTACTAATCCTGTTACGGCTTTAATGACGCCATTGTAACCCGAAGAGAAGCCAAGCTGGGCTTTCATGTAATAGTTGAAGCTCTGATCAAAAACCGTGCTGCCTAAAGACGCCAAAGAACTGACAGCAAATATCGTAATGTACAAGGGGGTCATTATGTGCCTGGCCTCGATAAAAGCAGCCAACGGGTTTACTTCCTTAAAAGAAAGCCGTGGCTTCCCCTGCGCGCCGCTTGGCTCCACATCGTCCTGACATACAATGTAAAATAGAATCCCGCAGACCATTAAGGTAGCTACCTGTGCGCTAATTGCTACATTTTCGTGAATCTCCCCGAGCATTCCGCCTACAAAGAATCCGAAGCTAGCCGCCACCAACTGTATAGTGGCTGAAATTGTCAAATAGCTCGCCTGGAGATCCGGGGGCGCGGTGTTCACCACATAAGTAAGACAAGCGATGAAAAGCCCCGCCGTGAAAGCGCCCGCAAAAACCCTTGCCACGACGATGGTCGCCTCTGTATAAGCCAAGCCGAATAGGGCTTGACCCACAGCATAACCCATACAACAAATGAGTAATGCTTTTTTGCTTGAGATGATGGAAATGATTTTCCCCCAAAAGGGTGACACGAGGAAATTGGCGACCATCATAGATGCCAAAGCCACACCAAAAATGTAATCGCCGAAACCTCGATTACTGATCAAAGTTGGGGTCACAGGGTGAGCAAAGTTGGCTGCCATATGGACCAAAACGCTTACCGCGTAAAATTGTAACACCTGCTTACGACTTTTCACAAAAAGCCCCCCGGTTATGTTGTAGATCTAATGATACAGTGTTAGGGGCCCCGGGGGAACTTCAATCGCAAGGGTAAAAACAATCCCCCCTATTTACTCAAACCTAGGGGGGATTTTTACCTAGAAACTATTCCGATTCTTTCTCTTTAAGCCCCAGCTCTTCCTTCAGACGGTTCAGCTCATCGTCAACCGAAGCCGAGTCCTTACCTGAATACTTTTCTTCAAGTATTTTAGCTTGGTCCTCAGGGGGCGTATTTAGCTCTGCCACGGCATTGGCTTGGTCCAGCATTCTTGTGGCCTTCTCCTCCATCCGCGTGAAAGCGCCCATGGTGCCCTGAGCCTTGGCAGTGGCGGCCCCGATATCGTTAATAGTTTTTTGTGTTTTTGCCACGGCTACTTTGGCCTTTATCATCTCTCTCCGGGCCTTGAGGGCTTCTATGTCTGTAACTAGTTTGTCATGCATCTGCCGCATCTTTACCGCGTTTTCGTGGGCCGCGGCATACGCAGTCATAAGGCCAGCCCCAACGTTTTCCAATTCCTGCTTTTTAGCGATGAAAACGCGAGCGTCATCATCATTGCCGGCTTCCAGCGCCTTCTTGGCGAAAGTCCCGTACTTGGCCACTTCGCTTTCGTTGGCATCAACTAGACGCTTGGTACGCGTCTCTTCTGCCATAACCCCGGCGGTGCTGCGTTTTACCTCGGCCAGGTCGCTTGACATCTGAATAAGGTACTGGTCGATCATCTTGGAAGGGTCCTCAAGCTTGTCTAAAAGCGCGTTGACGTTCGACTTGATAATGTCGCTAAACCTGTCTAAAATGCCCATCATCTTTCCCCCTAGTCTGCTTTTATTTATCGCCGGGCTTATCATCTGAGTCCGGACGTCTTTCGGACGGAACATCATCATACTTTTTCAAAAGGTCATGCGCCTCGGTATCTCCAAAACGCTCTAAAGGAGTTTTGAGAATACGCTCAGTTTCCTTTGCCTGCTTCAGTTTTTGTTCTTTGGCCTGCTTCCACCATAGAAACCATAAGTACGCCCCGATAAGAACCAATATTGTTATTATCACAGGAATCCACGGCGAGCGGGTGACAGTCATAATCCTGTCCGCCGCATCTGCAAAAGCCTGGCTGAAATACTGTTCGTCTGTGAGCCCCTGCTCGTAGTAATAGCGATCCAAATAATCCAGCAAAATGTCTGCCGCTTCGGTGTCAATAACCGTCTTAGCCTGTGTACCGCAAACATAACGGTCCATGTAGCCCAATTCATTTTCCAAAAATACTAGCAATATGTGAGCTTCGTCGGTAAATAGCTCATCGTACAAGGCATTGGCGAATTCATCTAACTGACCGGCCGACGGAGACTTTAGCCCGTTAACGCTATCCGTGATAAACAGGTGGGGCTGCACCCCGGTTTTTTGGTAGAAATGCTTCAACCCGCTAACGAGCTGTGTTTGATTCCCAATCCAACCCAAAGTGTCAGTGTAATAAGATGTTTCATTGACAGAACCCTTGGGGAGCGCCTCTCTCCTAACGGTAGACCGGGTGATACCTGCCCCCGCACCCGTGTTTGAACCGCTTCCCGAAAACGCATTCACCAAAGCGAACAAGACAACTAATGCCGCCAAAACAATAACAACTGTGGCGCACCCAAAACGTTTGTTACCCGGTTCTTTCGGGCTACCACCTCCGCCTTTGGGGTCGCCTGCGCTTTGCGGCCTTACGGGAACCGGTGTAGGCACTATTACAACCGGCGGCCTTCTGGGTAAAAACCACCCACCCAGGCCTCCGCCGGACCTTGGCTTTCCGGAAGGACTCCCGAAAAAACCCCCGCCGGGGCTTGGCGCCCTACCCGGGCTTGAGCGTCCGCCGAAGGTGCCGCCACTTCTGCCTGCGCTCCTGCCGCCCCCAAAAGAGCCGCCGCTTCGCCCGCCGCTACTGCGACTTCCTCCAAAAGAACCTCCGCTGCTTCTTCCGCCCGAACCGCCGCTTCTTCCCATGGTTCCTCCTCTGCCATTTCATAGTCACCTTTTCATCTTTACGATAAAAAACTGAAACGGTCTGCTAAAATATCTCGCGTTGTATCTTTCGTGTAAATTCCTGTATTTCGAAATTGTACCCTTCGGGGCCTTGAAAGAAAAACGATTTAAGCCCTATCTCGGAATTGTGCTTTACCGGGGTAAGCCCGGTCACCGGCGCACCTGTCATTCTTTCGTGCCACAAGCCCACATCGGATACGGTGAAACTTACAAGCACCCCGTC
>CAYPVF010000116.1:0-6352 GCA_964414105.1 uncultured Eubacteriales bacterium
AATTGATGAGGAACGTCGAACATGGCGCCGCATCCACATACGGTGGGCGGGGCTTGAAAGAGGTGCGGCAGCCCACGAGGCGGCAGACACCGCATGGACCCGCGCCAAGACCCTTGCCGGGCACGCCGCCGACCTGCTCACAACAAAAGAAGGCATGGTGCGGTGCGAGATGGTGCTTGACAGATGGCCCACACTCCACGAGGCCACAGTAGCACACGCCTCAGCGTCTGATGCCGCGGCGTGGCTCAGGGACCTTCTGCCCCTACGCGATAGGGTAGTAAGCATCAAAGCTCAGAGAATGGCAGCCCAGGCTGTCGAAAGGCGATGGGATGGGCTAAACGACGCGGCTCAAGTCATCCCTGCGGTGGCAGTTTTAGATTCTAGGTTACAGCGTCTCATGGCGCTACGCGATGCCGCACTTGACGTCCATGGCGGGCAGGTAGTTGCTGAGCAGCAATTGTCCTTACACTCCAAGGCTCTGGGCGACGCCCAGTCACTTTATGCCGATACACTGCTGCAACTTGGTGTTTGTCCAACCTGCGGTAGCACTGTTTCCCCGGATTCTATCAAGTCCCACATTGAGGAGGTTGCTTAAATGTCTGTAAATTCCGAGGCTACTCGCCTTCAAAATATAAAAAGCATGATCGACCGTGGCCGCACAGAAAAAGCTAGGGCGGAAGCGACGCTAGAAGCTCTTGCGAAACAGGAGCAGGAAATCCATCAGCAGCTCGAGGCCCTTGGGGTTTCACCTGAGAATTTGGATGCCGAGATCGAGCGCCTGAAGGCCGAAATCGCCGAGCAACTGTCGAAAGCAGAACAGCTCCTGGCTGCTCCCACTGAGGCGGGGGTGTAGGCATGGCAGTATCCACACTGTCATTGGCGAGGTATGAGGCGGCTCTTGCGTCGTGGCGGAGTAAGTACGAACAGGGGCGGGGCCAATTGGCCCTGCTCCTGGCTCAGCGCGACGAGACGGCGGGTGCATTGCAGGAGGTTTCCGAGGACAAGGGGCTCTGGCAACTGGTGTCGGTGTTGCTCACAAAGGTCTCAGACTATGCTAGGCGTCAACTGGTTGAACGGATCGAAGCCACGGTGACCGCTGCTTTGCAAACTGTACTTGAAGACGATCGGTATCGCTTTGTGGTCGAGATCAGAGAACTGGGCGGCAGACCCTCAGCAGAATGGAAAGTCATTAGCCCTTATATGGACGGCATCGAGCTTTGCGCCGGTATAGAGGAAGCACACGGCGGCGGATTAAGCGACGTGGTCTCCCTGGCCCTCAGATTAGCCTTGCTTGAACTCAGCACCCCACGACCGGAGGGGCCAATCATCCTAGATGAAATCGGTAAGCACGTTTCGGCCTGCTACCGCGAGAACCTTGCCTATTTCCTCAAGACTTACGCCCAACGGACAGGTAGGCAGGTTCTATTGATTACCCATGCGGAGGAGCTCGCTGATTGCGGAGACGTGACGTACCGGGTTACCCAGACTGACGGAATTAGCGAGGTGACGCGAATATGAAGCTACTACTTACAGGTGACTGGCATTACAGAAGCCAGAATCCCGTTGCTAGGCGCGACGCCTTTCAGGAGACCCTGAACGCTAAGCTGGCCGAGGTCGGAGATATCGCCAAAAGGGAG
This sequence comes from uncultured Eubacteriales bacterium, assembly GCA_964414105.1. GTDB lineage: Bacteria > Bacillota > Sulfobacillia > Fermentithermobacillales > Fermentithermobacillaceae > JAXGZG01. The sequence continues at coordinate 1,638 of CAYPVF010000116.1, forward strand.
GATGTAACAGCCATTTTAGTTCCCGGCGATGTCTTCGATTCACCTTCCCCAGCGTATTCAACACTTACATCGCTGGAATGTGCAATTCAAAAGTTGGGCAAGCCCGTTTGGGCGGTTCCTGGAGACCATGACGAACACGCTCACAGCTTGGAGAGCTTAGATAGAACAGCCTACGGACATTTGGCCGCAACTGGACTCATTCGTGATCTACGCACCTGCCCTGTTGAAGAATGGTTCGCTGCAACGGGCACAGGCTTCTCGGCCAAAACAGATGCAGACGTTTCGGACTACCTGGCTAAAAGCCAGAACCCGTTGGAGATCCACGTGGCGCACGGCATGTTGCTTGAGAGAGCACCAGGTTTCGAGCTACGTCATACGCTTCTTGAGGATGTCGCTAAACATCCGAATTGCCCATTAGTGCTCCATGTATGCCATGAACACCTTGGATTTGGTGTCAAAAGACTACCCCGGGCCAAAGGCGGCGAGCTGGTCGCAATAAACCCGGGTGCGCTTGTGAGACTCTCAGCCCATCCAGGTGAGATCGAACGCATGCCGCAGGTTTGCCTGTTGGAGGTCTATCCAGGCACAGCACCGAGGTGCAGCTATTGCGATGCTGGGCTCCCCCTTGAACGCACCAAGATGCATGGGGATGAGATCCTGGTGTGTTGTGCCAACTGCAAAAAAACAATGCATATCCCTGCCAATTCGGAGTACGGCCCCCCCGAGCTATGGACACTGGGCCACCCGGTCATCGAGACAACGCTCATCCCTCTCTCTATGGCAAGGCCGGGCCACGAGGTGCTGTCACGGGCCCACATCGAGCAGGCAGCGGACCGTGAGGCCAAGATGGGCGAGTTCTTGGGGCTCTTGGCCAACGAGGGCGAGGCCAAGTTTTTGGACATCCAGGCGATGGTAGAAGGCATTGCCAAGTCAGAGGGGCTGCCGCGGCCTGTGGTGGATGAAGCGCTCAGCAGGATCGCCAAGGCCAGGGAAGTGCTGGGGGGAAGGGGGCGGGGAGCGTGAGTGAGCTAGAAATCAACGCCCTTATCGGAAAAGCTATTGTCGAGTGGATGCAGACAGCCTCTACAGACCTGTCGCGCAAGGGTCTGTCGAATCTTCGGGAGATCGGTTACCGGATTTGTTTGTACGACATCCGAAAGGTCATTGACCAGGCGAAAGCGGTGAAACCATGACCGCCCAAGCGCAACGTACCTTGTCGCCCACACCAAGCCAGGAGACCATCACCGGCACGATAACCAGTGTGCGTTTTTACAACCCACGTAACGGTTGGGCCGTCTTGAGCATCCATTCGGGCGGTGAGCAAATCGCCGCGGTTGGCTCGGTGGTCAACCCTCGCGAGGGTGACGAATATCAGCTCACCGGTTCCTGGGCTGTAGACGCCAAGTATGGTAGGCAGTTCAAGATCCAAAGCGCCGAGGTTCTTTTGCCAAGCACCCGCAAGGGCGTTATTCGGTATCTAGCATCCATCGCTCATGGCGTGGGTGAGGTCAAGGCGGCAAGGATTGTGGGTGCCCTGGGGGATGACTGTCTGACCCGGCTTGCTGCTGACGCGGAGGCTCTTCGGATATGTAACTTCCTAACCGAATTGCAGCAGCAAGAAATTCTTGCACATCTTAGGGAGCATTCCACAGTGGCCGAAGTCTCGGGCATCATTTGCAAAGAAGGCATCACCCCGGCTCTGGCCGCAAAAGTCGTAGCGTTCTTCGGCGAAGGTGCCTTGAGCATAGTCAAAGAAGAACCTTACCGGCTCACAGAGCTAGACGGCATAGGCTTTTTGACTGCCGACAAGGTGGCCCTAAGTGTCGGCATCGTTCCCACGGCTCCGCAGCGCATCCAGGCGGCCATCCTGCACATCCTGTCTGAGGCTGAAAATGACGGGCACTGCTACCTAAGGCCCAACGACTTGGTGCGCGAGGTGCCGGCTCTGTTGGGTGCCGACATCTCCATCTCGATGGTCGCGGAAGCGGTGAGCGTGCTTATTGCATCCGAGATGCTTATCCGTGATGGTGACGACATATACACCGCAGAGATGCACGAGGCGGAAACCCACGTGGCGAGGATGGTCAGGACCCTTGCCGCCCAAGAACCTGCCAAGCCCACAAACCTTGAGGGGCTCATAGATGCCTGCCAGACCAACGCAAACCTTTCATACCATCCCAAACAGCGCGACGCCATACGCATGGCCCTCACGTCTGGGTTTAGTGTGCTTTCAGGCGGCCCTGGGACAGGCAAAACGCTTGTTACCAAGGCCATCGTCGAGATCTACCGCAAAGAGCATCATACGCTGCCTGTATATTTATGCAGCCCTACTGGACGAGCTGCAAAGAGACTTTCCGAGGCTACGGGCTACCCCGCCAAAACCATCCACCGGCTGCTCGGCTACATCCCCGGGGTTGGTTTTTCGCACCACGAAGAAGAACTGCTAGACGGCGGACTGCTCATTGCTGACGAATTTTCGATGTGTGATGTCCGTTTAGCCGAATCCCTCCTAGCCGCTTGCGCCAACGGGATGCAAGTCATCCTCGTGGGCGATGTTGATCAGCTACCGTCAGTGGGCCCGGGCTCTGTCCTCCGTGACATCATCGGCTCCGGCGCCGTGCCCGTGACCATGCTTGAATACGTGTACCGCCAAGAGGAAGGCTCGGGCATCTCAGCCTTGGCCAGCCAGATCAACCAGGGCATAGTACCAAGTCTTGCCGCCGATACTGACGTGACTGCTATCCAAATCCAAAACCCCGACGAGGCTGCTCCACTTGTTGTCGAGTACGCCAATAAGGCTTATGAACAGTATGGCCTTATGGGCTTTGGAGTCCTTGCGCCAATGCACAAAGGCTCCTCAGGGGTAAAGGCATTGAACCAAGCCATCAGGGACGCCATCAATCCCGGGGCAGGCAACCGGCACTTTTGGATTGGCGACAAGGTTATGGTCACCAAAAACGACTACAAGCATGACATTTTCAACGGCGATCTTGGAGTTATCAGGGATGTCAAGGGTGGCGTGATGCAAGTCGACTTCGGTGACAAGTGGGTCGAATTTGGCAGCGAAGAAGACTGCGCTGATCCTGCATTGTTACAGCTTGCCTTCGCCTCCACCGTGCACAAGATGCAAGGAAGTGAACTGCCCGTCTGCATCGTGGTCCTCACCAGGCAACATTACATCATGCTCGCCAGAAATCTGCTATATACCGCCATAACCAGGGCAAAGAATCACCTTGTCATCGTGTACCAGAAAGGTGCACTAAAGCAGGCCATATCCAACAACAAGATTGCGCAGAGGAATAGCAGATTGGCTATACGCCTCAGGTCAGGAGGTGCCCCTAGTGCGTAAGCCCGGACCAAGTAAGATATACGACAAACCCGAAGTGTATGAGCGTAAACTACACAAAGTCATGAAACGACTCGGGGGTCAGGATGTTAATTGGGATTACTCTAGACGCGAAGCCTGGGTAACCTTTGTCTACAAAGACCAATTCTATAGGTTCGACCACAACATTGACAAGGCTTCCTCCGCAGGCAAAAGACTCTACTACGGTTCGGATTGTTTCGCTCAAATAGTTCTGGCCCTTGAGGACATCGCGCGAATGGCGCAGAGGGGGATCTATGAGCTCCAGACGTGGATTGAGGGCATGAAGGCCCTACCGCCTGGTGAGATTATCCCGGATTTTTTGTTTCGTCTGGGCTTTACCTCAGAATTGCCATCAGACGAGGCGGAAATCACAACAGCCTATCGAGAGGCCGCCAAGACCACACATCCAGATGCCGGCGGCGACCCGGAAGAATTCAACCAGCTTCAACAAGACCGCGACCAAGCCTTGCAATGGCTGGCACAAAGACTAGGAGGTAGAGGAGATGGCAGTAACCTTGCAGGAACTTCGTAACCATTGCCAAAGGGAAATTGACCAAAGACCAGAGACGTGTCCTCCAGAAAAAGCCGTAGTCGGATTGGTGATGTCTGGTGCGCGAAGCGAAGCAAAAACCCGTTCCATATGGCCGGGAGGGCCTGACGGCAAAATCATGGGCGAACTGAATGGTGGCCTCTTCGTCATGTTCAACGCCCTGGAAGTACTCAAGGCCATTGACGCGCTAGAGGGGATACTCTCCAATGCCCAATAAACCAACCCAGCGATTCGCCCAAGCCAAACTGGCCCTCAAGGCCGCCGAGTCACGCTTCAACTACGCCACCGGCCCTTACGTCGATGCCGCTGCCCTAGAGTTACGGGCTGCAGAACTGAGGTTTTCCGCGGCAATTTCAGAGAGCCGTTCTCTTTTTTGCCTTGATCCGCTGGATAAACCAGCCAATAGAGGAAGGCCATGCTAAACCCATGACTTCCGCAGATTATCGCAGGGGCTGTTTTACCTGTTAGACGCCCCAAAATAGCATAAAAAGCAGCCCCAAAAGGCGCAAATGACCGCAAACTTGCGGAAGGTTGCGGAAGAGAGCAATAAGCAGAGCAAAAGACCAGATAGAGATAGGAACCGGAGGCGAGACAATGCCTATTAAACCTATAGAAACATTCTACAACGGCTATCGCTTTCGAAGCAGACTCGAAGCACATGGAGAAAGCGGATGGCGGTGAATACGGTGGCAGTGACCCTAGAAGATATCATCTCAAAAGTGGATATAAAAGCTGTGTTCGCTGAGGCCGGGGTGTCCGTGACAAAAGAACGCGGGGACCGGTTCGAAGGGTCCTGTC
>CAYPVF010000117.1:0-6266 GCA_964414105.1 uncultured Eubacteriales bacterium
AGATCAGAAAGGGTCATGGTATTTTTGTAATATTCGGCGGCATATTTGTTGGCACGACGTTCACAAACAGAATTTATGGTATTAGTGTGGGCCAGGTATGTGCCGGCGGGGTCCAAGATTTGATGAGCTATTTCATGGGCAACAGTAAAACGTTGACGTTCCAAGCAATGGGTGGAGTTTAAGTACAAATAGGAGTGACCGGGGAATTTGTGCAGAATCCCCGCGATCTTATCTGGCAGCAGCCTAGTCTGTATCTCTATGCCCAGGCCGCGGGCAATGTCGAATACCTTTGCGGGGAAGTTGGATAGTTCCGCTCCTGGCGTTATATGACACATAGTGACCTCCAAACGTATGTTCGTATTCATAGTACGAAGGAACGAATGGGATGTCAAATCAGAAACAAGCGGGTTTAGCTGGGGAGTTAGGGCGTTATGGCAGGTAAACGAAGCAAAACGAGAATCTTGGTAGCCCGGGGCTTGTGGAACGAAACAGGATAGTTTGGCGGCCTAGAGAACAAAGGGGGTAGTGAAATAGAAACGGAATACTCCGTGTGATATTAACGCAACCGATTTGCTGTTTCAATAAAAGGAGGAAGACCCGATGCCAGGAGGATGGGAATGCGCCTCAGTTTTCTTCACTGCGGTGGCTGCAAGCGCAGCAGCATACGCTGCGTGTATGGCAAGGAAAGAAGTCGAAGAATACGCAAAGCTTAGGCAGCTTGAAATGAGGCCGGTAATGAGCTACCAAAGGGCTGAGTGTTCTGGTTCTGGTGATCGAATACTCCGGTTTTCAAACACCGGGAAAGGCCCCGCGCAAATCCGCATGGTGCAGGCAAAAGAGCCACTTTCGATCCAAATTGGAGCGCCGCTAAGCGTAGGAAGTGGAAGCGAATCATATTTGAAGGTGTCTTGTAGTGAGGAATCGTGGCCCCCACAGACTTGGCTACACTTGTCGCTGTACTATACGGATATCGCTAATACCTGCTATCGCTCCGAGGTATTACTAGACTTACATACTGATATCGCAAATAGGGTGTTCGAGACTTTCGTTTCATTCGATCGTGTCGAGGATTTCGAGAAAGCCAAATTACCATGTAAAGTTAGACATTGGAATAGCAATATGGAATTATACAAATGCTGCAACATTGGGCCAGAGTGGTGGCTAGAAAACAAGTGATTCCTTCAATTGGCAAAAAAACAAAAACCCCCGGCCTTTCGACCGGGGGCTTCTCGTCATGTGCATTATTCTAGCGCCATTCAGCATCATCGCTACAATTCAGTATCGGGACCTCAGCCAGGTTCTTCTGGCAGTTTCACTTCGAATAGACACATAAATCGGTCCTTTACTTCCGCAATATATTTGAGGCCTACCACACCGACGCCTGCAAAATAGATAACGGCCAAATCCTCGTGCCACAAACTCGGTAAAGCAAGCACAAGAAGTCCGGCGGCATAAGGCAAGACGTTACTCACGATGAATCGCGGTGCCTCACGTATGTCAAATTTGCCGTCCCGCCAAGCGATAATCCACGCCAAAAGTGTTTTGACAGCAATAAGGGTTATGATCGCCAAAAGCGCCCAAAGGATTCTTGGGTCGAGGTTGATGCTCATACCATCACTCTCCTTTCGCCAGGATAGCCTGGCAGTGTTTTAGAACCTTAGCGCCCCACTCCGGGTCTGTTGCGTATCTTACCCGCACACCGGAAACAGACGGTCCGTTGTAGTACAGGCCGCCGGGGTTCAGATATTCCCTTGAAACCAACCGGCAGAAATCCTCAATGCTCGCACGGTAGGAGCCGTATGACCTAGCGCTGCCATAAGGGTCACTGTCGTAAGCCATGAAGCCGAAAAGATTGCGTTTGTCTTGCGCTATCTTAGACCGCCCGAAGTCTGACTCATGGCAAGCAACCGCGCAGGTGAAGACCGCATTTACCCCCCACTTGTCCCCTACGGATAAGAACTCCGCGCCTAGCCCGGCGAGCGGCGTGTTCAGCAGGTATTTGTCCAAAAGTGCTGCTGAGGCTCTACTGGGTAGCCGTAAATCGGTTACTCCTGTGACGCCGTATAGACGCTCCTCGATTAGCACGGTGGCGGGCTCCCGCCACGTGACTTGGTATCCAAGCGCTTCGGCGACATCCCGGACCCGTGCGTATGTTCGTCCCTCGATTAAAACACCCCCGAGCTCAATGCCTCCGGGGGTTAGGATTCGTATGCTACTCAGTCAACTCACCCCCCAATGTGTGTCACTATGTAGACCGCTAGGCTCCCCACGAGTGTGGTCAGGATACCTAGCACAACAGTGACCGTCCATGTGGGTCGATGGGCGTAATCAAGCCGTAGGCTCTTAAGTTCGCTGTTGATGCTATCGAGAGTCTTCTCCGTTTTATCTCGACTTTTCTCAAGCGATTCAATGCGTACATCATGTCTACCCAGTGTCTCTTGGATTTTATTGACTCGTGTTTCTAAGACCTCGGCCATCAGATCGCCTCCTACCAATCAAAGAACCGCCCGCGGCGGCCACTACTGTCCTTTTTGTGCCTAACTTTTACGCCCGTCCCAATAATCTGTTTATCACCACCGCCAGCTCTGCCCTTGTGACCAAACCGTCAGGCCGAAACTTGCCGTCAGGATCACCTTTCAAGACACCAGCCTTTTCTGCCGCCACGATGTCCGCCTCCGCCCAATGCCCCGATACGTCCGCAAATGGTGAGGCCCCCGGCTTTGTGGGCTCGGGGGCCTCAGGTTCGGGCTCGGGTTGAGGGTCCGGTTCCGGCGGGCCCAGTTCGGGATACTGCTGTTTTACGGCAGCCATAACGATTTCTCTCATCTCCTGTCTTCGTTGCGGCCAACCCTGTAATTGCTGTATCGGTTCCCCGTATTCGTAGCCCAATTGACCGTAGCCATAATCAGAAAATGGAATACTCGTGGCGATTTCAGAGCCAAATAACCGCTTCCAATCGTCGGCGAAAATCTCACCCGCAGGGGCAGGATCTTTAGTTAAACCGCGAGCTTTCCAATAGTCGGCCTCCAGCCCGGCCCTTCGCACGATGTTGTGGGCGAAATGCCCGTACTCGTGGGCCAACATCCCACGCACTACGGCTGGTTCGGCGTTTATCGTGTCCGCGAATAGCCATATTTCATTGAATTCCATCAATCCGCGGTACGGTGCGGCACAGTCGATGATCGTCACAGTGGTGTCGGGGAATCCGAGGCCACGGATATGCTGCATTTCTGCTTCTGCTTCTCTGGCCATGCCCTGTACGTCGTTTGATTTATTTGGCGGCCACAGTTCCATACCTAGGCCAGCAATTTGGCCCGTGAAAGGCAGGATTTTAATCATGATGACAGACCTCCTTTAGTCAGGGACGATGCGTAAGACTGGGTCGGAATAAAAGGTACCCAGTTTGTACAATTTTAGCGTTTGGGCACTAGCGAATACGTGAGCCCCGGCTACGGCTATGCCGGCATTGATACCTATGCCGAAGTCCACGTTTTGCGTTTCCTTAATAACGCGAGATAAATCCGCTTTATCCAAGGCCGAAATTTTATTACTGTTGGAAGGGCCGTTAATTACATAGACCACATCGTCGCTTACTGCCACCTGTTTGTATGTCCCGGCAAGCGACTGATCGACCGATACCAAATCGCTTTTCCGAAGTTTGAGAACGATTTGAGACGTATTCCCACTAGCAAATAGGAAAGTTTCATCAGCAGCCAAATTGTAAAGCGTGAAGGCACAAGCGGCTGATTTGCTTGCCACCGATAGGTCCGATTTTACCAGCCGCCACACCTCGTTCACTGTTGGGCCCCCGATAAATACGTTGTTTGAGTCGGAGATTAGTGAGTATATTGCGTACCCGTAATAACCGGATTTTTTTGGTGTTTCCGTTAAGTCAGAAGCCAAGAGTTCTAACACACGTTGATCTTGAGCTATATAAACAAAGCTATTATCGCAGGAGATTGCTTGAACCTCGTAATTCAAATAACCAGACTGGGCCACAGTCGTCATGTCTGATTTGCGTATCTTATACACCCTATCGGACGTTCCAACGAATAAAAACTCTGTGTTTTGACAGATGCTGCTTAGATTACTTTTCGCTGCCTCGCTAACGAAACTCAGGTCCGATTGCTTATGCTTCCTGATGGTGGAAGACAGGAAAAACGCATATTCGCCATCAACGATCACTTTGCCGCAGTTCACGCTAACGGGAACAGGGGTAATAGCGTTGCTCAAATAAGGGACGGATTCAACTTCTACTCGAGCACCGCTCGTGGCTTCGATATACCTTACCGGTGGTCCGTCCCCCGCTGCCCCGCTGTGTTTGTGCCCCGTAGTAGCATTCGTTTTGGCGTCCAGATCGACTTTCGCTTGGTCGTACTGGGTTTCGAGTTTATTCATGTTAACCGCACTTACGGGCGTTCCCGCCTGCACTATCGTACCCGGTGCTGGCACCAGCGTCACCGTGCCGTCTGGGTTTTGTGTCATGGTGTAAGTTCGCGGTTTTTCGACTACCCGATCTTGCCAATTCGTTTTAACGTAAGCCACTAAATCACTTCCTCTCCGCATACAAAAGTTCCGCAGTATTTAAGGCTTGCCACGACACCTACTGCCCAGTCGTAGAGTACCTGCAAGTTGCGCTCCAGCCTGTTGGCGTCAACGTAACTGTGCCTTTTACCGGCTTGCCAAACCTTGGGCTGTTCGTAGCCCGGCGGCTCCACAAAGGCTGCTTTCAGGGCGTCGATGTTTCGTTCCACCCTCGATAGGCTGTCTGCAAACTCGTATCCCTGTACGTCCCTATCTACCCTGATAGCCTCTAGCTCGACCGCATACCCCGCTTCCTCCAAAAACTCCGCGATGTACTGAGTGTCGGCCTCAACCCGGTTTAGGTCATCCGGCCTGTAGAAGTCTTGAGGACCCCAATCCGTTTTGAGCGGTATGAGGCCCTCGCCACGATAAATCGTTGTCTGATAGGTCGTAGGCGTCCCAAGCGAGTTGTACGCCGTGATGCTTACTGCGTACATGCCGTCTTCGGCCTTGGGAACGATTGCTTCCCAAACGCCCGGGCCCACAAGAGCAAACTCGGCCTCAAGCCCGTTTACAGTACCCGACACATATATAACATCAAGCCCAAGGGTTACCGCTAGAGTCTCTGTGACTGCACCGTTCATCAGCCGCTCACCGTCACTTTGACGATCATGGTTGCTCCTGCATCAACCGGGTTCGGCTCAATGCTTACCGCAGTAATCTGGGGCTGTGAGGTGTCGAGCGTCACTGTGATGATGACCGTCGTGTATTGTCCGGAGGCGTCAGTGGCCTTAACCTCAATGACGTTGCTGCCCGACTTCAAAGTGACTTGCTTGCTAAACGCTCCGCTCGACACGGGGACACTGCCCTGATCCACGTTGTTGAGTTTGATTGTTATTGTGACAGGCGAAGACGTAGCGTCGTTTGTCGTGCCTTGCACTGTGCAGGACGCCTGGTTCGTGATGAAACCGTCGGACGGATTGGTCACGTTAAGGATCGGCGGCACGGTGTCCACCGTGTAGGTCCGACTCGCTTGGGTGGCCGCGTTACTATCGTTGTCCGACACGTTGACGGTTACGGTGTGCGAACCGTCGCTCAAAGACGTTTGCGGCGTGTAGGTGCAGTCGTACCCGTTGGTGACGGGGGTGCACACCATGCCCGATGAGCCGCTGCCAATACCGGTGCCGTTGTCTATTCTGAGCGCAAGGGTTGTAAGATTTATGCCGCTGCCGTTGGCTTCGTCCCTAAGCTGAAAGACTATAGGTTGCTTGCTATTGGCGACATACGCGCCCGCACCCGGACTAGTGATGGATATGGTCGGCTTGACCTTCTCTTTGACGACGAGCTTAAGGCTTGGGCCGACGGTCGGCGACTGATCAGTGACTGTGGTCGTAGTGCCGGCTGTATTTTTGGCTTCAATGCTTACCGGGTAATAATGCCCGGCGTTGACGTTGTACGAAGTGACGTTTGGGGCAGTGATGGACTTCTCATATTTGCCGCTGCTGCTGTTATATGTGATGGTATGCCACGTACCGTTTACCAGGGCCCTTACTTGGCTGATAGCCATTTACGCGATTCCCTCCTCTCCGCACACAAAAGTCCCGCAATACCTGATTGTCGGCTCAAGTATTTGTTGTATCTCAGTCACCAGCACCGCGATCAAGAAAGCAGTGTTGGCGCTCACCGGGTTAGGCGTGATGGTGGCTTGCTGGATCTCGGGGACGGTTATCACGTAGCTCATG
>CAYPVF010000118.1:0-6174 GCA_964414105.1 uncultured Eubacteriales bacterium
TATGGGAGGACTGATCTACGCTGCCCGAGGCTTCTTTAATGGCCACGATGTTTTCAACTTGGGCCAGACGCAACACTGTTTCAGGCAACAAGTTGACACCGGTTCTTGACGGGACATTGTACAACATAACAGGTAAGGAAGTTTCACTGGCTATCGCCTTAAAATGCGAATATAAGCCATTTTGGCTAGGTTTATTGTAATAAGGAGTGACTGCCAAAATGCCGTCGGCCCCGGCGACATCGGCAAGCTTTGTCAAAGACACGCTTTCCTCGGTGTTATAACTGCTTGTGCCGGCCCAAACCATAACTTTTGGATCCAATGATTCCCTGATCATGGCCATAAGCCGAAGCTTTTCTTCCCGCGTTAAGGTGGGGGATTCCCCCGTGGTACCAGAAACAAGCACCCCGTCGACCCCTTCACCCACAAGCTTCTTCGCAAGCTTAACCCCTAATGAGTAGTTCACACTTCCATCCTCGTTAAACGGGGTAACAAGGGCCACTATTAAGCGTCCCCACGGCGATTCCTTCATTAAACACACCTCCCGTAAGCTTTTCGGTTTTGCCTACAAATCAAAAGCATCGTGTATAGCGTTTACTGCCTTAAACAGATTATCGCCGTCTATAAGACACGCCAAAGTGATGTTGGAGTCGCTGGATGCGTGCACATGTATTTTCTCTTTCCACAATGCGGCTATCATTTTCTGGATTACGCCCGGCTGGCCATGCATACCGTAACCAACGGCAGTGACTTTAGCCATATTCCCCCGTGCTTCCAAGGGAATGTCTTTGAGCAGTTCAAGCACATTTTTCATGGCCTCTCCCGGAATCACCACGGATAACCTGTCGGGGAAAATGTTGATAAGGTCCAAAGATACATTTTTCAAAAGAGTAAACACCCGAGAGGTTGTTTCCATTTCCTGGCCCGGGGGTAAGTTGACCAAAATTTGAACCAAGCCTGCCCTGTACGTTATCCCTGTCACGGGCCTGCCGTTTGAAAGATAAAGCCACGGGTCGTTCTGCTTTTCCCCGCCTGTCATGAGCGTTGTCTTGCTGTCCTTATCCAAGGACCTGACCCACACGGGTATTTTTGCCCTGTGTGCTATTTCCACTGCCCTTGGGTGGATAACTTTTGCGCCTTCCCAAGCCAACTGTGTAACCTCGTCGTAACTTGTGACCGTCAAGGTTTTGGCGTTCTTGACCAGACGCGGATCTGCGGTCATGATCCCTTGCACGTCTGTGTAAATCTCCACATGGTGGGCATCCAAAGCGGCGGCCAGGGCCGTAGCGGTGGTATCACTTCCACCCCTACCCAAAGTGGTAATATCGCCCGATGCTGCCCTACCCTGAAAGCCCGCGACCACAACAACCTTCCCCTCATCCAAATGCCGTTGAACGTGAGAGGTGTCGATAGAAGTTATTGCCGCTTCACCAAAATTGGTATCAGTGATTATCCCCGCTTGACCGCCGGATAACGCCATAGCCGGGATCTGTTTCGCCTGCAAAGCCTGAACCATAAGCACCGCAGAAATTATTTCCCCGCATGAAAGAAGCAAATCCATTTCTCTAGCGGCCACCGCCGTGTGCACCCCTTGCGCCAAACCGATAAGTGTATCGGTCGCATAAGGCTCACCTGTGCGCCCAATGGCGGAAACCACAGCTAACACCTTGAATCCGCCGTTTAATGCATCGCGTATTCTTTCACACGCCATATCTCTTTTGGCAATTGTCTCAAGACAGGTGCCGCCAAATTTCAATACAACTATCAAGGTCTTTACCTCCGCCCATCTAACCTCACCTATGCCCCAAGCAGAAGCCGTACCACGTTAAACGCGTTGGTAGCGGCGCCCCTCAAAAGATTGTCGGCGACGATCCACAACAAAAGACCAGCCCCATCCGGTTTTGCCGAAATATCGTGCCTGATCCGGCCAACATAAACATCATCTGTATCTTCGGCTGTCAGCGGCATAGGATATTGTTGGTTTTTGAAGTCATCCAAAACGATCACGCCGGGCGCGTGTTTCAGAACTTCACGCACATCGTCAAGGTCAGATTTTGTGTCTGTTTCCACCATGCATTCTTCCGAATGCCCCACAAATACAGGGACTCTAACACAGGTGCAGGAAATTGGAAGCTTGGGAAGCCCCATAATTTTGCGGGTTTCGTTTACCATCTTCATTTCCTCTTTGGTATAGCCATCCGGCAAAAAGGTATCAACTTGGGGAATTAGGTTAAAAGCCATTGGGTGGGGGAACTGCGGCTCACCTTCATAGTCAGGCTTTTCCGGGAACAACTTGTGGGACGCCTCTTCTTCGAGCTGGCGCACGGCTTGATACCCAACCCCCGAAACTGCCTGGTAGGTGGCGACACGTACGCGTTTCAAGCCATACCGACTGTATAGCGGCTTTAGCACCATGACCAACTGAATCGTTGAACAGTTGGGACCGGCAATAAGCCCTTGGTGATTTAGAAGCGCCTCCGGGTTCACCTCGGGGACTGCCAGAGGAATCTTGTCATCCATTCTGAAAGCACTTGAAGTATCTAGTATAACCGGGCCTCCCCGAAGCTCTTGCACCAATTCTCTTGAGGCGCCCGCCGGGGTGCAGAGCACCACAATATCTGCGGAACGAAGCTTGGGTAAGGAAGTTTTCTCTACTGTGAGCCACTGATCATTATAAGGAATGCGGGTTCCCACAGATTTTTCCCGCCCAGTGACTATAAGTTCCAACCCAGATATGGGGGTCCTTTCGAAGCGCGAAACCAGTCTTTTGCCGACTAAACCGCCCGCCCCCACTATTGCCACTTTTGGCAAAGGTCATAACCCTCCCCCGAAATGCGCGTTAATGCATATCAGTATATGTCTTTTAGCGCTTTGGTGTTTAAACATAACAAGTAACGGTATAGTACCGCATCGCAAGGGGATTGTGTAGGGTTCGCCTAGCTCAAAGTGCTAATAAGCCTTGGCGAACCCTTTTAGTGTCAAACGGTCACAAAGAAACCTATTTTACTTCTACAGTGGCGCCGGCTTTTTCCAAAGTTTCCTTGGTTTTGTCGGCCTCTTCTTTGGATACCTTTTCTTTAATGGCCTTGGGAGCGGCTTCAACCAATTCTTTCGCTTCTTTCAGGCCCAATCCGGTAAGCTCTCTAACTGTCTTAATAACTGCAACCCTACTTGTTCCCGCCCCTGTCAAAATCACGTCAAACTCAGTCTTCTCTTCCTCCGCAGGCTTTTCACCGGCATCGGCTGCTGCAGGCGCGGCAGCCATCATAGGAGCAGCAGCGGACACTCCGAACTCCTCTTCAAACTGCTTTACCAAATCGGCCAATTCCACAACTAATCTTAGACATTACGTTATACCTCCAAATTGAAAATTGACTCAATAAAACTTCGGCTCGCGTCTAGGCCTCGGCTTTTTGCACTCTGAGAGCCTCGACAGCTCTTGCAAAGCCCGTCAAAGTAGCGTTCAATACCATCGCGAAACCCGCCATGGGACTCTTGAGTCCCCCTGCCACTCTGGCTAAAAGCTCGGGCCTGGCCGGAAGACCAGCGAGGTATGAAACCCTGCCTACATCCATGAACTCGCCCTCTAAAACTCCGCCTTTTACCGTAAGCGCCGCAACTTCCTTGGCAAACGAACTCATAACTTTTGCCGGCGCAACGGGATCTTCCATGGATACCGCCATACCTGTAGGCCCCCGCAAAACTTCATCAAGGCCTTCCCAACCGAGTTCGTCCGCAGCCCTTTTTGTAAGAGTGTTCTTGATTACCTTGTAATCCACAGCGTTTTCCCGGCACATCCGACGCAATCTCGTATCGTCCAAAACTGTTAGGCCTCGAAACCCCACAAATACAACACTTTTAGCGTCTGACATCTTGCTTTTGAGAGCCGCTTGAACCTTGACTTTTTCTTTTCGCTGTCTGCTTTCCAAACGTCACCCCTCCTTGCGGCTAATTATCAATTAGTACAGAAAAGGGCCCCTAAAAGCAGGGCCCTTGGATGTCGCCATAACTACTACTGGCTAAACCTCGGCGGGCGGCCACCGCATGCATCGCGGTAAGCCTTTACGTCATATGACACCTGCTATCTTCGGCGAAACTATTAAATTAGACTAAAATGCGGCTACGCCACAGGTTTTGACACTCGAGACACATTAACCGGTACCCCAGGTCCCATGGTGGTGGAAACAGTAACGCCCCTTACATATTGGCCTTTGGCCACGGCAGGTTTGGCCTTTATAATTGCATCCATGAAGGCATAAAAATTCTCTATCAACTTTTGGGCCCCAAAGGAAACCTTCCCCAACCGACCGTGGATCAAGCCCGTTCGCTCTGTTCTGTATTCAACCTTGCCGGCTTTGATTTCCCCGATAGCATTTGAAAGATCGTTGGTCACAGTACCAGTCCTGGGGTTAGGCATTAACCCCCTAGGCCCTAGGATCCTACCTAACCTACCCACGACACTCATCATGTCGGGAGTGGCCACGGCACGATCGAATTCAAGCCATCCACCCTGAATCTTCTCAGCCAGATCTTCGGCTCCCACATAGTCGGCGCCTGCGTCCTTAGCTTCTTTAGCCTTGTCGCCTCTTGCAAAAACCAAAACCTTTGCCTCTTGGCCGGTACCGTTGGGTAAAACAACAGCGCCACGGACCATTTGGTCGGCATGGCGAGGGTCAACGCCCAACTTTATGGCTACCTCAACTGTTTCGTCGAATTTGGCAAAAGCTATTTTACACAGTAGCTCCAAAGCCTCCAGGGGTTCGTATACCTTTTCTGGTTCTATTTCCTTGGAAGCCTCTAAAAACTTTTTTCCCCTTTTGCTCACTACAGTGACCCCCTTGCGGTACTAGCGGGCTTTTGGGCCCTCCCACTTGTCAAAACATTTCCTTATAAAACTAGCCTACTACTTCGATCCCCATGCTGCGAGCAGTGCCTTCGATCATTCGCATGGCCGATTCCACAGAGCTCGCGTTGAGGTCTTTCATTTTTTCTTGGGCGATTTCTTTAACCTGCTCTTTTGTGACTTTTCCTATCTTCACCTTATTAGGCTCACCCGACGCCAGCTCAACACCGGCGGCTTTCTTTAGAAGAACAGAAGCAGGCGAGGTTTTGGTCACAAAACTAAAACTTCTATCTTCGTAGATAGTCACTACAACCGGTACGAGAGCGCCTATCTGATTAGAAGTTCGATCGTTGAACTGTTTTATGAACATGGGCATGTTGATTTGATGCGGGGCAAGCGCCGGGCCCACCGGAGGCGCCGGCGTGGCTTTGCCACCCTGAAGCCTGATTTTGACTACGGCTTTAACCTTTTTTGCCATGGCGTTTCACTCACACTTCCTCTACCTGGTTGAAATCTAGCTCCACCGGGGTTTCCCGGCCGAAGATCGACAGCAGCATACGAAGCTTTCCTCTGTCGATCATGACATCCTGTACCATACCGATCATCCCTTGAAAAGGGCCGGATTTAACTCTAAGAGTCTGACCGGGAACGAAATGCACCCTAACTCTAGGTTGGCCTTCACCGCTTGCCCGCTTAAGAATATTGTCGATTTCTTCCTGTTCCAAGGGTATAGGTTTTGAGGCGGGCCCGACGAAACCCGTTACACCCGGTGTGTTTCTTACCACATACCAAGAATCGTCGCCTAAAATCATGTTCACCACAACGTACCCGGGGAACACTTTCTTTTTTACGATTTTCTTTTTGCCGTCTTTGTACTCTACTACTTCTTCTTCCGGCACTATAACTTTGAAAATTTTCTCTTTCATGTTCATGTTATCAACACGTTTTTCCAGGTTAGCTCTGACCTTATTTTCGTAACCCGAATAAGTGTGAATCACAAACCATTGCGCTTCTTTATTTTCTGACTCAAGATTTGTACTCATGAAATAAGGACCCCCCAAATCTCCCAGGGCCCGGTCTCTCTCCCCCTGCTTTTCCACTATCTGTTCAATACCAGCCCAACTAGGAGTGTCATTAAACCATCGGTTCCCCACAAAACAATGCCCGTAAACGCAATCATAGCCAAGGTGATTACCGTAAAAATACGGACCTGGCCCCACGAAGGCCAAACGACTTTTCTCAGCTCGGCTCGAGTATCCCTAAGCAAAGTCTTAAGGCTTTTTCCCACTCGCTGTACCCATTTGAGGATCTTCATGTTCGTTTCACACCTAATT
>CAYPVF010000119.1:0-6166 GCA_964414105.1 uncultured Eubacteriales bacterium
GCGATGCCAGGCATTTCCCCGAAAAAAGCGGAGCCGCCGGAGAAGATCCCACCGAGCAGGCCATAGTGAAGGCGGCCGTGGCCGCGGGATGGGATCTTAACAGTGTCGACGCCAATTTTCCAAGGTGCGCTGAAAAAGCTTTCACCTCTGAAAGGCGAATGATGAGCGTGAAGGTGTCTTCTAAAAATGTCGGACTTGTTTGTGCCAAAGGCGCTCCTGATAAGCTGTTTCCGCTTTGCGCAAGGCAAAAATCAGGCGAAATGACCGCGCCTTTTAATCGTCAAGTGTGGGAACGGTGGGTTGATGACCAGGCCGGTATGGGCATGAGGGTTTTGGCAGTGGCCGTAAAAGACGAGCGTTCCCCCATTTCCGGGGAATACCAAGAATATGGTTTTACCCTTGTAGGCTGTCTGGCACTGGAAGATCCATTAAGGCCCGATATACGCGAGGCTGTACAGCGCTGCAAGAGAGCGGGCATTAGACCGGTATTGGTGACGGGGGACCATCTCAGGACAGCGGAAAGCATAGCCAAACAGTCTGGTATCTTTGGTGAGAACAGTAGGGGATTGACAGGCGCGGATTTGGAGGAAGCTTTAGGTCAAGGGTCCAAGGAAAAAGTGCTCGAAACAAATGTTTTTGCCCGTGTTTCGCCGGGTCACAAGCTTAGCATAGTAAAAGCTTTCAAATCCATGGGCCAAATCGTCGCCATGACAGGGGACGGGGTGAATGACGCCCCGGCTCTTAAAGAGGCCGCCGTTGGCATATCCATGGGTCTTTCCGGAACAGACGTGGCCCGCGAGGCCAGTTCTATGGTCTTGTTGGACGATGATTTTTCTACTATCGTAAAAGCCATCGAGGAAGGAAGGGCTATCTACGATAACATCAGAAAGTTCATTCGGTATATGTTCTCGTGTAATCTTGGCGAAGTGCTTGCCATGGTAGGCGCAGTAGCGCTTGGATTGCCCATTCCATTGTCGCCAACCCAACTTTTGTGGGTCAATCTCGTAACTGACGGGTTGCCGGCTTTGGCACTTAGCATGGATGCTCCTGAAAAAGGGATTATGGAAAGGCGGCCCAGGCACCCCAAAGAGAGCGTGTTTTCAGGGGGCCTGGCCAGAAAGATCCTGGCCAGAGGGTTTTACATAGGCTCTGTAACGCTTCTAATGTTCATATGGGGTCTGGAATCAGGCGACATGGCCCAGGCATCCACATTGGCTTTGGCGACCATTGTGGGTACCCAGCTTGTAGCCGCTTTCGACTGTCGCTCTGAAACCAAAACCCCGCTACAAACAGGCCTTTTGTCAAACATGTATTTGGTAGGAGCAACCCTGCTTTCATGTCTAATGCTGTTTGCGGCCATTCAGTTTGGCCCAATGGCAAGGTTTTTCAAAACCGTGCCGCTCCACACCTCTCAATGGATAATGGTGGCCATGGCGGCCTTAATCCCGGATCTTTTCCGAAACGCCATATCCCGCTAAGCTATTTCTTGGAAGATAGCTTCCATGCCCAAATCGCGAACGCGCTTGGCTATTATCTGAGTGTCTAGGTTGTAAAGGCCTTTTGCTTTCATTCTTTCAAAATATACGGAACCTGAAAAAGTGTAGGATGCGTTGAGGCCCCATGTGTCAGGCAATAGCGGCCGTTTCTTATCATCTACCCCGCATGATGCGATATAATCGCCAATGGCCAAATCGGTGGGTATGGCAGTTAGCGGTTTCCCTAGGGCGAAGTTGGAAGCGTTGCGCCCAGCCAAAGCACCCGTAACTATTGCTTCCGTGTGACCTACGCAAACGCCCGCGCGTTCGCCTCCTACGAACAGATTGCCGGTGCCAAAAACAAGTAGCTTTTCGTCTCTTGGAGAAATGGCGGTAAGGCGAATAGAATTGCCCTTGTCGCCTGCTAAAGGGTCTGCGTAACGGGCATTTTCGAACCCGGGAATAGCTCGTAAAACATGAAGTGGGTAATAGGGTGACATAAGTTTTGCGTGGCCCGTATCAAGCAATACGATGTTGTCAGAATATTCGGGTAGGGCATACTGTTGGCATACTTTAGTTTCCAGTTTCTTTGAATCTGTAAGTTGTTTTGGAAGTGGAATGACCGCAACCCCCGTAGAATCCAGCGTGGTCTGGATGGATTTGGACAAAGTCTCCTTGTGGATTTTGCACGATCCGGACATCGCCCCAAAAAGGCCCTTGCGCCTAGTGCACATGAAGTCCGGAATGCCCACAGCCGACGTAATGCTTACCCTGGGACCGTAGGCGGGACACCTTTGGATACAGGTGGCGCATCCGTTTCCAAGCCTTTCACATTGTCCTTGGGGCCCTGAAGACCCTGTAGTGTCTACAAAGGCGTCAGCGCAAAAAGTGTTGCCTGATTCGGCCGCTACTTGGGTAACCCCGCCCCGGAAGAGCTTTGCGTCGACAATACGTTCTTTTGAATAAACGGGTATATTTCTGTCCTCCAAAAGCCTCCTGACGGCGGGTTCTATCAGCATAACGTCGTAAAGACTCGCGTGTTTGTGCCCGGGGAAATCAATTCCTTTATGCCGTGACAGGCGGTCTGTCAACAGAAATAACTCACCGCACCCTAAAGATATGGCTTCTTCACACGCTACAAAGCGCCCGTTGTTTCTCATTATTCCGCCGACTAATCCCGCGCCCAATAGCATGTCTGTTCTTTCGCAGATTCCAACATCGCATCCGGCAAGCTTGGCGGCAATGGCCGCTGAAACCCCGGCCCATCCTCCTCCTACCACAAGCACTTGGTGGTTTATTTTCACAGATAAGCCCCCCCCAGTGTAATTTCCTTCGGAAGTTCCGACTTACATCCCCTGAAGCCGCTTACAAGACATGCGCCGCATATGCCTTCCGCACATGTCATTGTCAGATTTGACGACCAAGACAGTTTGGGAGGGTCGGGAATTGATTTCAGTAGACTCATTAGGCTCGTGTGCTGCGCGTCGCCCCCGGCGCTTATCAGAAGGTCGTACCGATTTTGTATTAATTCAGCCGACATTCTGGCCAAGTTGTGGTCTTTTTCCCTGGGAAGCCGTATTACGGCGGCGCCTGCTTTCTCCAAAGCGGGCTGCGAGAAAAAGGATCCAAGATTTCCCGGCCCTATGAGGGCTTTGAAACTGCCGCCTCGGTGTCTAATGTATTGCGCCGCCTGTACCAAAGAAGCCTGGTTGATTCCTTTGGCCACTGCCACAACTTTCCCTGACGATAGGTTTCTAAATTGCCTTTGGCCTTGAAGCCCCGACCAAAAAGGTCCTATAACCGTGACCAAAGCGCCCTTATGGCAGGCTTCGTCCAAGGCTATGGTTTTAGGTCCCACTATTTGTACCGCCAAAGTCAGGGCATCGTTTTGGGCTTCCAGAACGCAAATGGGTACGTTCCATCGTTCGGGTAGGCCTTTGGGCCTGAGAAGGACAAAAGAACCCGGAAGCACACACCAAGAGGCCAATTCATCTGTGGCTTGTACCTCCAAGATGAAAGCCTTGGTCCCTTTTTGGCCCGCAATATCTGTGCGTCCCAGGATTTCCCTATCCACAGGACAGCGTGAGGGTTTTGTGATCTTCCCATTTCTTAAATATTCGGCGTATATACATACCCCACTCCACCCACATCTGCAAATTGTGTCACCTCTTAACAAAGAACAACAAACGCATTGGCCCAACTCTGCCAAAGCGCATGGGCAGTATTTGGAGCCGGCGTCAAAACAGGGCGTTAATACCCTTGAGCCAACATTCATTTGCCTCCCCCTTTCCAACACATCACAAGGTATGTGGGGCGGCTATCAGTGGTCCGCATACACCGGGGGCATGTGGGGCAAAACGATCTCATGTGGGCAAAACGCGTATACGCGCCTTCCTGTAGCCAGGAGTGGCTGGAAACAGACGGGTTGGGCGGCTTTGCATCGTCTACCACGTCAGGAATCCATACCCGGCGATATCACGGGTGGCTATTTTTGGCATCCCGCGACCCCGGAGAAAGGTTTTTGGCATTGTCAAAGCTAGAAGACTCCTGCCAGAATTCTGAAGGTTCCTGGGATCTGTCAGCCAATTTTTACCCGGGAGTTATATATCCGAAAGGCCTTAGTAATTTGTGGTCTTTCCAAATGCGCCCCTTTCCAAAGTCCATTTTTCGAGTCGGACAAAACTTTTTGGCAAGAGAAATCTTCATGGTGAAAGGTAAGCCCGGCGTTTACTGCGTCTACAGTTTTTGGGGAGAAACCCTAAACGGTTCGGATCGACCCATGCTTATAAGGTTTCGCCCACTTTGTCAGAACCGTTTCTATCACCATGTGGGTAATTCAAACAACTGGAGCCCAACTGTAACGCCTGTAGAAGGCGGGGTTCTCTTAGATGGGCATCACGTCCAAAAAGGCCTTTTGTTGCTGTCTGAACCATCCCAATTCCAGCCTGACCCCAAGTGGTACAAAGACGTTCAATATCCCAGAGAGCGAGAAAGGGGACTGGATTGGTCGGAGGATTTGTTTTGCCCCGGCGAATTCACTTCGATTTTGAGTCCAGGCGAAACTGTGGTTTTTTGGGCCGGCCCCAAAACAGAAACAACGGAAGGCGGATCGGGTCTGAGGTATTTGTGCAGTAAAGCCAGAAGGCAAGAAATAGCACGGCGGTTGTCTTTGACAAAACGGAATTCTCCGGTTTTGTCCCGTTTAAACCTTGCCGGTGATCAATTTTTCGTAAAAGCCCCTTCAGGTTGTTCGATAATCGCGGGATACCATTGGTTCGGTGAATGGGGCAGGGATTCATTTATCGCCATGCCCGGAATTCTTCTAAGAAACTCCCGTTTTGATGAGGCCCGCCAGGTATTCGTTAGGTTCCTGGATGCTTTGGATGGGGGGATGGTGCCCAACATGTTCTATGGGCGCCATGGCAAAGCTTACAATTCGGTTGACGCTACCCTTTGGATGATAAGGGCTTTGGGCTTATACGAGAAAAAGTCGGGCGACACCCGCTTCATACAATCGGTTTTGCCCCAAATACGAAGTATTGTGCTTTGTTACACACAAGGGACAAGATTCGGCATCAAGGCGGATTCTCTTGGGCTCTTAAGGGCAGGACAGACTGGGGCTGACGCTACACAGGTTACCTGGATGGACGCAAGCGTGAACGGCATTCCTGTCACCCCAAGGTCTGGGTATCCCGTGGAAGTGAACGCTTTGTGGATTTTGTCTCTGTTCCTTTTGGCAAAATGGGAGGGTCGGTACGGCGAGAAAAACAACGGATATTGGGATATGGCCAAAAAAACTATGAGGCAGTTTGCCAAGAAGTTTTCATGGCCCGGGTGGGGTTTGTACGACGGCTTGGACGACTTAAGGCAGCCAATAGCTGTTCTTCGCCCAAACAGCGTGCTAGCTGCTTCTTTTTTGAAAAATCTTCTTCCTCAAACGGTGTTGCTGGAAACCTTTAAAAATGCAAGGCGTTGGCTCCTTGTCCCGGGGGGCCTCAGAACCTTGGGTCCTTTGGAAGAGGGATACACGGGCACCTATGGGGGGGGTCCTGCCGAACGCGACGGTGCGTATCATCAGGGCACGGCGTGGCCGTGGCTTTTGGGCGCGTATTTTGACCTGCAAAAACACATATGGCCGCGCCTTACAGGAAAAGCTCTTGAAAGAGAGTTGGCCCCAATTTTGGCCGGCCTAGTGGATTTGGATTCATCCCCATGCCTTGGCACAGTACCGGAACTTGTGTGCGGTGATTGGCCTTACCAGTTTGCCGGGGCGGTATCTCAAGCTTGGAGCGTGGGGGAACTGGCCCGTATTGTGGACATGATAGAACAAGATAGATGAAAAGGTGGTTTGGATGGGTCAAAAAATCCTTATGTTATCTTGGGAATATCCCCCAGACCATGTAGGCGGGCTAGGTAGGCACGTGGCAAGCCTCAGCAGAGCTCTGGCGCGAAGGGGAGCTGATGTGACCGTCCTTACAAGGCGAAGCCCCGGGCAACCTGAAATAAGGGATGATCAAGGGGTTCGCGTGTTAGCTGCGGGTGTGTACGGCTTACACCCGCCTGATTTTGTTACTTGGGCCGCCCAGTTTAACGTCAGCTTGATGGAAGAAGCGCTCCGCATGTTATCCGACGAGCGATTTGATGTTATTCACGCCCACGATTGGATAGTGGCTTATGCGGCCAGGGCGCTG
>CAYPVF010000120.1:0-6105 GCA_964414105.1 uncultured Eubacteriales bacterium
TGGGCTCGTTATTTAAAATGGAAGCGAAGAATTCGGCGGGGTGATGTTCCAGAAGGTATGCGGTTTTATAGGCGGTGGTAGCAAACGCTCGGGCGTGGGCCTCACAGAATCCATAGCTGGCGTAACCTTTCATACATTGAAATATGTCTTCCGCTACTTCCTGGGGAACCCCCCCTTCTGTTGCCTTTTTAATAAACATCTCACCAATTCGATCCATTTCTTGACCCGATCTCATGTGGGTCATTACCCTTCTTAGGTTGTCGGCTTCACCCGGAGAAAACCCCGCTATAACCGAGGATATTTCTATAACCTGCTCCTGAAATAAAATGACACCGTAAGTCTTTTTCAAAATCGGTTCCAATCTGGGTTCTAAGTAGGTTATATCTTCAAGCCCTTGGCGCCTCCTGATGAAAGGTTCAACCATGTTGCCTTTTATAGGGCCCGGGCGAATTAACGCTACGCTAGCCACGACATCTTCCAGATTATCCGCCCCAAGTTTAGCTTGAAGAGCCCTTTGAGCGGGGCTTTCCAACTGAAAAACCCCTATAGTATCAGCCTTTTGTAGCTTTTCGAAGGTGGCTTTGTCATCCAAAGGTATTTTGTCATAATCCACGGGGGATTTACTCTCCAGGTAATTTAGGGAATCATCGACAGCCCCTAAAGTTCTTAAAGATAATAAATCAATTTTGCAAAGCCCCAAATCTTCCGCGTCGTCTTTGTCAAATTGAAGTATGGTGACACCTTTAGCGGAACGCTCAACAGGGCTTAACCAGCCCACGGGGTTTTTAGAAATAACCACCCCTCCCAAATGCGTGCTTAGGAAACGAGGCAGGTCTGACAATTTTTCCGCCGCTTCAAGAAGGATTTTGAGCCTATTTTTGGATATATCAAAGTTTTGCAGTTCCGGGATGCGTGAAAACGCTTCAAACACCATGGACGCGGGCAAATGCGGAAGACGTTTGGCTAAAACATCGATTTCTTCGGGAGGATACCCCATGGCTTTGCCTACATCCCTGATGGCCGATCTTCCCTGAAAAGTGTTATATGTCGCCACCGAAGCCACATGCTCGGAACCGTATTTCCGATATACGTAAGATGTAACTTCGTCCCTTCTTCTGGCGTCAAAATCGATGTCGATATCGGGCTTCTCGCCCCTTTCGAGGCTCATGAACCTTTCGAACAACAAATTTTGCGCTATAGGGTCAACATCAGTTATATTCAAACAAAACGCTACTGCGGAATCAGCCGCAGAACCGCGCCCCGCGTGACGTATACCCGCCTTTTGGGCAAATTTAACTAGATCCCATACCACCAGAAAATAATCTTCGTAACCTAGTTTAGCTATAACGTATAATTCGTAGTCGAGCCTGGATTTTATTTGGTGCGTCACTTTACCATACCGTTTTACTGCTCCTTCAAAAACCAAATGATTAAGAAAATGTTCTGACGAAGAAAACTCCTTCGGGTAATCGTAGGAGGGAAACGTTGACGCGCCTAGTTCTATGGGGCATTGGCATTCTCGGGCAATATCATGTGTCGCTTTTATAGCGTCGGGATATTTTTGAAACTCGCATTTCATCTCTTCCGTGCTTTTTAGATAGTTTTCGGCGTTTAAGCGCCTTTTGGGGTGAATGTCTTCCAATTTAGTAAGGGTCTTTATGCAAGTAAGTATATCGTGAAGCTTGAACTCGTCTTTTGACACATAGTGAACGTTGTTGGTTGCAACCAGGCGTAGGCCGCTTATGCTCGCCAGCTCAAAAAGAGCGCTGTTTAGCCCGTTTGAGCCCGGCAGAAGCGTTTCCGACATTTCTACGAAAAGCGAATCGGTTCCCCAGATGTTCTGGTATGTTTGTAAAGCTTGCCTGGCCTTTTGGAAGTTCTTTTTTAGTAAAAGCGAAGGGATAAGACCTCGCCTACACCCTGTAAGAACGATCAATCCTTCAGAATGTTTTTTTAAAATATCCAAAGACACTTTCGGCTGTTTTCTGGGGTTATTAATGTGAGATTCGCTCAATATAGAGCAAAGGTTTCGGTAACCTTGATTATCCCTACAAAGAACCGTTAGGTGATAATTTCCTTCAAGGGTTAACTCGTTCCCTATAATCGGCCTTATGCCTTCCGCCCTGGCGGCTTTTATGAAACGCACTGTGGCAGACAGGTTATTGTGGTCTGTTATGGCTACCGATTCCATGCCAAGTTTGGCTACCCCCGCCACGATATCAGGAATTTTGGACGCCCCATCCAAAAATGAATACGGGGTATGAACGTGCAGATGTGTAAACATAGAAAGCCTACCTCTTCGTTTCAATCGTAAACTTTATAAAGGCTCCATTCTTTTTCCTTCGCGTAAACTTCATACATCCCGCCTTCAACCGATAAAACCCGAAAACACAATTTCTCGGAATCGTCTTCCCACCAACAGCCTGTTTCTTTCCACATGTCCATGATGTTTTTTACGTTTATCCACTTTTTGAACCAAAAAAACCGCTTTGGCCTTCCCAGTTCTGATATTACAAGCACAGGTTGATCAACTATTTTGGACAAAGCATCAATCACCCGCCGTTCCTAAAGCCACATGTTGTACTGCCGCCATCCTGACCGGGTCCCACAAAGAAAGTACCCTTTCGCGTCGAACGGCTTCCGGATTTATGTGGGGCTTACGGCCGTTTACTTTCCCCCATGCTATGGCATTTTCCCCAAATTTAGTTTCCAGCCCATCGATAGCCGTTCCAAGCGATAAGGGAACGGGCGTTGCGTCTTTTAGCCCGTTTTCGTAGAAAAGCGATAAAGGTTTGGAAAATGTTGAAGCTAAATTTGTACAGCTTAAAGTAAATCCAGTCACAGACGGAACCATATGGGGAATAAGGTTTATAGATTTCCCGATCATAATTTCAACCGCCGACCGCAAGGAGTTAAGGCTACAAACCGGACGAGTCAAGGTCTTTTCTAGATGAAGTTCCGGAAAATGCCCTGTGATAGACAAAGAAACAATTTTGGAACCTAAACTTTTCACCGACAATTCCTCAGCCAATTCCCCAAAAGCAGTCTCAAAAACGGAAATATCCATAAAAACAGGCTCTACGAACTCCACCTTTTTTGAAATATTGGGGGGCGGATAAAGCGCCTTTATGGTTGGGTGATCTTTGCATGCTGCCCACCTTTTGACCAGTTGGGCCCAGTCGCCTATTTGGCGCGAAAGATCGTACAAACTGATTTTGTGAAGATCGCCCACTTGTTTAACGCCCAAGGACAAAAGCGTAGAAAGCACATCGGGAGGCGCAAGCCACAAAGCTTTCAAAGGCAAAGAAGCCAAAAAGGATCTCTCTTTGCCTTCATGGACTGTAACTACAAGGCAGGACTTCTCGAATTTTACAGCCCCCCAGCTGCTTTTTTCAAACTGCACCGGCTTTTTATTTTGAGGTTTCTGGAGCGCCCATTGTGCAGCCGCCTTAGCCAGTAATTTTGATTTGCTTATACCAATGAATCCTTTAAAAAAGTGAGATTCGAGTTTTGCCAGGGCATCCTGAACATCTTGATTCGAAAGCTGAGCAAAAATTTCATTGCAATCTTGGGTAGGTTCCACATAGGGAGTAAATTGGCTTAGGATTTCGAGAATTTCCGTCAGCATCGCAGAACTGTTTTGAGAGGTGCTGATCGCCTGACACGCAGGAGACGAGATTTTAGCTTGCCTTAACGTATCGCCTAGGCGAACCCCTGCTTGCCAAGCCTTTTCGTCGCAATCTATCACAAAACCACGGCTTAGCACAACCAAAGGCGACTGATTAAGGCCCTTTCCGAACCTTTCTTTTTGGGCCCTCGCGCCTAACAGATTAAAATAAACTATTGAATTTCCCATTGGCGATCACCTGTTTGTGTGAAACACTTGTTTGTATTCTATGTAGAGAACACAAAAGTGTCAATAACAAATCATGGAGTCAGCCAATAGAAGCGTTAGAAATTTTTACGCGCCCATTACAGCAGCACCGGAAGACCTAAAGCGGTTCCTCAAAATTCCGTGAGCCCGAGACAACCTAGACTTTACGGTACCCAGAGGGCAGTCTATCTCGCCTGCAATTTCTTCGCCGCTGCGGTCCATCAAATCGCGGAGAACCACCACTTGGCGGTAGTACTCCGGCAAATTCTGTATGGCATCGAGCACAATCGTTTCGCTTTCGCGATTTAAAAGCGTCTCCAAAGGTGAGGGGGCATCGTCGCCAAATTCCATGGCTTTTTCTTCACCATCCCGGTATGTCACTGTTGGCCACGACACCGTTGAAATCGAACGCTTTCTCATTCTATCGATGCAAAGGTTGGTGGCTATTTTCCGCAACCACCGCCCGATAGCCGCTTTCCCCGAATATGTGCCCATGAATTGGTACGCTTTTAGGAACACTTCTTGCGTAATATCCTGGGCCTCATATCGATCGTTTACAAACCGCAAAATATGATAATAAATCTGTTTTTCGTAGGTTTTGTATATTAAGTTGAATGCTTCTTCGTTGCCCCGGGCAATTTCTCTCGCCAGCGATAAATCTTGGCAATCCACTGCAATCTCTCCTTTACCGCGTGTCCAATTACATAATAGTCGGGAGAGATTTTCTTTACTTCAGCAGCAGTGCCTATGAAAGGTAAGCATTTTTGCCTAGTACAACTAAGCAGACGCGGTTTTACGTGACGCGGAAGGAATGTTTACTGTGAGGGTTGTCCCCAATCCTTTTTGAGACTTAATGTCTATTGTGGCCTTCAACAACTCGGCCCGCTCGAACATACCTACAAGGCCCATTTGCCCCGCGCGGACAAGGGAGCCCGGCAAAGAGGGCGGATTGAACCCACTACCGTTATCTTTGATGCTCAGATTTAAGCCCTCTTGGGCAAATTCCAGGGAAAGCTCTATCTTCGCCGCGCCCGAGTGTTTAACCGAGTTGGAGAGGGCTTCTTGGGCGATCCTGAAAACAGATATTTCGACCTCCCGGGGCAAGCGCCTAATATCGCCCAACACCTTAAATGTAACATCCATACCTTCTTTTTCGGCTTGCTGTCCTAACCATTCGCACGCCGTAACCAGGCCGAAATCGTCTAGAACAGGCGGACGTAAGTTCCGGGCAAACTCGCGTAAATCTTCAATTGCCGTATCTACCAATACATCGATGCTATTCAGGTTTTCCTCGACGTTACGCTGGTCGTCTTGGTATTTGGCCAAAACACCGCGGCCATAAACATCGTTCCGCAACAAATCCAGTCTTCGTCTCAAAGCTATAAGGTACTGAACAGACCCGTCATGCAGCTCCCGGGCTATTCTGGCGCGCTCTTCTTCTTGGGCCGCGTTGGCCACAGAAAGATATTCTCTCATACGCACTTCCCGGGATTTCGATTGCCCCAATTCTTGGTCACGTTTACTAAGCTCATCCTTGAGCTGTTTTTCCGTGGTCTCATCTCTGGCAATTCCCTGGTGCATAACCAAATCTGGTCCATTGTAGATAAGAGACGCCCTCACGTTCAGGGATATGGAAGAATCGTTATGACCGTTTATGGCCCAAGAATATTCAATATACTGTTCCATTTTCGAGGCGGCTTCCTTAACCGCGGCCACGGTGCCGGCCCAACTGTCCGCGTGAACAAATTCCCCAAAATATCTGCCTATGATGTCTTTAGGCGGGCACCCGAAAATCCGTTCCGAACGGGGGTTAATATAGAGAAAACGCCCGCCCCTATCCAAAACGAATACCAAGTCGTTAGCGTTTTCCATGAGGCTTTGATACAACTCCTCGGATTGTCTGAGACTTTGTATAAGGTCGGCCTTTGCGGATACGTTGGCGGTTTGGCTGCCTATGGCCATGAGCAGTTCGGGGATCAAACCCAAGGCGCCTGGTTTACCCAACCCAGCCAAAACCATGAACCCGCTTATATCATCATCTGTCGTCATGGGTACCACTACCGAGAAATCACCGGTAAGCTTGCCTAAGGACGGGTCAACAGTGCCGGAAGGAACATAGGTCGGCTCCTTGGGGTTTTTTAGGGCCTCAGACAAGCACGATCCCGATTGCATTCGAAGTGTAATGTCGGCCGGGATCATGGACATTTCAGATGTCTTGGATACCGAAGAAG
>CAYPVF010000121.1:0-6025 GCA_964414105.1 uncultured Eubacteriales bacterium
GAAAATCGCGCCTGGGGTTCCCGCTAAAGAAATTGACCTTACCGGACGTCGCATAATCGAGGAAGCGGGTTATGGGGAGTATTTTGGACACGGGATAGGACACGGTGTAGGTTTGGATGTACACGAACGCCCCGCGCTTTCCAAAAGATCTGAAGATATACTTTCGCCCGGTATGGTTGTGACGGTGGAGCCCGGGGTGTACATACCCGGTTTTGGCGGTGTAAGAATAGAGGATCTGGTTTTGGTAACTGAAGATGGGCATAAAATCATATCTTCGTTTCCTAAAGATTTGACGGTGATAAAAGCCAGGTAACCGAGGAAACTAATGTGGTCAGTTTATGGCCGTGCGCTTAAGAGGGGTTGAACGTATGATATCGACGAACGAGTTTCGTACCGGAGTGACAGTGCAAATTGATGGCCAGCCATGGGTTGTAGTGGATTTTCAGCATGTCAAGCCCGGCAAAGGGGCCGCTTTTGTAAGGGCAAAAATCAAAAACGTAATCACCGGAAGTGTGTTGGAGCGCACTTTTAACGCCGGGGAAAAACTGCCCAGGGCTCATATTGAAAAACGGGAGGCTACATACCTTTACGGTGTGGGTCAAGAGTGCACCTTCATGGATACGGAAACCTACGAACAGACAGTTATCCTAAAAGATGAAGTGGGAAACGGCGTTCAATACCTCAAAGAGAACATGAACGTAGCCATTCTGAGTTATGATAACAGGGTTATCGGTGTTGAGATCCCTAACTTTGTGGAGTTGGCCGTCGCCCAAACCGACCCGGGTTTCAAAGGCGACACGGCGTCCGGCGGTACCAAACCCGCGACTTTGGAAACAGGGGCGGTCATAAAGGTGCCTTTGTTCGTTAACGTCGGCGATATTCTCAAAGTGGATACCAGAACAAATACCTATATCGAAAGAGTATAGAATCCAGGTTAAAGGAGGAGCAAAGAGATGTCTGACCTTAAAGAAAGAGTTTCATACCTTCAGGGGCTTGTGGAGGGGCTTGAGATTTCCGACAGCACCAAGGAAGGCAAAGCCATCAAAGTCATCTGCGAGGTTCTGAAGGAGATGGCCCAGGCCATAGAAGAGGTTATGGAGGCTCAGGATGATCTCCAGGATTATGTCGACTCTGTGGACGAGGATCTCGCGGATCTCGAGGAAGAAGTGTACGCGGAGGATTTCGTAACGGTGCAGTGCCCTCATTGCGGTGAGATAATCGAGGTTGAGGCATCGCTCCTGGACGACCCGGATGTGGATATTATCTGTCCCGAGTGTGGAGAAGAGTTTACAGGCGACGATGTAGATTGGGATTATGACGACGACGAGTTAGATGATGACGAAGATGACGACGATGAGGAAGAGGACGAAGATCGTTAGTCCTTGAATTTCGCGGAAAAAGGCCCCGGCGGGCTTTGTGTCCACCGGGGCTTTCTATGGGGCTAAAGCAAGTTAAACATGTGAAACGGCTGGTTTTTTAAGATTTCATCCACGTCTTGATATCCTTCGGGGAACGCGTAGTTGTATCTTGCGGGCAGAGCTAACACATATTTGTCGTTTGATCCCAGAACTGTCGGATTCATTGGGGCCGCGCCGATATGGAATTCCCCTTTTTCCAACCGATCCCATTGATCCAAGGTGAACACCATCACGGGTATATCTTGCCTGGGTGAATCGGAGGACCACAAAGGGTGCCGGACACTGAGAAGGGGCCCGTATTCCCCCGGGGGTGAACTTTGCCATTGGTCTTGAGTCACCGTATATCCTTCCCAAGTCGCCGGCAGGGTTATGACAAACCCGAAAGAATCATTCTTGTACTCTACTGGGCCGGATGCGTCCACTAGCCCCAAAAATTCCTTGGACAAACAATCGGACAAAAGTGAAATGGGTATGCGAAATTCGGGAAAACCGTAAGCGTAAGGCATTAATTCGTATTGTTGAAAGAACACCACAAGCGAGCCGTCCGCAATATAAAAATCTTGATCCTGCTTTATGGAGGTAAACGGAGCTATAGTGGAAAGGTCTCTTTCATCTATTTGCCGTCTGATCTCGGCGTTAAGCTTGGAAACATAGTCTGTATCGGGCTTGAACATATCCTTCAAAGAAAAGGCTTTGCCCGTTAAAATATCGGCTGTGTATCCTACCCTTAAGGTGCCGCCGTGGGCGCCTCCTGTGTACAAATAGGTGTCCAAAAGCATGCCTATAATGTCGTTTTCGTTGTATGTGATACTGTAATTGGCTATCAGTTGGGTTTGGCGCGCCAATTCATTGGGGCCCGCCTCCTCTATCAAGGCTTGTTCGTTTTCTGAGGCTTGCGCCCAAGCGTCGCCAAAGCGGCCGGAAAAAAATCTGTTCATGGGTTCCAGGATGTCATCTGAAAGGCCCCAAATCTTAGGATATTGGATATCCACAAGCAATGTGGCAGTATCATAGCGTTCCCTTACCGTACCCACCACGAGCTTGTTTTCCTTCCTTGGGGTAATGTTGATGCTCGGGGGAGTCTGCGCGCTCCTGTCTTTCCAGTCGATTTTGTAGCCAATGTTTTCAAGCACGAACCTTAAAGGCGCCATTATTTGCCCGTCAGTTGCTGTAAGCGTTCCTTGTGTGAAAGGGATAGCCAGTTCATGGCCGCTTACCACGGCTGTGCTGCGGCCCGGAACTAGTTCAATTATTTTGTCGCCTGACCGAACCGAAACGTAGTCGCCGGCCAAAGACTGGGCTACAGTCAACCCAAGGTCAGCCGCCAAATCTGTTACCGAAACATAAGTGGTGCCATCAACGAGTTGCCCTCTGCAAGAAAGGGGCTCACCATCAAAAGCGAGCAGAACCGTTCCATGGGTTACGGGATTAGAGGCTGTCATGCCGGTTCCAAACCACACAGCAATCATGCCTGCCAAAAGCACTCCCACAGCTACATATTTGGGTACCTTTTTCAATTGTCGTCTCAACCCCTTTTATTCTGTAGACGCTTTTTAGTCATCTTGGTTCACAACCCGGGGTGGATCATTTTGTCAGCGTGCGGTTATTCCTTTCGGTAGGCGCATTTGGCCCTTATACAGGTAAACTGCTATAATTTGTTGCAATATTGTCTGACGCGAATTCGGTGGGAGGAGATAAAATATGAACATCAAACACAAAATGAACCACAGGTTTCGTGATTTGGAGGGCGGTCTGTTTTCGGATGTGACAAAGGCCGACGTGGGTGAGGGAGTTGGCCGTCTGATGGAAGAAGGCTACGACCTTATGGCGTGGGCAGATCCTTTCTTTCCCGACCCATCTATCCCGGATTCAGTGGCGCGGTCCTTGGTAGATTCCATAAATACCGGTTTCCCGTCCCACTATACTATGCCAATCGGTAACCCCGAATTGCGTAGGGAGCTCGCAAAGAAAGTATACCAATACAACGGTATTAAAGCCGATCCCAACAGAAACATTTTGGTTACACCTGGTTCTGATTCTGGACTTCTTTATGCCATGCTGCCGTTTTTGACCGAAGGCGACGAAGTCATGGTTTTGGACCCCAGTTACCCGTCGAATTTTCTAAACCCCAAGTTGTGTGGCGCTTCCACGATAAACGTCCCGCTCAAGGAAGAGAACGGGTATCAAATAGATGTAGGGGAGTTTGATAGAAGGCTGACCCCAAACACAAAAATGGTTCTAATATCGCACCCCAATAACCCTACAGGTACAGTTTTTCGCCGCGAATCCATTGAGGATTTGTGCAAATTCGTGGTAAAGAACGATCTAATTTTGGTAAGCGATCAAGCTTTTGAAGACCACATATTTGACGGCCTCGAATTTGTAACACCGGCGGCTCTTCCCGGTATGTGGGAGCGCACCCTAACAGTTTGTTCGTTATCTAAGGGTTATGGCCTCAGCGGCCTGCGGGTAGGGTACATTGTCGCTAGTGACCACATCATGGATGTTTTGTACGGCGGGGCTGTAAATGTATTGGGAGCCACCAATACAGCTTCTCAAATGGCAGCCATAGCCGCTCTTAAGGATGCCGCCATCTTGCCGTCTTATCACAGGATTTTCGACGAAAGAAGGCGGGTTGCCTATGACCTGTGGAGCAAAGTGCCCGGCGTTAAAATGCAGCTTCCGGAAAGCGGATTTCTATCGTGGCTGAATGTGTCCAGCCTGGGGACAGACGCCGAAGTAGCCCTTTTTCTTCAAAATCACGCAAAAGTTGTGGTCAACGAGGGCAGCTATTACGGCTCACTTGGGGGCCCGGGACATTTGAGGATAGTCCACGGTTGTTTTGGCAGCGACGATAAGGCATACGCGGTATATCGGCGCATTGCCGATGCCCTGAGATCCATGCCGGCAAAGAAGTGACTTTTCCTGTATTTGGCCCGTCGAAATAACAGGAATTATAGGAGATTATGACGAATTACGTTAAACTACGATCGTGCGGCATTTGATCGAGTTCGTAATGAAGGAAATACCGGATACTGCGGTTTCTAGATTCGCGAGAAAAAGGGGTGGAAAACAACATGATAAAGCAAGGTATGCTCCTAACCTTGTTGGTCGAATTGGGCATGGGTATTTGCCTGATCATTTTAGTCGGCCGGGCAAGGGCGGGAAAAAAGATTCCGGTGATTCACAAAATTCCCGGTTTAGCCGCAATCGACGAAGCTATTGGACGTGCCACAGAACTGGGGACCCCTGTTATGTTTGTTCCCGGAATGGGGGACATGGCGGACGCTCAAACCTACGCCGCTCTCCCAGTTTTGGACTACACAGCCAAAGCGTGCGCTGAGTATGACACCCGCATCGTAGTGCCTTTGGGTGTTCCGGTAGTGTACACGGTTGCCGAGGCCGTAACACGACAAGCGTTTATGGCGAAGGGCAAAACTGACAGGTACAGAGAAACCGACGTTCGTTTCATAAACGAACAAAACTGGGCTTGGGCTGCGGGAATTAACGGAATTATGGAAAGGGAAAATGTTTCAGCGCAAATCCTTTTCGGAGCTTTTTGGGCCGAGGCTTTGTTCTTGGCAGAAGCGGGAAACAGGACCGGAGCGATGCAAATCGCCGGAACTGCTTCAACAAACCAAATTCCCTTTTTCGTGGCATCGTGCGATTACACCTTGATAGGACAGGAAATATTCGCGGCATCTGCCTATTTGAGTCCTGAACCTTCCACAACCGGCGGACTAATCGTTCAAGACTGGGGCAAGGTGCTCGGAATGATTATTGTGCTGGCCGGGGCAATCATGGTCACTTTTGGCAACACGACTATAGCAGATTTTATGCTCAAATAAGGGGGGAGACACTTGAAAAGAGAAGGGCCAGTAGCACTGCTTATTATCGCGGCCGTAGTGTATATCGTAAGCGTTATGGTAAATACTCCGGCTCTTCAGCCTATACAGGTAGTTTTGGACGATTGGTACCAAATCGTTGTGGGTTTCATAACATTCGTCGGGGTTATCAGTTTAACGCAAGTCCACGGACGTGAAATTCGACGCAAGACAACAGGCTGGGCTTACAGCGCTTTGCTTTTGGTCGTGCTTTATGGATATATATTGCTTGGCATTATAGGCGGTCTTAAGAACGATGCGTTCAATCTTATTTATAACAATATTTTGACTCCTATCCTTATGACCATTTTCTCGACTTTGACCTTCTGGATAGGTTCGGCTTCTTACCGCGCTTTCAGGGCCAAAAGCTTAGACTCGGCAATTCTTCTTGTGGCCGCCGTCGTGGTCATGGTGGGAAGGGTAACTTTGGGCACAGCCATATCCAGATATCTCCCGAAATTTGCGGGATGGATAGTGGAATACCCGACTTTGGCGGGCATGAGAGCCATCGAAATGGCCGCCGCCATAGGCGGGATCGTACTTGCTTTGCGAATGATTACGGGTTTAGAGCGCAACTTTATGGGTTCTGAATAACCAGCCGAGGGGGTGTAGGCACATGTCATTTTTCAAAAAACTGGACAATCTAGACAGACGATGGATTTTCGCTTTTCAAATGCTAGTATTTTGTATCGCGATTTTGAAGCCCGTGGGCTTGGCCTTGGA
>CAYPVF010000122.1:0-6012 GCA_964414105.1 uncultured Eubacteriales bacterium
TGAATTAAGCGATGGCTACAGCACCGTCATCACCGTGGACAAGCAGGCCGACAGTGTGGATTATGCACTGATGAACTTGCTAACTTGTGAGGATATTGTGGTGACGCAAGATTTTGGCCTGGCAGCCATGGCCTTGGGCAAAGGAGCCAGGGTCATCAACCAAAATGGGTTGGTTTACACTGAAAAGAATATAGACCGATTGTTGCTGGAACGGCATATCGCACAGAGGATTCGCAGGAGTGGCGGCCGCACCAAAGGTCCCGCCAAAAGAACGAAAGATGACGATGCCCAGTTCGAGGCGGCGTTTGAAAAACTGCTCCTAGATTTCACCGCATCAGTTTAAATTACTTACTAACACTTGATATTGGTTGTGATTAGTTATAAACTGGAACCTAGGAGGGATTTCTTGGGAAGCGAAAAGCTGATCACTGCCAAGGAGTTGTCGCGGATTTTGGGCCTTTCGGTTGATACCATTTGGCGATACACAAGAGATAATCAGATACCTTATATTGAAGTTGGGCCTAGACAGTATCGTTATTCCCAGGATGCGGTTATCGAATCCTTGGGTTCAAGAATGAGCAACATGGTTCGAGAAGACTCTCCGTCTTACAGATGTTTGGAGCGGATGACCCACAGAGAATTCGCGGAGTTGCCTTCGGAAATTGGTTATACTTTGCAGTTGATTGACGGGCTTGTAATTCGAGAACCTAGTCCTATCTACCAGCACCAAAGGGTATCACGAAGGCTACAGCAGATTCTTATCGGCTACTTCGAGCAGGCGGATAGTTTGGGGGAAGTTTTTGACGCGCCCCTCGATGTGTATTTAGATGATTATACAGTGGTTCAGCCCGACCTTTTTTACTTGCCAAGCACACGGCCTGCAAAGACAAACCCTATCGATTCATTGCCGTACCTTGTTGTGGAGATTCTTTCACCTTCCACAACCCGAACAGATCGCGTTCGTAAGCTCAACAGTTACCAAAGGGCGGGCGTTGAACACTACTGGTTGGTGGATCCCGACAGCAAGATAATTGAGTGCTTGAAGCTGGTAGACTGCTATTATGTTACCTTGCTCAGTGTAGATGAGGGCATACTTGATCATCCTGATTTCCCGGGGTTAGCGGTTGATGTTGAAGCCTTGTTTGCGACGCCCGAAGGTTCGGTCTAAATCAACCTGACCTCATGTTTTTGGGTTGCACAGCGCACTGGCGAACGTCCCCGGTTTCTAACCGGGGGCGTTTTGCATTGGGACAGATCATGTTGGGCTGGGTTGGGTTAGGGGGAATCCCCCGAGGATGACCGCTGGGTTAGGGGGAATCCCCCGAGGATGACCGCTGGGTTAGGGGGAATTCCCCGAGGATGAGCGCTGGGTTAGGGGGAATTCCCCGAGGGTGACCGCCGGGTTGGGGGGAATCCCCCGAGGGTGAGCGCTGGGTTAGGGGGAATTCCCCGAGGGCGAGCGCAGGGTTAGGGGGAATACCCCGAGGGTGACCGCCGGGTTGGGGGGAATTCCCCGAGGCTCGGCCCACAAGGTACGGATTATCCGCTGCCGCGCGGGCTTCGCGCAAAATTCCGCCACAAACATGTTGACAGGTGTAGACAACGCCAATATGCTGAGGGTGTCTACAGGTGTAGTCAGAACGGGGAGGGTCGAAATGGCGGGGAAGAAACATGTCAGTCTTACATCGGCAGAGTGGGATCTGATGGAGTATTTGTGGGGGAATCCACCATGCACGGGGCGTGAGGTGGCGGACCACTTCAAGGAGGTTACAGGCTGGTCAAGAACGACTACGCTGACTTTGTTGAATCGGGTTGTCAAAAAGGGTGCGGTTTCTTGCCGCGATGGCGATGGGATCAACACGTATTCGCCACATGTTACGCGCGAAGACGCGGTAATGCAGGAAGCTGGGGCGTTCTTGAGCCGCATATGCAAAGGTAGCGTTAGCATGATGATGAGCGCCGTCACCAAAAAACAGGATTTGTCAAAGGAAGAAATCCGTGAGCTGTATGCGATCCTGCACCAAGCAGATGCCCGGGCGTCAAGGAATGGCGAGGCGAAAAACCGTGGCTGAATGGATTATATCTTCATCAATTCTCATCTTGTTGGTCGCAGCGTTGCGCTACGTCTTGCGCGGCAAAATTACCCGGTGTTTTCAGTATGCATTTTGGGGGTTGGTGCTGGTAAGGCTCCTCGTCCCCGTTAGTTTTGGCGCCAGCGCGCTAAGTGTCATGAATATTGTGCCCAAAGCTGTGCTTACGGTGCCAGCCGCCACTAGCCATGTGAACAACGATGCCCTTACCCAGGAGACTACCCCGGGGACGCCGGCCCCCGGCCTCGGCGAATCCCAAAGCGGCGATGTACAAGAAAGCAACGATGCCCAACAAAGCGGCGATGCACAAGAAAGCACCGTCGCGGACCTAAACGCCCAAGCCATCACCAACACGCTTGCGGGCACCACAGACGATTCGCGTGCCGATGGCGCAAGTCGTACCGCCGGTTGGAATTTCGTTGCGCGGGCAGTCTGGCTGGCGGGCCTTCCTGCAGTGGGACTGTTTCTTCTCATTACGAACCTAAGATTTTCCGCCCGATTAAAAAGTAGCCGGCGACCACTTGATATCGTCGGGTACCCACTGCCCATCTACATTTCAGATTTAGTGGAAACGCCCTGCATGTTCGGGTTGCTCCGGCCCTCCATCTACATTACGCAGGAAGCGGCGCACGACGACACCGTTCGGCGGCATGTGCTGGAACACGAGGCCACCCACTATCGCCACGGCGATCACATATGGGCGGCTTTTCGAGGCGTATGTCTCGCGATTCATTGGTATAATCCGCTTGTTTGGTTTGCCGCCATGCTTTCCGTGCGGGATTCCGAACTTGCCTGCGACGAAAGCACCATAACCCGCATAGGTGAGGACTCCCGTACAGATTACGGGCGTTCGCTTATCGGCTTGACCTCCAAAACGCCTATAACAGGCGCTTTACTGAAAATAGCAACCACCATGACCGGGAGCGAAAGCGGCATCAAAGAGCGAATCGCGCTCATGGCAAACCGCCGAAAGATGGCCCCGCACACTACGGTTCTTGTGGTACTTGCGGCAGCCTTATTGGCTTTTGGCGCTTTTACGGGACCCGGGTGTGCCGTGCCAACTGTGCCGCCATCCGACGATAACTCCAACCAGGCCCCCAACGAGACAGGCGCCAAAATATACACCATACCCCTTGACGACGCCCCTTTCTACGGACCCCACGGAATAAGGACCGAGCCGCCTGTGGACGAATCGGATATCGCGGAAATATTCGCTCAGGCGGAAACGGACGGTGTCAGAATGTTGTTTTACCGGGCGGCAAGCGGTGACATTTGGGGTGCTTTTGAGAAAGCCGACGGGAACATCCATCGTTTCATTCAGGCCTACAACGCTAAAGATCAGTGGGGGTACCAAAGCAATTTCTCTGTGGAGCCGTTTACAAGTTTGTTCGGGCAAGACGGTTTCGTCATGGGTTGTTCCTTTGGCGCATCCTATCACGCTTACGATTACTACTTCTTGAACCGGGGCGGGGATGTGGAACTTCTGGCCAGTTGCGTCAACAACCATACTGTGGTTGATCTTGATGGAGACGGCGATTCCGAGTTGCTTTATTTCACCCATGTGAGCGCCGCCCTCCATCCGTATTTCTATTTCCAGCGAGAAGGCCGCCTTTTCCAAGTGGATGTGGCTTCGCATTTGTACAACGCTTTTCTTGGCTGGAACAACATTTGGTCTGACGGGTCCGTCTCCCAAGATGATGATGGCCCCTACCTGGCCATAAACTTCTGTTTGGGCCAAGAAGAACCCGAATACGAGTGCAAAGTGCGCTACGCCCAAGGTGCGCTTCTTGTCGAAGTCCCGGCAGACGCGATTCCTCCCGACGGCGTGATTTGGTCAGTAAAACGGGACGGCTACGAAGTCGGCCTAAGAAGTAAGGACGACAATACCGAGATTCTTCTTCGGCGGGGTGATGACATCGAGGTGCTCCGCAGCTTGCCGTCTAATTCCGGTACGGGCTGGCGGTATTCATTGCGGTCCTTCGACGCTACCCCCGAGCTTGGCGGGTTTGTTCTGGGTAGCTTGGCTACTCACGGCTGGGGGAACTTCTATTACTATGCGGTAGAAGCCGACTCCGCGGTTTGCTACGCGCAAAGCTTCGGATTGGGAATGAACAACGCTTTTAGGGATTTGGACGGCGATGGCATAGCGGAAATGATATGCAACGTTACGTATGGCGCGGATGGGGTAACAGATGTTTTTGTGTACAGAATGAAAGATGGCGTGCCCCAGGTGGCAAGCGTCACGGATGCAGTGCTTAGCATACCGGAAGGGCAGCATTTAGCGAGCCCCGGAAGGGCCGTTTACGACGATAATACGGGATTAGTCACGTGTGAATACATCATAGCCGGCGAGGACGCTTTTCGCGTAGAGATGTCGGAACTAATTTACGACAGCCTGCAATTTACCGAGTTTACGCCGGATTGGTAGGATAAGGCGGCAAACCGTGGGCCACATCGGTTTTGCCGCCTTTTTGTTTACGGCAGGGTTATGAACGGTACGGCTCCCCCGGAATAAGTGGGAAGCTTACCATCCCATCTTTCGATAGCTTTCAAAGTGGCTTCGATTTCTCTGAGCTTCAAAATCTCAGGGGTGACTTCCTGTTTTTGAATTCTCAATGCTTCCGCCTCGGCCTGGGCCTGCACGATTTTTTGTTCCGCCTCGGTCTTGATTCGCTCCAAGTCTTGCCTGGCCTTCAAAGCCATCTGCTCCGCGGCCTGTTTCTGCTCAATAGCCTGGCTGAACACTTCAGAAAACTCGAAATTTAGAACGTTGAAGGCATCCACCACGATTCCGTAGGAAGACACTTTGGACTGCAATCTTTCTTTCATGTCGGTGGACACTTTTATTCTTTCGGTCACAAGCTGTTCCGCGGTGTAAGTGGCGGAAGAAGCTTTCACGCATTCTTGGATGGCAGGGGATATAAGCGTCGTCTCGTACGCCGTGCCTATGGTCGTGTACAACTGGGCGACCGCTTCCGGGTCAATATGATAGTTAACCGCGATTTCGGTGAAAACGTCTTGCATATCCTTGGAAGCCGCTACAGCCCCCGCTTCAACCTTTTTGACCCTTATATCCATGGGGATGACTGTTTGAATTCCGGGAATCTTGAAATGGAGCCCTTCACTCCAGACGCTTTTTATGGCGCCGAACTGTAGCACAACGCCCCTTGTACCGGCCTTGACAGAATAAAACGACCCGGCCACCAAAATTCCCAGCAATAC
This sequence comes from uncultured Eubacteriales bacterium, assembly GCA_964414105.1. Lineage (GTDB taxonomy): Bacteria > Bacillota > Sulfobacillia > Fermentithermobacillales > Fermentithermobacillaceae > JAXGZG01. The sequence continues at coordinate 5,313 of CAYPVF010000122.1, forward strand.
AATAATGATGCCAACAGCAGGAATAACAACGCGAGGCCGTGAGGGTACTTTATCCATATTTATCACAGTGTCATCTCCTTGTCTTACGCCGCTTCTTAAGAATACACCAATTTCTTTGGCAAGGGCGAAATTCCGGCTCTTTAGGGGCGCCATATAGACAGGTAGTTTTAGGGTCAAGGTAGAAAGTGTTTTTGGAAACACCGCCGGGAATTTTGCGGAGGATTCTAGCACGCTTCCGGCCTGCAAAACGTGTCAGGGAGGAGTCAATATGAGCATAGTTTATTCGTGTATAGCGCCCCACGGCAGTCAATTGTTGCCTGAAATGGGCGACGATTCACCCGAAACCATGAAATTGCGCGCCGCTATGGAGGAATTGGGGCGGCGGATGGAAGCCAGCCGGCCGGATGTAATAATCGTTGTCACGCCTCACGGTCTGAGGCTCGATGGATACAACGCCGTGGTTACGTCGGATTACAGCTCGGGGGAGATGAAGGGTCCCCTGGGCACAATCACCGCTGATTTTCGTTGTGACCGCCAGATGGCCGAAAACATTGTCACACGAACCCGGGAAGCGGTTATTCCTGTGGTCGGCTGCAATTATGGCGCTCTTTCCGGGCCCGGGTCCAGGGTTCAAATGGACTGGGGGGCCATTATTCCTCTCGCGTATTTCGGCTCCAGGAAGGAAGTTCGCCCGGATGTA
>CAYPVF010000123.1:0-418 GCA_964414105.1 uncultured Eubacteriales bacterium
TTCTATCTCGTCGATAAAAATGATTGCCGCGGAGTTGTCTTTCTCCCTGCCCAGTTTTCGGGCGCGTTGAAACAGTTCTCTAACCCTTTGTGCTCCCAGGCCGGCGTACACTTCGATAAATTCCGAGCCCGAGGCCGACAAAAATATGGAATCTGTGTAGTTTGCGGCTGCTTTCGCCAAAAGAGTTTTGCCTGTGCCCGGAGGGCCGGAAAGCAAAATGCCTTTCAAGGGCCTTATACCCAAAGTTTGTGCTTGCTCGTGGTTTTTTAGAAACTCAAGGGCCTCCGTGAGTTCACGTTTGGCGACATTTTGGCCTCCTACATCCAAGAAAGTAACGTCCGGTCTGTCTCCCACTACGCACCCGGCACTTTTTCGCCCCAGGCCTTTTAGTTGTCCGCCTTGGGTAAAAAGAACGAAC
>CAYPVF010000123.1:428-5874 GCA_964414105.1 uncultured Eubacteriales bacterium
AACAACAGGCCGCCCAGTAGCAGGGCAGGCAACAAATTGACTCCTTTGAGCATGAGAAACACCAAAATGCCTGCTAAGAAACCTCCGGCCCACTCTAGTTTCATTGTTGTTCCCCTCCAAAACCAAAGACGCCGCGATCCAAAATTTCGTACAAATATGCGTCTCCTAAAGACATCTGCACGTATATATTTTTCTTGTCCACTGTTATCTCGAAATCAGATAGTCCTTTTTCAGACAATGTGTTGCGGGTTGACTCCATCATTTCCCCGAAATTGCCCCTTATGGCTGCCTCCTCCAAGTAGTAATGGATGGAGTGATAAAGGCCTTCCAAAGTATCATTTCTTTCGTCTTTTACGATCAGCTCAAAATCAGGCCCAGCCTTTTCTTGAACTATACCGCCTAGACGTGTGTAAACTACGGCGAGCTCATTAACGGGAGACAGGTAAACCTCCACTGTTAACTTGGAGGCACGCCTTACGTCGCATGATAAGACGTCAGGGTCTGCCACCAAAGCTTTCTCCAAAGGCTTTTTGACGCCTAAGTCTTGATAGCCGTAATATGCAATACTCAATACAGCCACTGTTAAAGCGGCTGAAAGTATGGCTATTTCCCATTTGAAACCCTTTCTTGCCACCATTTGTACCTCATCCTAATATCAGAATTGTAAAATTAGTTAACATAATTATAACAACCGGCCGTCGGTGATTCTAAGGTAATAGGTGGCAAGACGCCGCAAGACAGGAGATTTACCCGGGCTTTGTGAGGACGAGCCCGGGTTTTGGTTGCGGGTAACGGTTGTTTCTAGCGCCCTAGGTAGTCTCCAATTCCCCTTACGATGCCTTGGGCTGCCGAGTCTTGGAACCAATCTTGGCGCAGCGAATTGACGTCGTTCCAATTGGTCATGAACCCAACCTCCATTAGGACGGCGGGCATATAAGTGTGGTTTAGTACATAGTAGGGCCCCACCTGAGTGTCAATATTCCGAAGCCCTGTACTTAAAGAAATACGTTTGGCTAAACCCAAAGCTAGGTTTCTGGATTCCTGAGAGTTTGTTCTGTAAAAACCCATCACGCCCGAAACGGCGGGGTCTTTAGGGTAGGCATTTATATGTACGCTTACGAAAATATCACATGCGTTAGAGTTTGCCAGGGAGACCCGGGCCAAGAGGTCATCAACCGGGTTAGCCCATCCGGTACCCGGCGTATAATCGCCTGTTCTGGTCATAATTACTTTGGCTCCTTGCCCTTCCAAGTAGGTCTTCACCTTTAAAGCAATTCCTAAAGTGAAGTTTTTCTCTTTGTCGCCCCAAGGGGATATCGCGCCTGGCTCGGTCCCGCCGTGCCCCGGGTCTATAGCTATTACCCTTCCCCGAAGTGATCCCGCTTTCCGCGATGTTTCTCCCTCAGCCCTTTTTAGGGCGTCGTGGGTTAGGGGTCCGCATATTCCGTCCGCCAAAAGCCCATAAGCCTGCTGGAAGTCCTTTACCCCTTTTTCGGTTAACGTTCCAAAAATGCCGTCTACCGGACCGGGACTAAACCCGAGATCAAGAAGGCTTTGTTGTAGGGCGGTTACTTCTTGCCCCCTACTGCCTTGGCGAAGGAGAGAGGCCGCATAGGAGCGAATAGGTACTAGTGCGAAAATGAGTGCTAAAACTGTAGTGACTAACCACTTTTTTTTCATAGTTGACCTTTACCTTCTTTCGTTGACATAAGGTGGTATGGTTATGGTAATGGATAGGAGGTCATCCTATCATCTTCCTAAAAACGCAGTACCGGCCAATATAGGTGGTAATACCAAAGTGGAGTTAGATTTGTCATAACCATTCTTAGATTTTTGCACTGTATCCAAAAGGTGCCAGTAAAAGGGCGGTTGAGCGATGAAAAGAAGCGCAAAAGATGTTATAGACCAGTTACGGCGTGACCCGCGGTTTTTCTCTAACGTGACAGCTTGGCGTCACATTCCTGATGAACCAGGCGACTACCGCCCAATACCCCAGGATATCCACCCTTCCTTAGCCGGGGTGCTTGAGGCAAAAGGTATAGCGCAACTGTACAGTCACCAAAGAGAAGCATACGATCATCTAAAAATGGGACGGGACGTTTGCGTCGTAACGCCTACGGCTTCAGGCAAAACCCTTTGTTATAACCTCACGGTGCTGGATACTGTTTTGAAAGATCCTGAAAGCAAAGCTATGTATCTGTTCCCTACAAAGGCTTTGGCCCAAGACCAGCTCGCGGAGATATTAGAGATGAATACTTTGGGCAACTTGGGCCTTAAGTGTTTCACTTTCGACGGGGATACGCCTTCACAAAAAAGAAGGCTCGCGAAAGATGTGGGTCAAATCATAATCACTAACCCGGATATGCTTCACCAGGCCATACTGCCCCACCACCCCACCTGGGTCAGGCTTTTCAGCGCTCTCAAATATGTGGTCATAGATGAAATGCACGGATACAGGGGGGTATTTGGAAGTCATGTGGCCTGTGTTTTGTCCAGGCTTACTAGGATCGCAAGCTTTTACGGCTCAACACCGCAATTCGTTTTGGCTTCCGCCACAATCGCCAACCCTGTGGAATTGGCGTCCACACTCACGAATCGAAAAGTGTACCAAGTAAGCCGAAACGGCGCCCCAACTACGGGAAAAGATTTTGTATTCTATAACCCGCCTGCTCTTACAGAGGATGGCTCGGTTAGGCAGTCGTGTATCGACGCTTCTTATAAGCTGGCGGCTAAGTTCGTCGAAGAAAAAGTTCAGACTATCGTGTTTGCTAGATCGAGGGTTTCGGTGGAGCTTCTGGTTCAGTATTTGCGGGACTCGTATAAAGAACCTTTTGAAAAGAATAAGATTCAAGGCTACCGCGGCGGGTATCTGCCAAAAGAAAGGCGCGACATCGAAAAGCGTTTGCGAGAAGGAGATATTTTGGCCGTGGCTTCCACCAACGCCCTGGAGCTTGGAATTGATATTGGTAATCTTGAATGCTCCATTTTGGCAGGCTACCCGGGCAGCATATCAAGCACTTGGCAGCAAGCGGGACGCGCCGGGCGGAAGGCGCAAGGGTCGGTTTCGATTTTGGTTGCGGGATTTTCCCCTTTGGACCAATTTATTGTTTCAAACCCTGATTATTTTTTTCAACAAAGCGCGGAATATGGATTGATCAACCCCCAAAACCCTTACATTTTCGCGGATCACATAAAGTGCGCTGCTTATGAACTACCGTTCCAGGATCTTGAGAGTAGCCCGCCCGCACTCATGGGTCAAGATGTCTCACTTGTTTTGGACGCGCTTAAAGACCAAGGGGTATTGTACCGATCCAGGCGGCGGTGGAACTGGTCTTCTCAGTCTTTTCCCGCGGCCGGCATAAGTCTTCGCTCGGCATCGGCGGAAAACTTCGTAGTGGTGGATACTACCGGCGGCAAATCCAGAATCATAGGTGAGGTGGATTGGTTTTCGGCCCCCCTTTTAATCCACCAAGAAGCCATTTATCTGCACGGCGGGCAGCAATATCATGTAATGAATATGGATTATGATGCCAAAAAAGCTTACGTTAAAAAAGTGAATGTGGATTATTATACCGACGCTGATTTGGCCGTTGCAGTAAAAGTCATTGCCGTTGACCAGGAGGAGCCCGAAAGCGCTTTTTCTCCCAAATTCGGCGAGGTTTCGGTTACTGCTTTAGCCACCATTTTCAAAAAGATAAAACTTTACAGCCACGAAAACGTGGGTTCGGGAAGAATAGCGCTGCCTGAAATGAATATGCATACCCAGGGAATGTGGTTTACCCTCCCTGATTCCCTGGTAAGCGCTATGGACCCGAGAGTTATTGGCGCGGTCTTGTCGGGGTTGGCAAATGTGCTTTCGAATTTAGCGCCCCTTTTTCTTATGAGCGATAAAAAGGATTTGGGGTATGCTGTGGAAGTGCGGTCTTCCTTTGACGGTCGTCCAACTTTGTATCTGTACGATTCTTATCCGGGCGGTGTGGGATTGGCGGAAAAGGTTTATGGTGTCATCCAACAGGTTTTAGAGGCAAGCTTGATTCTTGTGGAATCATGCAAGTGCGAAGATGGCTGCCCGGGGTGCGTTGGCCCTAAAAGGCAAGTGGGCGACGGCGTAAAGAAACTTCTAAAGCAAGTGCTTAAAGGATTAGTCGGGAAAGGCGCTAAGGACCTTGGCCGATAAACAGGTGATTGAGCTTCTTAGGGAAATAGTACGAAAAATAGAGGCCAATCCTCCGGCTCCGCCGCAACCCAAGCCATCTAATTTTAGGCGCCATCCGGATCCTGCGTCCCTCAGGGTATGGGACGGTCCCCATTGTAGAAGGGTTTCCGCCACCTATTCCCCTCTGGCGTCTCAGTGGCTTGTTCCTTTGGACGACCTGCATTTGAATGGAGTAAAACATATAGAACCGGGCATCGGGCCGTCGAAAGAATGGCTGTATCTGGACATTGAAACCACCGGTCTCTTGGGTGCCGGGACTGTCCCTTTTCTGGTGGGCCTGGGAAAATGGCAGGAAGACGGTTTTTTGGTGACCCAGTATCTTTTGACAGACAGGGATAACGAACCGGATATGTTGGAAGAGCTCAAGCAGATAATTGACGGTTACGAGACAATAGTGACGTTTAACGGAAAATGTTTTGACATTCCGGTCCTGCAAGGAAGAAACGTTCTTTGGGGCATATTGCCTTTAAATATCCGCTCACACCTTGACCTGCTTGGAGCCGTGAGAAATACAGGTACGCACCCATATTACCTGCAAAGCCTTGAGGAGTCGGTAAAGCGGTTTATAGGCGTCACAAGGGTTGGCGACATTCCCGGACGCACCATTCCCGCATTGTACTTTATGTACGAAAGGCAAAAAGACATTTCCATACTTGAACAAGTGCTGGTTCACAACAGGTTGGATGTGTTGGATATGGCGTGCCTGGCGCCCTTTCTGGGGCGGTTGTTTTCAGGACAGGTGTCGTCCCAAAGCAGTGATCCATTTGCCTGTGTGGGGGCGGGTAAGATGCACTATAGAAAGAAAAATCTATCTCTGGCGAGAAAATGTTTGGAGAACGTGGGCCCCGACTTGCCTTGGGAAACAAAAGGAATGCATCTCAGGCTTCTTGCCGATGTTATGAGGAAGCAAGGCGATTGGAATAGCGCCAGCCGCATTTGGGCGGAAAACATAGAGACTAACCACAGCACAGATGAAGACTTCCTTTGGCTGGCAAGGTATTATGAAGTGGTTTGTTCGGATTTTGAAAAGGCCTTGGACACGATTGAGGCGGCCTTAAAGAGACATAACTCGGGGCCAAAAGACGCTTCCAGCCCATTGTCAAGGCGGAAAAGACGTTTACTGCAAAGGATTAACGCGCGCAATAGAAAGGCGTCTAGTGTGATATAAGGTTATCCCCCGGCATAAATATTCCCCGGGGAGGGAACCTATCTTGGTTATTTATTTCAAGC
>CAYPVF010000124.1:0-292 GCA_964414105.1 uncultured Eubacteriales bacterium
GGCCTTGGATCTAGGCACCGAGACCATTAAGGCTTTTGAAACCATAGACAGCCTTCCTGCCGGCTCCGTTGTTTGGTTCGGCATGGACTATCAAGCTGCCAACGCTTCGGAAATAGAGCCCACAGGCCTGGCAGTTTTCAGGCACTGCTTGAAAAACGATTTGAAAGTGGTGGCGGGCGCCATGTGGCCCGAGGGCGGGATACAGATGGAACGGCTCATTTCCATAGTGGGCCCGGAGTTTCCCCATAAGCAGTACGGTGTGGACTATATAAACCTTGGGTACAGGCCCGGC
>CAYPVF010000124.1:302-5872 GCA_964414105.1 uncultured Eubacteriales bacterium
GGCGGTCAGGTGTGGTTACAGCAGCTTACCAACGACTTACCGGCAGCCGTAGGGCGAGTCGACCATTTTGGTGATTCCATCGCGCCGTATCCCATAATGGAAGGTCTCAATAAGGTACAGGACGTTTCCTTGATCTTCGGGATGGCCATCGGTACTCCCGGCACACCGGAGTATATCAAGATGGTGACCGACCCTTACAACGTTCCTATGGTTGCCGCCCTTCCGGCGTCTTCCGTGGCCATAACCATGCCTTATCTTGGATCAGGCCAGCTTACTGCCATGTTGGCTTCTCTTAGGGGCGGGGCGGAGTATGAGAAGATTTCCGATAACATGGGCTCAGCCATGACAGGCATGGATGCTCAATCGTTTATGAACCTTACCATTGTCATTTTCGTGGTGCTCGGTAACGTAGGTTTCATTTTCAATAAAAAAGCTAAGGCATCGGGTAAGGGGGGTAAACAGTAATGTCTCTTTCTAAGGATATTTGGGTTTGGGTTGGGGCTTTGGTTACAATCGGTACCTACAGCATCCTTTTTAAGGATAACCCAATCTATCGTGTGCTTGAGTCGATATTTGTAGCCATTTTGGCGGGCCAGGCAGTGGTGGTTAACTGGTTTAGTTTTCAAAAACCAACTTTAGTGGGAAGGCTTGCTGAAAACCGCGAGTATTCGGTGCTGATTCCTCTATTCTTGGCCGCCCTTATGTATTTTCGATACTCAAAGAAACAATCGTGGGTTGCAAGGTATTCCATGTCTTTCGTTATGGGCATTGGGGCCGCCTATGTTCTTACAAAGAACCTAAAGCCTATGTTTTTGACCCAGGCGAAAGCCACCATGGTTTCTTTGTGGGTAAAAGGTAATTGGCAAACCACCTTGAACAACTGGGTTGTTGTGCTGGGCGTAGTGTCAGTGCTTATGTACTTCTTCTTTACCGTCAAAAAAGAGGGCACTGTTAAAGTTTTCGGAAGCATTGGGAGAGTATATCTAATGATAGCTTTCGGGGCTTTGTTCGGCGACACGGTAATGGGAAGGGTTAGCGTTACGCTTACGCGTTTCCAATTTCTGCTCAAGGATTGGTTGGGCCTGGTTAGATAAAACTAGGTGACGTTTATGCGTGGACACCGCCTTTTTAGCCCCATACGGCTAGAGGCGGTGTTCATCACGAAAAAAAGGGGTTAAGGCTAATGACAGATATGAAGCAAATAGAAAAGGGTCTTCTTGAGACATTGTGGCGGCTTGATCCGGTACGGTCTAGCCACATGGGGATTACCATGTTTGACGACAAATTGCCCCCGGTAGACAAAGAAGAGATGGAACAAATATCGTTGAAGCTATCCGAGTATTCCAAAGGGCTAAAAAAGCTTCTGGATGGCTCGTCACTTTCACCGGCCCAGCGTGTAGACGCAGAGGTGGCGGTGGCTAACGTTGACACAATGCTTGCCAAAGAACCTGAAATTCAAGATACAAGAATTAACCCTGATTGGTATCTTGGCGCGGTGAACGGCGGTTTGCACGTATTGGTGGCAAGGGACTGGGCAGAACCGGCCGACAGGGTAGAAGCCATAGCCAAACGCCTGGAAAAAGTCCCGGCTTTTTTAGAAGCCGCAAAACATAACCTGGTGGCTGAAGATGTCCCACCCGAGTGGGTCGACATATCGTTGGGCTCTGTAGTTGGTCACAAAAGGCTCATTGAAGCTTCTGTAATGCCGTTTGTGGAATCGCAGAAAGGCAATACAGAACAATTTCAGACAATTTGCGAGGCTTCTGTAAGGGCGGTTTCGGCCTTTGGCGAATACCTGGAAGACATCCGCCAAAAGGCCAAGGGGAATTTCGCTTCTGGCAAGAAACATTTTGAAAGGCTGCTGCAAAAGGTTCACATGGTTCCTATGACAGCAGAGGAGCTAAAACAGTTTGGCGAAAAAAAGATGGCCGAATACGAAAAAGCCTTAGTTGCTGCCGCCAAAGAGATAGACGCCCATAAGCATTGGACAGAACTCATCGAAGATTTTAAGAAAGACCACCCGACGCCCGATACGCTTTTGGACTCTTACCTAAACGAGGGAAAACTAGCTGAAAGTTTTGTGAGGGAAAAAGACCTTATCACTATTCCTGACGGCCAATCTTGGACTGTGATTCCTGTGCCTGAATACTCCAGAGCTACCCACCCATTGGGTTACATGCAGACTAGCCCCCCTTTCAGCCCAAAACTTGAGAGCGCCTTGTGCATAACGCCAATCGACCTTACGGCGTCTTCTGAAAAACAAGAACAACATTTGCAGGACAATTGTTACGCGTTTCAAAGGACTATCGCCTTCCACGAGCTCATCCCCGGGCACCATTTGCAGGCGTGTTTGGCCAAGATGGGTGTATCTTGTCTCAGAAAGCAGTTTCACTCTACAGTGTTTGTGGAGGGATGGGGCCTTTACACAGAGGTTTTGATGGCAGAGGAAGGGTATTTGAACGAACCCGCTACAACCTTGATAAATCTCAAAAACGCGCTATGGCGCGCTGTGAGGGTTGTGGTAGACGTGGGCCTGCATGTGGGCGGCATGAGTCTGGAAGAGGCCACAAAACTTCTGCAAGATAAGGTAAGGATGGAACACCACATGGCCTCCGGCGAAGCCAAAAGATACACTATGAGCCCCACGTATCAGTCCAGCTATCTGTTGGGCAAGGAACAGATAGTAAAGCTTCGCGCCGATTACAGGGAAAAGCTTGGGGACAAATACACGCTTAAAGGGTTTCACGACAAACTCACAAGCTACGGCTCTATTCCTGTGGCGCTGGTAAGCAGGGAAATTTTAGCCGGACGGTAGAACTCAACAATGCCATTTTTGGAGGTGCGGTCATGACCAATAGCAGTTGGTCTGAAAAAGAACTTGATGAAATGCGCGCGTTGGATAGAAACATAGCGGAACTGGTTTCAAGCTATTTGGGCGGGCCTTTGCCCCAAAAAGGGCTATTTGTGCCCACAAACGACAACATACAGGAGTTGAGCGGCAAAATCCAAATGGCGCAGCGGGAAATCGACGCCGTGGAAGACCCATTCTGGAATCAACATTTTACCGCCGCCCTGGAATCCCTGGCTTTCCAGGCAGAAAGCAACACCAAGATGCCATACGAGCACGTTACCAGGATGTCTTCTAGCCTGGATCGCCTTACAAGCCCCACAAACAAAAGAACCCCCGACGACCAGTCTTTGGGTATTTCCACACTTCTCAAAAGCGTGCCGTCAGCGGTGGCCGCGGTTGGGGAGTTGGCTCAAAAAGGGACGGATTTGGCCAGAAGTCAGGTGGCAGATGTGTTGCCTGCTCTAATTGGAAACCTTGAAAGGGCCATAGAATTCGCAAAGCAAAACGCCAACGACAATTCGGTTAAAGCCGACGCCGAAAGATTCGGGCTGCAGGCGTTATCGGCGGCAAAGCAAGTGCAGTCAACAGTGAAGTCGCTCCCTGTGGGCAGTCTTAGCGGAGTAGATATCCCTTTTCAGGTTTCTGTGGAAAAAGGCATGCAGGCCCCGCTGGATTACATTTTGTCTTGGTATGAAGACGATGCACAGGCTAAAAAGACACAGTTTTTTCAGCTTGCCGAGGAAATGTTTCCCGGCCAAAACCCCGATGAGGTTTTGGATAGCGGCGGGGGCTATGATTCCGTTGATCATTTGTTCAAGGATATGCGGGATATCTTAAATCATCTTCAGGAAGAATGCCGAAGGTTCGTAGATCTTCCGGACGGTGAATTCTGTGAGCTGGGCTACATCCCAAAAACCTGGAGAATGATGGTTCCCGGCTTCATGTATATGGGCGGATTGGTAGCAATAAACCCCGACAACCTTGGGTATTACAGAAAAGCCGATCTGGAGACAACCGCGTCCCACGAAGTGTATCCCGGACACCACGTTCACAACGTAAAATCGTCGGAGAATGCACTTCCTTACACTTTCAGGCTTCCGCTTTTTTGGTCCCGATGCACCCAGGAGGGCATGTGCGACCGTTCCATGGTGATGATGACACCGTATTTCAAGCATCCCGCCGCAAGGCTTTCGGTAGCCAAAAGGCTTTGGTTTACCACGGCTAGAGTGAAAGCCGAAGTGGATATATATTACAACAAAAAACCTACACAATCTGTAATAGACAACTACGTGAGAAACCTTGGTCTGCCTGTTTATAACGCTGAGGCGCAAACACGGGCCCATTTGATGCGCCCCGCCGACGCCGTTTCGTATTACACAGGCATGAAGTACTTGGACGACCTATACAACAAGTGCGGGGTGCCCCAGAAGGATTTCACAAACGAGCTGTTTAGCTACGGGGATATTCCGTTGAACACACAAAAAGATATTTTGGAGCTGTCACCTGAGAAAAAGCGGCAGCTCAAAGCTTTTTCTGTGTGAGGTCGGTTTTCCTGAAAGGATGGTTGTTTTATGGCTCGCCTGTTTTTGGACAATTGCCGTATCATTGATGGCACAGGAGCCGATGCCCAAGAAGAAGCGCTATTAATAGTGGATTTGGGAACGGGTAATATCATTTACGCGGGGCCCAAAGATTTAAGCCGGCACCCGGCGGCGAATTCCCAGGATCACGTGATGGACCTTACCGGTTACACGGTCACGCCCGGTCTTTTCAATTGTCACACGCACCTTACGCTTGAGCTGCCGTTCACCCCGTACAAGGTCGACCCCCACGCGCCGGGGTACTGGGCCCTTATGGCTTATCGCCGCGCTGTAGAAGGCTTACGTTGCGGGGTTACCACCATGAGGTGTACGGGAGACCCACATGGTTCTGACAAAGCGGCAAGAGACGCTATTAACAAGATGATGTTGTGGGGCCCTACGCTTTTGGCAGCGGGCAACATTATCATTGCCCACGGCGGCCACGGGTTTAACAGTGTTGGCGCGGTTGAATGCAGCGGTGTCTCCCAATTTAGGGAAGCTACTCGGAACGAGATAAAGAACGGATCGGACTTTATCAAAATCTGCCTTTCCGGCGGACTTGGCACGCCGGGGGAAGGTTTTACAGACAAACAAATGACGGACGACGAAGTATCTGCTGTGGTGGAAGTAGCACATCTAGCAGGTAAAAAGGTCGTGTCCCACACCGGTGGCGACAAGGCGATTCAGGACGCTGTAAGGTTGGGGGTAGACTGCGTCGAGCATGGATACGTAATCAGCCGCGACACCGCCAAGATGATGGCGGATTTCGGAACGTGGTTTGTGCCGACTTTAGCCGTAACTCATGCCTTTGGTTATCTGGAGGCGCACGGGAGCCCCGCTTATCAGGTTGATAAAGCAAGGGAGGCGGCCAAGTACCACACAGAAGGTGTAAAACAAGCCATTGAGGCCGGGGTCAAAGTTGCGGTGGGAACAGACCTTTTGCCGTCAGACCCCATAGACGGTACTTTTGCCACTATTCGGGAAATAGAACTACTTGTTGAAGCGGGCATGACTCCTGTTTCCGCCATAAACGCCGCGACGCTCAATTCCGCCATGTTGTGTGATGTAGGTCAGACTATCGGCTCCTTGGTTGAAGGGAAGAAGGCAGACATTGCGGCTTGGGAAGGAAAGCCTGATAA
>CAYPVF010000125.1:0-5834 GCA_964414105.1 uncultured Eubacteriales bacterium
TTTTGAACCACGTCAGCGGCGACATGGGGTATTTTGAACCACGTCAGCGGCGATATGGGGTATTCTGAACCACGACAGCGGCGACATAGGGTATTTTGAACCACGTCGAAATATGGTCCTACGACAAGAAATAGTTCGACACGGCTTGTGTGTATTACCACATTATGGTATTCTGTGCTTGCACCAAACAACAGGAGGATGAAACGGCCTGCAGTTTACGGAGCTAATACTGTCCTCGCTTGGCGAAATAGACGGTATCACCCCTGTACAAAAATGCATCTATACAAGCGTGATGATGCAGCAACCCGACAGTTTGCAGGAGTTGGCGCGAATGACAAAAATCGACCGCAAAACACTCCGGCTACACTGCAAAACTCTAGCCGGCGCAGGATGGTTACACTTGCACCCAAATGGCAGATGTATAACCCCGCGAGAGACAATGCCTGAAGAAGTTGAAGCTAGGGTGGCGGATTTCATCGAGGAGATAATCGCAGCTATGCCATACAAGGGTGAAACCACTGCCAAGGCTATTGTGAAGTGGATCGTCGCATCGAACGTTACGGTATGGTTCAATGTACGCCCCATCCTGCTGAAAAGCCCAACCACCAAACAGGCACTGGAATATGACATATTTCTGCCCAAAGAAAGCTGGGCGGGCGAATATTGGGGCGACCAACACTACGGCCCCACAAACTTGTATCCAGATGAACACCAATACATCATGAGACACCAAAGAAACCGGGAGAAAGCTCAATTGAGCGAAAAGAACAACATCAAGCTTTCAGTCATCTCCAAGCACGATCTGACGCTGGCCAAGATTAACACAATGATACCGCCCGAGATTCGCCGAAGGGATTACGACCCAAAAGGCCCGGTTGCGAAACTCCTAGGCCAGGTTGGAAAGAGTATCGCCACAGCAAAAGACCATTGGGATCGTGGATAAGAACGCACTTCAAATGCAGATACTCTCAGCCGACTCGGGTGGTATACGTTATCTACAGCCGAACCAGCTACGAGAAACGGATTCTTTAGCTGAGAAGATTAGTAGAACCAGGTCGCTTTTGACCTGCGAAATAATGTTGAACTCCCGATTTAGAGCGGCAAAATGCGTAGCCCGAAAACAATCTTATTCAAATATGAAAACACTTATGGCGCTAGGCATAAACTGTTGGTCTCGGTCCCATAAATAGCGCGAAGGCGGGCCATGGCGGGGGCCACGGCAGGGACCATGCTTGACCGACTCAATACGATGGCAGCAACCTAACCCTCGCCACATGCCAAAGCTTTGAACACCCGACCTTCTGAAACCAAGTTAAATGCGACCATGTTCCTAGTCGCTTCTACGCCACGCTTCATACAGGCTGATCCCGGAGTGCAAATCTGTCGCAGCAGTAGGAATCGGAACATACGCAAGATTCTATATCGCCGTGCTATAATATCACCATGATTGTCGCAACCTTGACCATAGTCCTTAACGCCCCGTGGGTTCGCTCCCTCAAGGAAAAACGGGCTATGCTTAAAAGTCTTAAGGACAAAATACGACATAGGTTTAACGTTTCGGTAGCAGAAGTGGCTACCCAGGACATCCATCAGACAGCGACCATAGGAATAGCAGCCATCGCCGGAAATACGGCTCAAGCCGACAGCACTTTGGACAACATCATCAACTTTGTGGAAACAAACAGCGGAGCCGAAATCGTTTCAATCGAACGGCAAACGCGATAAGCCGCCTAAACTCTAACCCAATACCTGGCTTTCTCTCTTTCGATATGGTCGCTAAGGGCACTTATCTGCTGGTGTAGTTCTTCAACCGAAGCGCGCTCACCGGGCAACACAGCTAACCGTTCCTTGACGGAATCGTGCAGGGATTTAATGTGTTCAATAGGTGTTTCGCGAACTCTAGCGTCGTCCAACATACGCTCGAAAATCGCCAATTTAGTCAAGAGCGTGCTTTCCTCTTTGCCCAGTTCTTCAAGTTTTCGGTGACAGCCTTGCTGCTCATCCTTTACCTGCTTCGACCATTCCTCCAACACGCCGATTTGTACCTCTCTAGATTGCTCTTCTGTCAACGGTTATTCCTCCTTTTATTGCAGAAGTTCGACCCGCCCGAAAAAAATCCTGCCGTACAATTCTGAACTTTGCGTTTTTGTCGAAACTCCAAGGAGGCGCCGAGGGCTCTTGGCGAGCGACTACTGGTCTTGCCAACCTGATTCGATATTAGCCCTACCGGAATAGACCCTCTCCAACAAATTGATAGGCTCGGACGCGAAGTCTCCGGCTGCACCCATATCGAGGCCCAGCAACATGTCTTTACTTCCGGCGCAAGCCACCGATTTCACCGTGGTTGTGTGTGATGTGCCAGAGACCACCAGCATGAGTGCAAGCTGGTTCCCTACCCGCATGAAAAACTGCTCGTACAGAAGAACTGCGACATACGACTGACCATCTGAACCGTTGAACACATCCTCAGAAATGAGTTCAACGTGTTCCATGCCGTCTCTTAGAACCCTGTGAATCTCCCTGGCATCCGCTCCAATTCTGGCAACATAAGCTTTTGCCACCAATAACACCCCCAAGTCTTACCTCAATACATTCTACACCTTGTCGAATAAATTACACCTATTGCTACCGTCCGTATGGTAAGCTCCGAAAAAAGGACTTTGGAGTTTTGCGGATAAGTATCCAACGCGGCAACCTAGTCCGGCAGATGTAAGGAGTGAGGATGATGCCGAAAAAAGTTATGACTGTCTTAGGCCCCATCTCCCCTGACAGCCTGGGTTTCACAACCATGCACGAGCACGTAATGATGGACGGCGGTTGGGTACTTCTGAAGCAACAGGAAAAGCAGGGCCTGCCCCCCTATGTGGACGATCGGTACACCAAGGATGACCCTCTTTCCCTGGAAAATGTGGCCATTATAAGACGGCATTTTTCAAGCAATCTGGACGCTCTAAGCCTCGAAGACGAGGAAATGATGTTGGGGGAAGTCCAAGATTACAAAAAATCTGGGGGTAGAACCATCCTGGAAGTAAGCGTCCCGGGCATTCGCCACAAAGTAGCGGCGATAAAGGAAATTTCCCGGAAATCAGGAGTAAATATAATCGTATCAACCGGGCTTTACACCGGGAATTCCTGGCCCCAAAAATACCTTGCCATGACAGATCAGGAGCTTCAAACTTATATGCTGAACGAAATCAAATACGGCGTTTGGGACACCGGCATTCTACCGGGGCATATAAAAATCGCTATAGGCGAGTTGTCTTACAATGAGGAACGCGCCCTTAGAGCTGCCGCCCAAGTCTGTAACCAGACCGGATTCTCCTTAACGGTTCACTGCGAATATCAGATCGGCGCCGACGGGCGCACTGTGGCAAGAATTCTTCAAGAAGAACAAATGGATATTTCCCGCGCGGTCATAGCCCACGCGGCCAGGTTCGCCCCAAACGACTTTAGGCTTCTTTCGCTACACCCCGAACTTATGAAGATGGATCTTTCCTATCCAAAAGAACTTATGGATAGCGGAATAAACATAAGTCCTGAGTTTGAAAACATAACGTCAAAGCCCGATTGGCTCATGTTTGGGGCAATTATCGCCCTGGTGAAACAGGGCTACTCAAAACAAATAGTTTTGGGAACGGACACGTGCGCCAAGATTCACACCAGGCGGGGCGGCGGCGAAGGGTACTGCTTACTTACCCGCCACGTAATCCCCACTTTGAGAGGGCTCGGCGTGTCTGATTACGATATTCGAATGATGACTGAAAAGAATCCAGCCAGGATTTTGGCTTATTGATTCGGGGGGGCCCCAAGATGCACACGATCATCCGCAAGGTTCAGGAAAGCGACAAAGAACGAGTAATTGTCGTCGAAGATTTAGCCATTCCCAACCACGGATACTTACCTTTTGTATTCCACGAGTTTTTAGAAGACACACAGGGCGATTTCGCCGTGGCTGAAGCCGATGGCATCATTGTCGCCTGCGGGAAGTTTACCGTGATGCCTGATGGCTCGGCATGGCTAGAAACTCTGCGCGTGATACCCAGTCACCAAAACAAAGGAATCGGCAAGCTTTTCTACGAACGTTTTTTCGAACTAGCCCACAAACGGCGAATCGGCGTTATGCGTATGTACACAGGTGAGAAAAATGCCGCCAGCAAGGGGCTTTCAGAGCGATTCGGGTTTTCCTTGGACGGAACCTACCTGGAATCTTGGGCGAATCCTTGTCTTTCCGCCAATTCTGCCGATTTTGAAACAATACGGGATCCCGACCTGGCCGCCACCCTACTTATGCCCCTACGGGACAGGTGGGGCGGCCATTTTGTCATGAACCGCACATTTTATGAAGCCACCCCTAGTCTATGCAGAGCTTGGGCTGAAGAGGGGAAAGTGTTTTACCACCGCGCATCAAAAAGCGTTATAGCTTTAGGCGCCCGCTTCATGGCGAAGGAAGCAGTGCATGTTGCGGCGTTTTGCGGCGACTCCAGACTGTGTCTTGATTTCGCAAAGACTTTCGCGGCGAAAAAACAAACGCAAAAGGTCGTATGTTTGTTCCCCCCAAATGCAGAAGGCACAAAGCAAGTATTAACGGAAAACGGGTTCCAACTTGCCCAATCCAACCTAATAGTGATGAAATTTACGCGTGGCCAGCCTCAGCCTTAGCTTGCGCCAGCACGGCTGAAACCGCGTCGTTAATTTCCTGGTAGCTTGTGCACCTACATATATTTGATTGTAGCCACGCCTTCTTCGTGATCTCATCGGCATCGGGGTGAATCTGCGACAGTGCGTGACAAACCATGAGAAACCCCGACGTACAATAGCCGCACTGAAATGCCCAGTTTTCCACAAATGCCTTTTGAATAGGCGCGTCTTTCAACCCTTCCACAGTTGTTATCTCGTGGCCTATGGCCTCAACTGCCAGCATGATGCATGATTTTTTTGGCCAGCCGTCCACAAGCACAGTACACGCCCCACAGTCCCCATTCTCGCAGCCTGGTTTCGCGCCTGTGAGGCCTAGCTGGTCTCTTAAGGCGTCGAGGAGCGTGTCGGAAGGCCGAACAACAACTTCCCGCAACTCACCGTTTACCCTGAGCTTAATTGGGCCCCTGGATTGCATCTGGAAATCCATTTAGCTCGCCCCCATTTGTGCTAGACAATCTTCAATAACCTGGCCCATGATGAATTTGCGATATTCTGCCGAACCGTTAAGATCGTCTAGAATACCGGAAGGTAGTTGCCCAATAGCGTCTGACGCTTTTTCCGAAATGGAAGCGCCTTGTCTTTGAAGCGCTTTTTCAGGGCCCAAGAGCCGAGAGGGATTTTGGTACATGCCACTTGCGGCCAACCTGATCTGGTCGTGAAGCTTCAAGGACACAATTGTCAAAAGCGGGTAACCGATCTCCTCCATTTTTGTGCGCTTGGTGTAAAACCATGGGGCTTGGGTGTCTTGCTTAGGAACCATCACCCCAACCAAGAACTCGCCCTTTCGTAAGACCAGACGCCCTTTTGAGAACACTTCTTTAAACGGCAGATCTTCCCTGCCGTCTGGGCCCGCTGTAGATGCCACAGCATCGCACAAAAGCAGCGGAAGCGCGGTTTCTCTGTAGATAATTGTGCCCGCCAAATTTCCGCCCAGTGTGATTTTCCCTTGCACGCTGTGGTCTGCCACCCTGGCGCCCGCGGCGCCCAGGACAGGAAATGTCATGGACTCGTCGATATCAGTTAGGGTAACCCCGGCCCCAAGATACAAAGTGTCGCCGTCAAATCCAAGGTCAACGCATTCTCTGATGCCCTTGAGATCCACAACCGCCCCACAAGCTAAAGATCCGGACCTGCAC
>CAYPVF010000126.1:0-5476 GCA_964414105.1 uncultured Eubacteriales bacterium
GCAGCACTTTGGCGCCGCAAGTCTTTGAAAGTCGAGCCTTGCACAATCCCAAAAAGCGTCTGCTTTTGGGGCAATTCCATAGATTTTGCCCGTTTGGCCCAAACCAATGTCCGCTCCATGGCTTCTTTGGCTTGCTCGTAGGACACAGGGTATGGTACCAGTTGATCCAAGCACATCACGATATCCGATCCTATGGCTTTTTGGATGTTGATGGAATCTTCAGGCCGAAAACTCACCAAACTGCCGTCTATATGGGAGCGGAAGGTAGCGGACTCGTCGTTTATGCTCACCATATGGCCGAGACTCATAATTTGAAAGCCCCCGCTATCAGTGAGAATCGCGCCATCCCATCCCATGAAGGCATGCAAACCTCCTGCCTTTTTCAACACTTCCATCCCCGGCCTAAGATACAGGTGGTAAGCGTTTGAAAGAAGAATCCGCGTGCCGGTTTTCCACACATCCTTGGGGGGCACCGCCTTGACAGTAGCTTGGGTACCCACAGGCATGAAAACCGGAGTTTCTATGATACCGTGGGGTGTGGTTAACTTCCCAAGCCTCGCCTTTTTGCGGGTAAACTCCACTTGGTGGGAAAACATTGTCAACGATTTGGCACTCCCTTTCAAGAACGCTACAGTATCAGCATGGCGTCGCCAAAAGAGAAGAAACGATACCGCTCTTTTACCGCCTGTCTGTAGGCTTCCATTATAAGACTTTTGCCCGCGAAAGCCGAAACCATCATGAGAAGGGTCGACTTGGGCAAATGAAAGTTAGTTATGAGGCGATCTACTACAGAAAACTGGTATCCCGGGTAGATAAAAAGCTCAGTTTCGCCTTGAAAAGGCTTTATGAAACCTTCGCTAATAGCAGCGCTTTCAAGCGCCCTTACCACAGTGGTACCCACCGCCCAAAGCGCGCCTTTTTCCTTTCGCAAACGCTCAACTTGTGAAACGACACCTTTAGTCACCACAAAAGACTCTTGGTGCATCTTGTGATCTTCGACGACCTCTTCTTTAACCGGGCGAAATGTGCCTAAACCGACACTGAGGGTGATTGATTCAAAAACGGCCCCTCGCTCCTGTAACGCCGACATTAGGCTTTTGGTAAAATGTAGCCCCGCCGTGGGCGCGGCGGCAGAACCGGGTATCCTGGCGTACACGGTTTGATAACGCGACGCTTCTTCAAGGGGGGTCTTTATGTAGGGCGGCAGTGGCATCGTTCCAATCCTGTCAACAATATCCCACCAATCGCCTTCATAACTCCAGCGAATCACTCGGCCGCCGAAACCCGTATAGCTCAGAACCTCCCCATAAAGGCAAGGCTCTTCTCCCTTTCCCATGTATACCTTGTCAGCCGTCTTGATTTTATGACCCGGCCTCACCAAGCACTCCCAGCAGTCATCGCCCAAATCCTTCAAAAGCAAGACTTCGATTTTTCCCCCGGTGCCCCTCTTTCCTAAAAGCCTTGCCGGGATAACTTTGGTATCGTTTAGCACAAAAAGGTCGCCGCGGTTCACATAATCCTGTATGTCTACAAACCTTCTATGCTCTATGGTTCCGGTTTTGCGGTTGACCACAAGCAATCTCGATGCGTCGCGATTAGCTAAAGGCTTCTGGGCAATTAACTCACCGGGCAAATCATAGTCAAATTCAGAAAGTCTCAAACACCCACCCTGCCTTCTGGCTACCACCAAAGCTCTTTTGTGGTTTTAGGATAGTAAAAATCCAATATGTCCCCGTAATCGTAGCCCAAAAGAGCCATGGCCCTAGCACCCCATTGGGAAAGGCCAATTCCGTGACCGTAGCCTTTACCTTTTAGTACAACCCTAAGTTCCCCCGTATCACAAATTCCAGATACCACATGTAAACCTTGGGACGAACAAGGGGGCATCACCCCGGCCGCTCCCGCAACTCTCGCCGTACCCGGTTTTACAGTCGACAAACCTGAGCCAGTTTGAACGCACACATCCAAGCACGGGTTCAAAAGCCCGGTGGTATTCTTCTCATTGCCCAAAGAATATGACGAAAAAAGAAGGCTCCGGGTGGGCACTCCCAAAGCGTTTCTCACATCTGTTGCTTTCAACCTGGCCATACCTTGAACCTGCGACCCCGCCATTATACCGTACCAGCGCCCGGACTGCCCGGCTTCCACACCCCAAATGGCCTCAATTGGGCTGACCGCGCCCAGCCCGCTCAATCTATCCCATAAATCATCCTGATAATATTCCGCTACCCACTGGACGTAGGGAGACTCGTAGGGCACCTCCTCCACCGCCATGAGGTATGGTACATCCCCGCCCCACACTGCTCGCGTAGTTTCTGTCATGCCTTCGGCAGACGAGTGAAAGTACGCGGCGATAGGCGAACCGGAGTATGTTAGTATTTCTCCTCGGGTAGATTCAGTGGCTTTAGCACCATTTGTTCTCTCCGCCAAAACCCCTTTGTAAACTTGGTCGTCAGCCCAAAGACTGATACAATCCGGGGTTAAACCGAACCCGGGTATGTTAGCCATGCCTGTTTTGTAGGCGGCGTAAGTTCTTGCCGCCACAGCTTGAGCCTTAAGCGTTTCCCAAGGCCAATTGTCGGACATTTCCGAAGACACCACAGATTTTGTGTAGCTTTCAATATCTACAATGTTGGCTATGAGAAGTTTTCCTTCAGCAGGCATTACGATTATCCGCCCTCTGTACCCTGTCCCTTGAATATTCGGCCGGCAGCCATCGCTCCCTTTTATCAAAAGATAAGCGCCGGTTTGGGGTTCGTCAGGGTATATCACCACACAGCCTTCATAAACCCAAGAGCCGGACGCTGCCTTCCCTTGAGATTCGTGCAAAGTTACCTCCTGGTTGGCGGTAACAGAAGATGTGCCTTCCGCGCTTTCCAAAGTAAACGGACCTTGGCAACTTATGGTTACTTTCTCTGCATACGCCAATCCCACGATTATTGGGGGCGGCAGAACACTTGGAAGCAATTGGGCGCTTCCCGCTGCCGCGGGAGTTGTGCCGAAAAACAAAAAAGAAACAAAAACCAAAAGCCTGGCAATATTCTTCATTATTAGCGCCCCTCTAGGCGGCTGTATTCGCAACCGCAATATTTCTGCATGTACAGATGAGCCCCCCGTGCCATTTGCCTGCTTCTCAAATAGCCGGGTCTAAAATTCCTGCCAAGGAAGGACGCGCCGTATTCTTGTGCTCCCTTTTCTATGGCCCTAATGATTTGTTGTTGATCTTGATATGGGCTTACCAGAAGAGTTGTAGTAAAACAGTCGTATTCACCGCGGGCTGCAGCCTTGGCCGCGGCACCCAAACGCATCTCATAACATAATTGGCATCTTCCGGGTTTCGACAGATCGGCGGAAACACACTGTTCCCACGCCGTGTGAGGCATGTTCGTGACTGTAATAGGGAGGTTAACAGAATGCGCCCAATTCTCGTAGACTAACCGCCTTTTATCCAATTCCTTTTGGGGATAAATGTTAGGATTACAGAAAACACCGTGCACCAAATGCCCCTCTGCCCTCAAAAGGGCCAGAGGGAATGTAGTGCAAGGCGCGCAACAAGAGTGCAACAGAATCTTCAAGACTGCTGGAAAAGCCCCCTTTGCCTATCTTGAGCCTCCCCGACATACTCCATAGCCTTTTTTGTGGCGCTTCTCCCCCTTGGGGTCCTTTCCACAAAACCCATCTGTAAAAGGTAGGGTTCGTAAACATCCTCGATAGTTCCGGGATCCTCGCTAAGAGATGCCGCCAAAGTTGAAAGGCCCACAGGGCCGCCTCCGTAGTTCCTCACTATTGCCCACAGTATCTGCCTATCCAAACGGTCAAGGCCCATATAGTCGATATCAAGAAGCGACAACGCTTCGTTGGCCACCCCATAGGTGACTTTTCCGTCCCCTCTCACCTGAGCGTAGTCCCTTACCCGCCTTAGAAGCCGGTTCGCAATCCTGGGGGTGCCCCTCGACCTTTTTGCTATTTCCATCCCGCCACCCCCATCTACGGCAATATCCAAAATACGGGCCGAGCGTTGTACAACGCTAAACAATTCTTCCTGTGTGTAGTATTCAAGCCTGAAATCGATGCCGAAACGATCCCTCAATGGAGAAGTCAACAAACCGGTTCTGGTGGTTGCGGCAATAAGCGTGAAATGAGGGAGTTTTATGCGGTAGGTTCTGGCTTGGGGTCCCTTACCCGCTATCCAGTCAAAACTGAAGTCTTCCATGGCGGGGTACATGGCCTCTTCCGCCGCATGGTTTAGGCGGTGGATTTCATCTATGAAAAGAACATCGCCATCTTGCAGGCTTGTGAGGATGGCCACCAAGTCTCCCGCGCGTTCTATAGCAGGTCCCGAAGTTATTCGTATACCCACACCGAGCTCGTTGGCGATTACGTGAGCCAAAGTGGTTTTCCCCAAGCCGGGCGGCCCTGACAACAAAACATGATCTATGGTTTCGCCCCTTTGCCTGGCAGCTTCAATAGAAACGTGCAAGTTCTCTTTGACGCGCTCTTGTCCTATGTAATCAGACAAATACTTTGGGCGAAGGGATTCTTCTACTATTTCGTCCTCGGGCTGCCGGGATTTGGAGATAAGGTCTCTAGGTTCTGGCAAGGATTCTCAGAGCCTCCCGCAACAATGTTTCAAGTTCCAAAGGTGAATGGTCCAAAGAAGCTTTCCGCACCGCCAGGGCCGCTTCCGATCTTGTATAGCCCAGAGCTACAAGAGCTTCCCTTGCTTCTATTTGTGCTTCGTCAACCGGCGCCGTTTGCCCCTGGAGATGCGGCATGGCAGCGCCTATTCTGTCTTTTAGTTCAACT
This sequence comes from uncultured Eubacteriales bacterium, assembly GCA_964414105.1. Lineage (GTDB taxonomy): Bacteria > Bacillota > Sulfobacillia > Fermentithermobacillales > Fermentithermobacillaceae > JAXGZG01. Next base: position 4,807 of record CAYPVF010000126.1, read on the forward strand.
ATTGCTCTTGCCGCCGTTTTCTTACCAATACCGGGTAACCCCACGAGAGCGCGCTCGTCCCCTGTAACAATCGCATTGTAAAACTCTTCAGGACGAATTCCCGACAACACACCTAAAGCAAGTTTGGGCCCTATACCTTTGACGGTCAGCAAAAGATCAAAAAAATCCCTGTCTTCAAGGGCTTCAAATCCATAAAGGCTCCACCCGTCATCCTTCACAATAAGCCTGGTATACAGGTGTGCTTCCTCCCCCAAGCTGTAAGTCTCCAATATCCTGGGGGTAACCCGCACCTCAAACCCTATCCCGCCCACCGACAAAACAAGATGATCGCCGCCAAATCTTGCGACGAAACCTTTCAAATCGGAAATCATATGGGGTTCCTTTCCGGCCTTCTTGGGGACTCGCTTGACACCAATCTAGCCCCAAAAGAACGTTTAATGCCCGCGGTTACCGCAATTGCCAAAGCGTCGGCGGTATCATCGGGACGGGGCACTTTAGAAAGCCCCAAAAGGCTTGAAACCATTATGCCAACTTGGTCTTTGGTGGCGCTTCCGTAACCCACCACAGTTGATTTTACTTGAAGCGGGGTGACTTCTTCCACAGAAACGTCATTTTCCGCTGCTGCCAAAAGGCAAACACCTCTGGCGTGACCTACACTAATGGCGGTTTT
>CAYPVF010000126.1:5486-5804 GCA_964414105.1 uncultured Eubacteriales bacterium
AGCAGTCTTGGCGTTCTTCGCGAAAAAGATCTCTTCAACCGCCACTACATCCGGCCGCAGCTCGTCCACGATTTTCCGCACAGTTTGGTAGATAGCCAAAATGCGCTCGGGGAGGGCATGGTTTCTTGGAGTGATAATACACCCGAAATCTACGGCGACAAAATCGCGCCCCGATTCATCCACAACTCCCCATCCTACCCTCTCAATGCCAGGATCGATTCCCAAGATACGCATAAAAAACCCCCGTGAATTTGGGGTTCGCCACAAGCAATGTGTTTACCTTTCACAAATAATCCGGTTAGTCCACCAGACCTTCCA
>CAYPVF010000127.1:0-5773 GCA_964414105.1 uncultured Eubacteriales bacterium
TCATAGTCTACAATACCCATTACTCAAAACATATATTTATTTTAATATCCACTATAAACCTCTTTGTAAAAACTATATCCACCATCTAGTATTATGTCATCATCATAAAAACCTATGGACGCCATAATGGAAATAACTCCTTCGTCGATAAGCTAGGGTACTTGTTCTGGTTTTGCGGGGTAGATCCCTGCATTCGGTTACCGCCCGAAACTCCAGGTTTTGGGAACAAAGGCAAGATTATATTGGGCGATCGCGAAACGGTCTGTCATACCCGCCACATAATCACAGGCCCGCACGGAGACAGAGTCAGTTTGGGACGCTTGCGGCCCGGGCATGAGCTCGGGTTCATCGCAATAAAGGGAGTAAAGGGCACGCACAACGCCCTTGGCTTTATCTTCTTCGCGCTTTGCCACGGAACTAACATATACACGGTCGAACAGAAACTGTCTTAGGAGTAGCATCGCGTTTAGCGCTTTCGGGCTAAGGCTAACACCTGGTTTGCCAAAGCTTGTCATTATGGCGTCCACCACCAGGGTATTCACCCTTTCACCGTGACTTCTGCCCAGGACGTCCAAAGCCTCTTTGGGCAAGTCATGAGTGGCTATGATTTGTCCCCGTATGGCATCGTCAATATCATGGTTTACATACGCAATGCGATCTGATAACCGGACGCATTGCGCCTCTAAGGTTGAGGGCGCCCCACCCCAAGTATGGTTTACTATACCATCCCTTACTTCCCAAGTGAGGTTGAGCCCACCGCTTTCCAGATGATCTACGACTCTCAATGATTGCTTCTCGTGAGCAAATCCCGAAGGATGGACCTCGTTTAGGACATCCTCGCCTGCGTGACCGAAGGGGGTATGTCCCAAGTCGTGTCCCAAAGCTATGGCCTCTGTTAAATCTTCATTCAGGCGTAAACCCCGAGCTATGGTCCGGGCTATCTGGCATACTTCAAGAGTGTGAGTGAGCCTTGTACGAAAATGATCAGCCTCCGGCGCCAAAAATACTTGGGTTTTATCTTTCAGACGGCGGAATGCTTTGGAATGCACGATACGGTCCCTATCTCTTTGGAAGCTCGTTCTAACGGGGCAAGGCTCTTCCGGGGTAGCTCTGCCTTTGGACCCGACAGATGGCGTTGCCATAGGGGATAGGGTCAACTTTTCCAATTCTTCCGTTCTTACACGAACCTGAACTGCCTGTTCCACTGGTTGCTCCCCCTGTTCCCGATTTTGTGGTTAACTTATTCGAACGGCAAGTGCGGTAGCAATGACAGCTACGAGATTCATCCAAAAATGTATCAAAGCCACTACAGCAAAGGCCGCTAAAACCCCTTTTCCCCTCCAACGAACCCACGCATTGGCCAAAAAGATCCCCGCTGTAAGAGCCGCCAAGACGCCGAGAACACCGGCGCTCCAATGCCCCGCAGCAAACAGAAACGCGGAGGCACTTATTTGGATAGGCTTCGTCTGTTTTAGCCAGCTCACTAGGGATATCGGAAGCCATTGCAGCAAAGCCGTCTCTATGACCGGGGCGATAACCAATACATAATACAATGGAATGTCAAGTTCGGGTCCATAGAGTCTGTCTGCGGGCACCAATGAAAGTACTGGAGATAAGATCGCGGCAAGCAATCCACGAAGTAACAGGCTATATACTGCTACAACGAAAGAATACACCACCAGATGCTGCTTTTCGAGCCATTTTTGATGGCGAAAATACAAGGCTTTCAACCCCACCATCTCCTTTGGAAATGGTTAAACCGTCTCATTCTGGGGACATATGGGTTTTCGCCACGATTTGCCATTGTTCCTTTCTCTCACTCCACCATGCCGTACTTGACCTTTATCCTGTCGAGCTTTTCCAGCATGGGTTCGGCGGCAAACCATATGAAAAAAGCCGTACTGGCGGCCCGAACTAAATCTATGGGCAGCCCGGTAACATAATAGGTCAGAATAATTTTGTAGCTCACGGTATGCGACCACATGACGGCAGACGCAAAATTCATGATTCCTCCGTAAATGAGTACACTAGCAAGAATCCCAAAATTGCACAGGGATGCGCGGCTTCGCCGCAACAGACCTTTACGGAACAGAACGCCCGCGAAAAAGCCTATGATACCCATTGAAAACATCTGCCAAGGCGTCCAAATGCCCTGCCCGAAAAAAACATTTGAAACTAACATAGTCATGGCGCCAACCAAAAACCCCGCTTCACCGCCAAAAGCTACACCTGATATAACAACAAGGGCGACCACAGGTTTAAATTCCGGCAGCATGAAAAAGGCAGCGCGACCCGCGACGCCAAGGGCGCAAAGGACGGCAATAGTCACAAGCTCTCGGGCTTGGGGTTTTCTGTCCTCAAAAATCAGCGCAAAAGGCAGCATCGTCTGCATCAAGATGAGTAAGGCAATAAAGTAGTACTTTCTGTCTCCCAGGTAATACACTCCGACAAAAATGGTTAAGGGGATAAGCAGCAGAATCATGGCAGCCGCTACAATGGTTCGTTTTCCCAGCTTACGCTTTTCCCTGGGAACCTGCGTAGGATATGAAGGTTGAGGCGAACGGCTGCTAACGGACACTGTAAAAGCGAGAAGTGCTGTCAAAAGAGCCGCATAGAGGAGTTCGTATTCCTTCCGCGGCCCGGTGAAACCTGACGATGTCAAAATCGCCGACAGATCAGTAATACCTACGGCTTTTACGAAGACTGCTATAGCCGCGGCAGCGGACACAGCTGCTACTATTTTGCGAAAGGCGGAAAGACGCCTAGGTTCCAGCTTATCATCTACCTGAACAGACTGCGGTGAATACATCGTCTCGTCACCGAGTCCGGGTACAGGAGAGGCTTTGCCCCCGCAAGCGACGATCACGTCGGTAGCAGTAACGGCAGTAGCCAAGAAACCTCTAGACATGCGATTCGCGGACGTAGTGTAAAAGCTGTTGCCCGAGAAGAAATCTCGGGGCGTACCCGAAGTTACAATGCTGCCGTCGAAAAACAAAGCGCATTGATCTGCGTGCTCGGCGCAAAACTCCACATCGTGGCTCACCATAAGGATTGTGACACCTTGCCTTTGCAGGGTTTTCAGGATTACAGCAAGGGCCTGCTTGAATTCGGCATCTAAGCCCTTTGTGGGCTCGTCCATCAAAAGAATGTCGGGATCCAAAAGGAGCGCCTTAGCTATGGCAGCCCGCTGCTGCTCGCCAACGGACAGATCATAAGGATGGCGGTGTAGAAGCGGCTCCAAGCGGCAGAGCTTCGCAGCATAGCTCACCTTATCATCTTTTTGGGATTCTGAGTGGCCATTATCCTGTAGAATCTCGTATAAATCCTCTTCAACAGTTTTCTTCACAAACAAGGTTTGGGGATCTTGTGGTAAGACCCCCAACCGGCCTGAAACACAAACATCTCCTCGATAAGCCTGAAGCAAACCGGCAATAACAGAAAGAGCTGTGGTCTTTCCAGCGCCGTTTCCGCCTAAGATTGCGAGAAACTCTCCCTTGGAAACCTTTAAGGACAAACCTTTTAGCACATCAGGCAGGTCCTTTTCGTACCTAAACCAAACGTCGTTCAAGACGATGGCGGATTCATTTGAATGTTTCAACGATCCCTGATATGGCACGGGGGAAAGACTGTGCTTTGCGGCAAAGTCCCGAAGCCAGTCTCTGCCGTCCCGAACAGTTACGGGACATTGCGCCTCATTGGGTACCGCCGCCCAAACCCGCGTGGCCGTTGGCATAGACAAAAACATGCCATGTTTCATATCCTTTAACTGCTCGCCTACACTTCGAGGCGAACCATCCGCTATGAGCTTTCCCCTATCCATCACCAAAACCCGGTCACACAAAGGCAACGCTTCTTCCAAACGATGCTCCGTCATGATAACAGTAACGCCTAGTTCTCGGTTGATTTTTCCCACTGTAGCCAAGAAATCTGAGGCGGCTATGGGGTCGAGCTGACTGGTAGGTTCATCTAAGATAAGAACAGATGGCTGCATAGTCATGATCGAGGCCAAATTCAACAGTTGTTTTTGACCCCCCGAAAGCTCAGTTACGCTTTTGTGAAACCACGTTTGGATCCCAAAAAAGCTGGCCATTTCTGCTACGCGCCCTCGAATACTTGGCGTATCATATCCCAGGCTTTCAAGTCCAAAAGCCAATTCATGCCAGACTTTATCGGTGACAATCTGGTTTTCGGGCGACTGCAAAACAAAACCGATCTTTGCAGATTGAACTCTTTGGTCTACGGAATCGATTGGTTTGCCTTCGAACAAGATTTCCCCGGTCCTAACACCGTGGGGCGCTAGAACGGTTTTTAACTGACGCAAGAGCGTTGTCTTACCGCATCCGGACGGCCCTATTAGATTCACAAATTGCCCCGGCCTCACAGAGAAAGTGATATCTTCAAGAGTTTCATCTTGCCGCTCGGGATAGAAGAAGGTCAGGCCGCTGACCGTAAACGTGTCCATTTCCTGTCCTCCTTCACATTCAAGAAAACCGGCGTCAGGCAAAGCGCCAAATAGACCGCCATGAAACTCACTGGGAAGATCGTAAGCGGAACGCCTTTCATTGTCGGGTAATATCTCCAGTAAACTCCGCCCGCGAGCCAACCGGAGGCGACATACGCCCCGCAGAATATGAGCCACGATAATACAATTCTGTCGCGGTCATCAAAGCGGTAAATGGAAAAAGCTGTTCGCCCCGAAAGACCATAGCCCCGGCTTTTCATGCTGTCTGATGTGTCGATGGCGTTTTCCAAACTCCAGGTAACCACTATCGAAACAATGGTAAGCCCGTGTCTCAAACGACGAATAATGCTGCCTTTGGATATGTCGCGCCCCATTCCCCGCTGAGCGTCGGATACCACGCTAATCTGAGAGGAAAATCTGGGGACAAATCGAATGGCCATGGAAAGCACCAGGCTGAGAGCCGGAATGATACGCCCAAAAAGGTAAACGAACTTGTCGGATGTTATGACTTCGTTGTAACAGATAAACCAAATAACTACCGAGGCAAGCATCACCGCCGCCGCAACACCGTAAGTAATGCTTTCCAGCGTCAGCGGATTGTCAGAAGGCAGATAGGTGAGAATCGTGGCCCCTTGGTGGGTGAACGCCGGATTAACAAGTGCTGCCAGTAGCATTCCAGGCAATATGTACATAAGCGAAAAACGTACAGCCTTTAATCCTCGTAAGTTGACGCTGTAGATTGTCGCCGAAATCAAGGATATTGCGAGAAAAGCCGGATGCATGAAAGACATAGAAAATACGAGCACAAGTGAGAAATACGTAAAATTAACGACAGGATGATAAGAGGAAAAGGTATCTTTCTTGCCCAAAACAATCCATCCATTCCAGAGGCGGCGCAAGACTTCTGATTGCGCCGCCGCCATATTTGAGTATTGGCCCTACCCGCCTACTGCATACCCACCGCCCACGTCAAACCCTAAATCGCAGGTATAGACCCAATCTATCTCATCCCCATTTTGAAGTTGGTATCTAGAACAGCCGTAATTGGGAAACCAACCGTTAACTTTGTACATCCATCCCGACAGTTCTCCCACATCAAACTCATACAAGTTGTGTATTCCCTGTATATAGGCCGAATTGTAAATGGGGGTGTTTTTGTACTCCATATGGATTCTTAATTGCTTGCATACACGGCGCAAAACGTCGAATACACTCTCACCCCGGTAAAAAGTCACTGTCGTACTCTCCAAGATGCACCCATCGTCGGGCACCATCTCCATTTTCTCCGGATCGCATATGTCCATATTGGCC
>CAYPVF010000128.1:0-5727 GCA_964414105.1 uncultured Eubacteriales bacterium
TTCGCGGCAGGCTGGTACGACTCAGAAACCCTCGTCCTTTTCGCCCGCGAGTTCGGGTGGACGCAGGACGACATGGATAGACTCTACCGGTCCGAGATACCGGCTATTGTACGTGCCTTGAGGACCCAGCGCGACGTTGAGCGTTACACAGACTTACGGGAACACTGGGCATTTTTGGCGGCGGTGATGGTCAACGGATTTAGCGGATTGGCATCTAGCATGTCGTCCAGGCGCCGCAAACCCAAAGAGGTTAAGCCTGAAGATTTCATCGGCAAAGAGTTTCGTAAACACATTGAGCAGATAATGCAAGGGGCCCAGTCGGTGAGTGGTGTGGAGGATTCGGTCGGCTGGGCCCCTCAGATCGAAGACGCCAAGGCAAAGGGGCTCAAGGGGCCGTGGCACCGCGACAATGCACTAGAACAAAGCCCTAATTAGGTTTTTATACAGTTTATCATCCACTTCCAACAGACTCTTGGCTCCGGATTTGAATTGTATGGCAACAACATGGGTGCCCTTGGATTTCGTTGTAATTGCACCTGCCAAGGCACCTACAGGGCCTAGTAAAAAACCGCCAAGTAGCCCGCGGCCGGCAACGCTAGCTGCACTTTTCTTGCTTGTTGCATCGAGCACTTCATAACGTTCCACAGTGTTATTGTCTAGGTAGATGACGTCAGTGATGTTTTGAGCGATGTACGGGGCCCCGAAGGTGGAGCTTACGGTTGCACCCGAATAGTCGCCCGAAATTACCCTGTTTTTGGCCATGTAAAAAGCCTCCTCAAAACACTTGTATCTGCGTGCCATTTCAGAATTCCACAAGCGGCTTTTTTGTCCTTTTCGGAGTGAAGAAAGTGTGGTGAATCTCATTGAAAGTCGGCGATGTCTATGCCCTTTTGGGTATGGATTTCTCGCAATTTGATAAAGACGAGAGAAAGGCTGAAGGCCGGGTACAAACGTTAGGTGGAAGACTCAGCAATATTCTGGAGAACGCCTTTTCGTTTACCCTAGGCATGAGTTTTTTTCAAATGCTCCAACAAGGGTTCCGCTCTGCAACGTCTACAGCGTTTGGATTTAATGCGCAACTGCAGACGGCAGAAAGGGGCTTCACCCAGATGTTGGGGAGCCTTGGGAATGCAAAACGGTTCATGTCTGACCTGACTGACTTTTCCGCAAAAACGCCGTTCGAATTTCCAGGCCTTTTAGAATCCTCACGTCAGATGATGGCCATGCAATGGCAGACCGAGCGGATCATCCCGGATCTCCGAATCGTTGGTGACACTCTTGCCGGCATCGGAAAATTCGGCTCCGAGAATGTCGAAAGCGTCACCACCGCACTCGGCCGCATGAAGATGTTTGGCAAAGTTTCATCGCGCGAAATGATGATGCTCGTTAGGGCCGGCATCCCTGCCTACGATCTGCTTGCCGATGAAATAGGAGTGACAGTGGAAGCCCTACGAGACATGGCTGAAAAGGGAGCCCTACCGGCCGGTAAAGCGGTAGACGCGCTTCTTAAAGCCATGGATAAACGCTTCGGGGGCATGATGAATAACCTCGAGGACGATTGGCAGGGCGTCTGGGCAACGATTAAAGACGTTGTCCGCCTAACCATCGGTGAGATGTCCAAAGGGTTGTTCAAGAGCATCAACGAATGGCTTGTTGGCGTAAAGAACATGGCTCAAGGTTTTTATGATGCATTGAAAGCGGGCGGCATTCGATACGCAATTGAACAGACTTTCGGGGCTCAGGCAGCGGCAAACGTTGGCACGTTTATCTCGGCCCTCAAGAGCCTATGGAGCATGGTGTCGGGGGTAGGGCGAACCATTGTTACTTATTGGAGCACAATCGGCCCGCTCACGATGTTTGTCGTCAAAGCGTTCCTAGGCTTCCGCCTGGCTACCTTCGTAGTCAACGGCGCAGTAACCGCCATGAGGACATTTACTGCCGTCAACCTGGCGATGCAAGGTTCCATGGTCAAGGGTTCGGGATTACTCTTCCTTATTAGCAAATTGGTCAGCGAATACAAGTATCAGGTACATCAAGCCTCTGTGGCCTGGATGATGGGTGGCCCCGTTACGGTTACCTGGCTTGCAAGGATTCAGGCCGCAATCCATTCGGTTACCGTAGCGTTTGGCAAGTTATTCTGGCCAATTTTGCTGATAGGGACTCTGCTTATGGGTGGCGTGAGCATTTGGAACAAATACAACCAGGCAGTCCAGTCGGCAGCTCAGAAATCCATGACAGATAAAATGGCCCGGCAACAAAAAGACTATTCCGACGCCATCAACAAGGCGGCAGAAGGGACGGATACTCAAGCCGAAGCACTCGCAAACCTGGGTAAGGCAGCCTCCAGCAATTTGCAGTCATTCGACGAATTCCACGAACTTACAAAAGATACAGAAGGCATGGACTTTGGGGACCTGCTTTCGAGCGGGGCTCTGGCGCCGGGAATGCCGGATGTGGAAATGCCAGACTTTGATTTTGATTTTGATGCCGCCATTGCGCAGGCGAAGGCCGATATGGGCGGTTTCTGGGGCTGGCTAAAGAACAAAGCTACTGATGCCATTACAACCGTAGGCGGCTGGCTGAAATCGGCCTGGGGCGGTATCTGGAGCGTCATTGTATACGTAACAGAAGCAGGCTGGCTGTTGCTGAAAGGTATCTGGAATGCCGGTGTCGAGCTAGTGACTGGTATCTGGCGGGTGCTGGTGAAGGTCTGGGACGGTATTTGGGGCGTTGTCGTATATGTAGCAGAAGCAGGTTGGATGTTGCTTAAGGGCATTTGGAATGCAGGCGTTGAGCTAGTAACAGGCATCTGGTGGGTGCTCGTGACTGTTTGGGAAGCAATATGGGGCGCGATAAAGTATGTGGCTACGACGGTTTGGGGTTGGCTTGTTGCGCTTTGGGGCGGTGTTAAGGACGCTTGGGGTGCTTTTGCCGCATGGTGTGGAAACCTGTGGGACGGCGTCAAAGAAAAGTGGGGCGTCTTCAAAGATTGGGTGGGCCGCACATGGGATTGGATAGTAGACAAATTTAACAACCTCAAAGACACTTTGTATGCCCACATCGTAGAGCCCTTCAAAAGAGCCAAAGACTATGTTTTAGGCCTCATTGAGGATGCGAAGAACTGGGGCAAGAACCTTATACAAAATATCAAAGACGGAATCACCGCAAAGGCCACCACCATTAAGGACGCGGTCAGCGGAGTCGCAAGCACTATCAAGGGCTGGTTGGGTTTTTCATCCCCCACCAAAGAAGGCCCAGGCCGCTACGCCGACCAATGGGCACCGAACCTAATGAAAATGTATGTAGATGGAATTCTTTCAAACGTGAGCGCTGTCCAGTCTGCGGCAAGCACCGTGGCCAGTAGCCTGGCGCCAATGACAACGCAACCCTCGATAGACCTATCGGTAAGTTCCTCTCCGCTAAAGGACTCAATCCTGGAAGCCTTGATGCAAAAGGAAATTGTCGTAGGGGGGTCAGGCAAACAAGAATTCAGCATTACCTTGACACTCGAAAACGGCCAGGCCCTGGTGGACCTGCTTATCGATCCAATCAATCGCACGGCTAAGAGCCGAGGTTATGCACCCGTTTTCAAACCAGCGAACTAAGGAGGGGCTGTAATGAATTTCCCATTGGTAATTGATGGAATAGACATACCTGCCCCTTCGGGATACCTTTTCAGAGAAGCGGAGTTTGTAGAAAATAGCAACAGGAATGACGCGGGATATGCCAATTGGGATGTTGTGCGTTTTAACGTGGGCAGGATTGATCTCACTTTTAAGAACGTAGGACGCGAGCAGAACATCCAGATCAGCTCGGCCATACGTAACAAGAAGAAATTTCAGTGTACCTTCTTGAACACCAACACCGGCCAGATTGAAACACGGGAATTTTACAGTGGGGATAGAGCTAACGAACTTGCAAACTATGTTTCGACCCTCGAATATTGGAGTACCCTCACGGTTCCATTCGTGGAGGTGTAGGCCTTGATAACTGTTAGCCCAGAACTTAAGGAAGCGTTTAATCCCAACCAAGGCCAAGGCGGAAGATACATTGATTACAGCGTAAGGTTTGAAGTCATAAATCACGACGCTCAGGACGAAGCCACCCCAAGCGCTCAGGAAGACACCCGGATAAGCAGGTTGTTACAGATAACAAATCGCAATTCGGACACTCTTGACTTTGCCACATTTGAGCCGGGTGGGTGGCCGCTTGATGGCTCCAAGGCCATACCTCCGCGTCCCGGTGAAGCGCCCGACATCGAGGTGGGGCTTGTCATGCCTGACTTATCGGACGGGGGCGGCTACTACGACGCGCCGCAGGTTATCACTCTGACCACAGTGGGCAGATACAACCTCTTGGCTGTCACTTTAGATTTCGGTTTTGTGCCGGCAGCGGACTTTGATATAGCCCTTTATGACGGCGCCACCTTGCTTCATCACCACGAAGTGATGGGCAACAGCGAACGGCGGTATTTAATGCGGCAGGCCGTTGATGGCGTCAACAAAGTGCTTGTGACCATCACAAAAAGTGCAGTCCCACAGCGCAAAGCACGGCTCGTGGAATTCACCTTTGGGGTTTCGTTACATTACGACAAAAGCACTGGGTATGGCCTGGATATTACAGAGGTCATTGACCCCTTAAACGAAAGGGTACCTGCCGGCGATCTAAGGATGTTGGTCGATAACTTTGCCAGAGATTTCAACCTCTTCGACCCGACTTCGCTCTACGCCTATTTCCAGGACCGGCAGGAGATCTCACCGCGAATAGGCGCTCAGATGGAAGACGGCTCCATGGGCTATATAGGCATGGGGCGATACTACCTTCAGCGTCCGCAGCTGAAAGGGAGCCTTTCAAAGCTGGAATTAAGAGCCGTGAATCTGCTGGGGGTGCTGTCGGAGTCGACGTACACCAAAGGCGTTTACAAGACGGCCAGCCTTGCGGCATTTGCGGATGATGTGGCCGAGGATGCGGGGGTAAAGGTTCAGTACCCGGATTCTTGGGCCAACACAGTAATGACAGCTTACATCCCATCCGTGACACATTCCGAAGCATTTCGCATGCTTTCGCAGGCTACGGGGACGATTTTGTCAGTGAGTCGCGATGATGTGGTGATTTTTTCGGAGTTCGGACAGGACGTGCTTCAAGCCTTTGGACCTTTTGATTATCGTGTAGGCGGTTTTGCGCCATCCGACGACGACATCATTAATACAGTGGCCGTCGAGGTTTCCTCCCTGACGTTGGGCAGCGCAGAGGAACTGGCCAAGGTCGAAGGGGCAGGAACGCACTATGTCCAATACGGCCCTTCAGCAGAGCAAAAGGCGACAGTGGCTGGGGGCAATATCGTAAGCGCGGCCTTCTATGCAGACAACGCCATTGTGGCTATCGATGGCGGAACACTAACCATCTCCGGCAAAAAGATTGTGACCAACAAAACCACCACAATCGCAAGCGTTGCGCAGCCTAATGAACGCCGATATGTCTACGAGGTGCGAGGTCAGCCGTTTATCCAGTCCTCCAACGGCCAGTTCGTGGCAGAACGCTATCTTGGGATGAAGGCCACTCACAGAAAGTCAGTGACAATCCAGTACCGTGGTTATCCCTATCTTGAGATGGGGGACGTCCTTTCCTTCGAGGCAGGCAGCATGCAGACGGGACCCTTCGTCCTCACGAAAAACACGTTGAAACTAGCCGGCGGTATGACTGGCACCTTGGAGAGTAGGGAGCGCC
>CAYPVF010000129.1:0-636 GCA_964414105.1 uncultured Eubacteriales bacterium
TGGCACAAATTTGCGTTATTGACTGTGGGCGACGGTCTTTGCAGCCAGCTTCCCGCGTTGATCATCTCAAGCGCAACAGGTCTTATGGTGACTAGGTCCAGTTCCAAAGACAATTTAGGTACCGATGTGTCAACGCAGCTCACAGGTTCGCCCAAGGCATTAACCATCACCGGGTGGGCTCTGATAGTTTTGAGTCTTATCCCCGGGTTTCCTAAACTGCCTTTCATAGCGTTGGGTTTAGTATGGCTTGCCATGGGAGCCACATCCGGCCGCGCCAAACTACAGGAAGAAAAAGAAAAACGGGAAGAGAGTTTACGCAAGAATATGGAGGCAGAAAAACGCCCCGAAGCGGTCACGGGCTTAGTGCGGGTTGATCCTTTGGAAATCGAATTCGGTTTGGCCCTTCTTCCTTTATGCGATCCTGCCCAAGGCGGCGATCTCATGGACAGAATTGTTATGGTACGCAGACAGTTAGCCTCGGAGCTTGGGGTCGTGATTCCTATGGTAAGAGTGAGAGACAATTTTGCCGGAATCGGGCCAAATACATATTCCATAAACCTGCGCGGTGTAGAAATCGGGTCCGGGCAGGTGTACCCGGATAGGCTTTTGGCCATGGAGGGCCCAATGGTTTCACAA
>CAYPVF010000129.1:646-5726 GCA_964414105.1 uncultured Eubacteriales bacterium
ATAGATGGGGTTCCAGGTAAAGAGCCCGCATTCGGCCTTGATGTGATTTGGATTCCCAAAGATTACAGGGACGAGGCAGAAACGACGGGCTATACAGTCGTAGAACCCTCAACGGTGGTAGCCACACACCTTACCGAAGTTTTGAAAAAACACGCCCACCTTCTTCTGACCCGGCAGGAGACTCAGCGTCTTTTGGAGCTTGCGAAAGAAGAAGACGCCACCTGTGTTGAAGAAGCGGTGCCGGGGCTGGTTACTGTTGGAGATGTGCAAAAAGTGTTTCAAAACCTTGTGCGAGAAAAAGTGCCCATCAGAGATTTGGTGTCCATAATGGAGAGTCTCACGGATGCGGCCCGTGTTTCAAAAGACTCTGACTATCTAACCATGAGGGTCCGAGAAGGGCTGAAGCGACTGATAACGAAGACTGTTGGCCTCGACAACGGACCTTTCCCTGTCGCGACTTTGGATCCTTCCCTGGAACATGAGATTATCGAAGCTACCAAAAAATCCGATAGGGGCGCCTATGTCGCCATGAGCGCGGACAGGCTGTCGGAACTCATGAAAGCCATCTCTTATGCCATGAGCGAGGTCAGTGTCAAAGCAAGATCTCCTGTTCTTCTGACGTCCTCCGCGTGCCGCAGTCAAGTATACGAGATCAGTTCAAGGGTAGTGCCGGACATTTCTGTGGTGGCCTATGAGGAGCTCGATGATAGGGCCAATGTTGAAGCGCTAAAAATCGTGAGCGTCGAAAAGCAATAACATCCCCGCCTAAAGATAAGTGGGAGATTGGAGCGGAGCCATGCGAAATATCGATTCAGCGAAAGAAAGAGACACTGAAGGGCTGTGGCGGGCTTACAAAATAGGCGCCGACTTAGAAGCAAGAGAAGAACTTATAAGCCGGTATGCGGGTCTTGTCAAATATGTGGCCGGACGTTTGGCCATCAATCTGCCCAGAAACGTTGAAGAGGGCGATTTAGTGGGATACGGAAGTATAGGGTTAATCGACGCTATCGAACGGTTTGATCTTTTGCGCGGTGTGAAATTTGAGACATACGCCATAGCCAGGATCAGGGGGGCAATGATAGACGGGCTGAGGGCTATGGATTGGGTACCCGTGTCTGTTAGACATCGTAACAAAGTATTGGAGACCACCATAAAAGATTTGGAAAACCGCCTGGGCAGATCGGCCAGTGACCAAGAAATCGCCCAGGAGCTAAAGGTGTCCAAGGAGGAATATGATCAAAGAATTAAGGATATGGCCAGCACCTCCATACTTTCACTAGAGGATGTTTGGGGGAGAGCCGACGCCGGGGACGGCTCCGTGAGAAGAATTGAAATAAAAGACCAAAGCGCCAAGGACCCTCTAGAGGAAGCCGAGTGGGTTTCCAAACGCGAGATCCTGGCGGGCTCTATTGATCAGCTGCCGGATAGGGAGAAACTTGTAATAAGTTTATACTATTTTGAGGGGCTGACTGTAAAAGAAATATCCCGCATTCTTGAGGTATCACCCTCGCGTATATCCCAGTTACACACAAAAGCAGTTATGCGAATGAGAGGCTATATGGCATCGGCGCAATAGACTAAATGTGGTATACTACCCAAGGCTTAAAAACCACTCACGTTGCCGGAGGGGCTTGTGGTGCTCCCTTAGGAGTCGAGGCACCCTTTGATGGCAGCGGCGGAAAAACCATGGAGGTGTTCAGATTTGTCCGTAGTTACCATGAAACAACTGCTTGAAGCAGGAGTCCACTTCGGTCACCAAACCCGCAGATGGAACCCTAAGATGAAGCCTTATATCTTCATCGAACGAAACGGTATCTACATTATCGATTTACAGAAAACTGTCCGTATGCTGGATGACGCCTACGATTTCGTCCGCAGCATATCCCAAGGGGGCGGCAGGGCGCTTTTTGTTGGCACAAAGAAACAGGCCCAAGAGGCGGTAGAAAACGAAGCCAAAAGAGCCGGCGAGTTCTACGTGAACCAGCGATGGTTGGGCGGCACCCTTACAAACTTCGTTACCATCCGAAAACGCATCGAAAGGCTTTTAGAGCTTGAAGAGTGGGAAGAATCCGGTTACTTGGAGAGACTTACGAAAAAAGAAGCAGCCCTACACCTTAAAGAAAAAGCCAAGCTTGAGAAATATTTCTCGGGAATCAAAGGTATGCAGGGGCTTCCCGACGTTCTATTTGTGGTGGACCCAAGGAAAGAACGCATTGCCACCTTGGAAGCCAACCGCTTGGGTATCCCTGTCGTGGCTATTGTGGACACAAACTGTGACCCCGACGAAATCGACTATATCATTCCGGGCAATGACGATGCCATTAGGTCGGTAAAGCTTATTTCCGGGAAAATGGCCGATGCCATGCTGGAAGGCAAACAAGGAGTCCAAGTTCAGGAGGAGTGATACCAAGTGGCTGAAATTACTATAGATATGATTCGAGATCTTCGTGAACGTACCGGGGCGGGTATGATGGACTGCAAGAAGGCCCTGGTGGAAAGCAATGGCGATGTGGAACAGGCCATCGATTCCTTGAGGAAAAAAGGTTTGGCAACTGCCGCCAAAAAAGCCTCCCGTGCCGCCGAGCAAGGGCTAATCGAAGCATATCTCCACCATAACGGAAAATTGGGCGTTCTTTTGGAGCTCAATTGCGAAACCGATTTTGTGGCTCGTACAGATGTGTTCAAAGATCTGGCGAAAGAGATTTGCATGCATATTGCTTGGGCTAACCCGCAATATGTTTCTAAAGACGATGTCCCTCAAGATGTAATCCTTAGGGAGGAAGCAGTAGAAAGAGAGCGCGCCGAGGCAGAAGGCAAACCAGAGGCCATTCTCGACAAAATTGTCCAAGGAAGGCTTTCCAAATTCTACGAAGGCATTTGCCTTTTGGAGCAGGCTTTCATTAAAGACGATTCAAAGAAGGTCAAAGACATTATCAGCGAGAAAGTGGCTGTATTGGGCGAAAACATTGTCGTCGGCAAGTTTTCTCGCATCGCTTTGGGCGAGCGATAACAACCGAAAGGGGTGACAGTTTTGGCGGTTAGCCCCGCTAAATATCGCCGGGTGATACTCAAGGTTTCTGGGGAAGCCATGGCGGGGTCATCCGGGTTCGGCTTAGATCTTGAAGTCGTCGACTCTCTTGCTAATCAGATAAAAGATGTCACCCGGATGGATGTTGAGATTTCCATAGTGGTAGGCGGGGGAAACTTCTGGCGAGGGGTAAAAGGCCAAGCCAAAGGTATGGATAGGGCCACTTCTGACTATATGGGCATGCTGGCCACCGTCTTAAACTGTATGGCCCTTCAAGAACGTTTAGAAAAGTTGGGCTTAGATACCAGGCTCATGTCATCCATTGACATGCGGGAGGTCGCCGAACCTTATATAAGAAGAAAAGCCATTCATCACCTTAAGCAAAAGAGAATAGTCATTTTTGGCGCCGGGAGCGGAAATCCGTATTTCTCCACAGATACTACAGCTGCACTACGGGCTGCGGAAATTGGAGCGGAAGCCATACTTATGGCTAAAAAAGGCACAGACGGTGTCTACGATTCTGATCCCAATGAAAATCCTGACGCCGTAAGATACGAAACGTTGGGCTATATGGAGCTAATACAAAAGCGGCTTGGTGTAATGGATGCTACGGCCACAACTCTTTGTATGGACAATCGCATACCGCTTGTTGTATTCGACTTGGATGTTTATGGGAACATAGAAAGGGCCATACGGGGCGAAAAGGTGGGTACCTTTGTTGGGAGGGAATAAAATGGACGAAAACACGATTCTTGCCGAAGCAGAGGACCGGATGGAGGGCATAATCGAAGGTTTCAAGAAAGAACTGGCCACTATAAGGGCCGGCCGGGCTACTCCGGTTCTATTGGAAAAGGTCATGGTCGACTATTACGGGGTCCCAACACCTCTGAACCAGGTGGCTACCATCGGCGTTGCGCCGCCCAGGACACTGGTTATCCAACCTTGGGACAAAAAAATGGTGACACCGCTTGAGAAGGCTATACAAAAAGCTGATCTTGGAGCTATGCCGGTCAGTGACGGAAACCTGGTCAGGGTTACATTACCCCAGCTTACAGGGGAAAGACGTCAAGAAATACTTAAATCCATGAAGAAACAGACCGAAGCCCATAGGGTGTTCTTGCGATCGGTCCGCCGTGATTTAAACGAGCAAATCAAAAAAGGCGAAAAAGACAAATCTTTTGGGGAAGACGAGGCCAAAAGGATTCAAGACAAAGTTCAAAAGCTTACTGACAGATACGTTAAGATCGCTGACGAACTTGCGGCCCTGAAGGAAAAAGAGATTATGGAAGTGTGAGTCTGTTGAACGTCTCAAACGGCGGCATAACAGAGTCTGAATGGCTTAAAAAAGCTCTTTTGGGTAATGTTCCGTCTCACATAGGGATTATCATGGACGGCAATGGGCGATGGGCCGAAAAAAGAGGGTTATTGCGGAAAGAAGGCCATAGGGCCGGGGTGGATAGTATGCGCAGGTGTTTACCCGCGCTTTTGGAGCTAGGCGTAAAATATTGCACTTTGTTCGCCTTTTCTACTGAAAATTGGAAAAGACCCAAGGATGAAGTGCAATTTTTGTTTGGTCTGATATCGGAGTTCGCAAAGACTGACAAAGACGATTTGCTGAAAAACGGGGTTCGGGTTCTGCCTATAGGCAGGTGGGAGCGGTTTCCCGCTGCCGTGGTGAAGGCTCTCGGAAGCCTCAGTCATGACACGTCAAAAGGCAAAAACCTTTTGGTGCAACTAGCCATAAACTACGGCGGGCGCCAAGAAATTCTTGATGGTATCAACAAGTATCTCAAGGAAGCCCAAAACCGTAAAGCATGGGGAGAGCTTACAGAAGAAAACTTTTCAAAATACCTTTATTCTGACGGTGTTCCGGACCCGGATCTTATCATACGAACATCCGGCGAAAAAAGACTGTCCAATTTCCTTTTGTGGGGAAGTGCTTACTCCGAATTGGTTTTTACCGGAGTCTTGTGGCCGGATTTTGGTCCGGTAGATTTATACAAAGCCGTTTGCGAATATTCAGGCCGCAAACGTAGGTTCGGGAACATACTA
>CAYPVF010000130.1:0-5673 GCA_964414105.1 uncultured Eubacteriales bacterium
TATCCGAAACATCTCGGGCCCCGGTGTGAGAAATAAGTGCAAACCCATGGTAAAAATCAGTATAAATACAATAGGCCTGAGGCCGCGGATTAGCATCCTCACAGGAACCTTGGAAAGCCCTATGGACAGAGCGGCGAAAGAACCCATCACCAGAAACGCCCAAAAGTTGTTACCCAAAAACAAAACCACCATGAACACGCCCGCCAAGACAATTTTGACTCTCGGATCAAGAGAATGAACCGGTGATTTCGCGGGATAGTATTGTCCCATCATAACGCCGCTTGACATCATAGGGCACAATCTCCTCCGCTTTTTCTTAATTGTTTCTTGATCTCGGCGTAAGCTTCATCGAGATCCATAACATCGGTTCTCACATTCCAACCTCTCAGCTTGAGCTGTTCCATAAGAGACACCACATCAGGTGGACGAAGGCCCACTTCCCGGACAAATTCGGTCTTTGAAAAAACCTCTCTGGGAGAACCGTCTGCCACAAGTTTGCCTGCCTCGAGCACTATTAGTCTTTGGCAAAGCCTGGCCACGTCCTCCATGTTGTGGGACACCAAAATTACGGTCATGCCGCTTTCGTGCATCTCGTTGATACTGGATAAAACACCGTCGCGCCCTTTCGGGTCCAGCCCCGCCGCAGGCTCATCCAGAATAAGCACCTTGGGCTTCATTGATACAACGCCCGCTATGGCGACACGCCTAAGCTGTCCTCCTGACAGTTCAAAGGGAGACCTTTTCAGTAACTCCGCGGGCAGGCCCACAAGTTCTGCTGCTTCCAACACTCTTTCTTCGATCTCTCTTGCCGGAAGACCCAAGTTTTTGGGCCCAAAAGATATGTCCGCCGCAACTGTTTCCTCAAACACTTGCTGTTCCGGAAATTGAAACACCAAGCCTACTTTTTGACGCAAATCGCGAAGGCTGGCTCCTTTTTCCCAAATATCCTGACCGTCAACGAGTATCTGCCCCGACGTGGGCTTCAAAAGCCCGTTTAGATGCTGGATCAAAGTAGATTTGCCGGAGCCGGTCGGGCCGATTAAGCCCACAAACTCACCGTCTTCGATACCGAAGGTAATGTCGCTTAAAGCCTCAGACTCTTGAACGCTTCCTCGATTATATATATGGGTTAAATGCTTGACTTCAATCGGCATAACTCATCCACCAGTTCATCCACACAAAGCACGTCGGGGGAAATACTGTAACCCGCTTGGATAAACATGTCCGCCAGCTTGCCTAAAGGCGGCACATCCAAACCCAACGCCTGTAGTTTGTCTTTTTGCGCAAATACCTTTTTTGGTGTGCCTTGCATAACGATCTTTCCCTTGTCCATTACGACGACCCTATCGGCGTACAAAGCTTCATCCATATAATGGGTTATGTGTATCACGGTGAGCCCGTAGGTTTTGTTAAGGGAAGTCACCGTTTTCATAACTTCCTCTCGCCCTTTGGGATCAAGCATCGCGGTAGGCTCGTCCAAGATAATGCACTTAGGCCTCATGGCCATAACACCGGCTATAGCGACTCTTTGCTTTTGCCCGCCGGACAAAAGGTGAGGGGCGTGCCGCCTAAAGTCAGACATGCCAACCAATTCAAGGCTTTCCAAAACTCTACTTCGGATTTCATCCGGCGGTACCCCCAGATTTTCGGGCCCAAACGCTACGTCTTCTTCAACCACAGTAGCCACGATTTGGTTATCGGGGTTTTGAAAGACCATCCCGGCATCCTTCCGAATCTCCCAAGTATGATTAACGTCCTTAGTGTTCATACCAAACACCAGCACTTCGCCATCATCCGGCAGAAGCAGCACATTAAAATGCTTAGCTAGGGTAGACTTGCCCGACCCGTTGGGGCCAATTACCACAACTAGCTCCCCTTGTGATATGGCTATGTCCACCCCAGCCAAGGCTAACACACTTTGGGATTCACCTATTTGGTATTTGTGAAATACTTCTTTGGCTTCGACAGTGCTTTGCATATTGGGCTTTCTATTTCTCAGGTTTGATCAACTCTAGAATCGCCATAGAAGAGCCGTCGCCCCGTCTTTGACGAGTCTGTATAATCCTTGTGTAGCCCCCCTGACGGTGGGCGTACCTGGGCCCCAAAGTGTTGAACAGTTTTGTGACTACATCCTCTTTTGTAAGATAGGCTAAAGCCCTGCGCCTAGCGGCCAAGCTATCCTCTTTGGCAAGGGTTATCATTTTTTCCGATAACGACCTGGCTGCTTTCGCCTTTGCAAGTGTGGTCTCTATTCGTTCGCTCTCCAAAAGGGATGTCACCAAACCGCGCAAAAGTGCCTTTCTTTGCGCGGTATTTCTGTCAAATCGCGAGTAAGCCAACTCAACTTCCCCTCACTCTTCTTCTGGGCGGAAGGCCAATCCAAGTTCCGCCAGCTTATTCCTGACTTCTTCGAGAGATTTTTTTCCCATATTCCGTACTTTTGAAATCTCCCCTTCAGTCTTATCCACCAGTTCGCGAACCGTGTTGATACCGGCTCTTTTAAGACAGTTGAAAGATCTGGCAGATAGCTCCAGCTCGTCGACGGACATATCCAAAGTTCGTTCGACTTCAGATTTCTCGACTACCTCTTCTTCGCTATCGTCCTCTTTCACTCTGGCGGAAAGGTCCGAAAACATTTGGAAATGCTCGATGAGTATATCGGCGGCATTTTCCAGGGCTTCGTCAGGCCTGACACTGCCGTCGGTCCAAATCTCCAAAGCCAATTTATCGTAGTCGGTTCTCTGCCCCACCCGGGTAGCCTCGATAGTGTAGTTCACCTTGGTCACAGGAGTAAACCTTGAATCCACGGCGATAACGCCTATAGGCTGATTGGGCAGCTTATTCTCCTCCGCCGTAACATAGCCGCTACCTTCTTCCACAGTCAGCTCTATAAAGAGCCTGCCGCCGGTATCTAGTTCGGCAATATGGACATCAGGGCTCAAAATCTCCAAATCAGGGTCGGACATAACATCGCGCCCGGTCACGCTGCAAGGGCCTTCTTTATCTATGCGGGCCATTTTTGGCCCCGGGCTGTGCAGCTTCACCACTAAATCTTTGATATTCAGTATGATATCGGTCACGTCTTCCCTGACAGCAGGAAGCGTCGAGAATTCGTGAAGCACGCCCTCTATGCTTATCCTGGTAACCGCGGCCCCATAGAGAGACGACAAAAGAACTCTGCGGAGGGAATTCCCAACGGTCACTCCGTAGCCGCCTTCCAGCGGTTCCACCACAAAACGCCCGTACCGTTTGTCCAAAGAGAGTTCTTCACATTCTACTCTCCGATCGATCAAGTTAAACACGCTTGTAGATCCCCCTTCAATTCAAGCACAACCGGGGTGAGCCCTACTTGGAGTAAAGCTCAACGATTAAACGCTCGTCTACCGGAGCGTCAACTTCGTCTCGTTCAGGCATGCGAAGGACTGTGCATTTCCAGTTTTGCGCGTCCAACTCCAGCCAAGCCGGAACATTATGACTCTGCAGCCCCTCCGCCATAGCCTTGAACCTTTCAAGCTTTAGCGCGTGAGACCTGACTTTGACAACATCCTCGGTGGAGACCAAGAACGACGGAATATCAACCTTTCTGCCGTTCACTTCGATGTGGCCGTGCCCCACTATCTGACGGGCCTCTTTTCTTGAGCGCGCAAAGCCGGCGCGATACACCACATTATCAAGCCTGCGCTCCAGAAAACTCATAAGCACTTCGCCGGTGACGCCTCTTGTTTTTATGGCTCTCACAAAATAGTTCCTGAACTGGCGCTCACCCACACCGTAGAACCTGCGAGCCTTTTGCTTCTCCCTAAGTTGGGTGCCGTATTCGCTTGGCCTCCGCACTCTTGTATGCATACCCGGAGGAGACGGCCTTTTCTCCAAAGTGCATTTTGTGAAGCATTTGTCGCCTTTAAGATAGAGCTTTTGGCTCTCTCTCCTGCATAGCCTGCAGGAAGCATCAGTATACCTTGACAATGATGTGCCTCCCTTAAACCCGGCGCCTTTTGGGCGGCCGGCAACCGTTGTGCGGGACAGGAGTAACGTCCTTAATGGTGGTGACCTCCAAGCCCGCTGCTTGCAGCGCTCTGATTGCGGCTTCCCTACCGGAACCAGGGCCCTTGACCATGACTTCAACTTCTCGCATACCCATGTCAATGGCCGTTTTTGCTGCGCTTTCGGCAGCCAGCTGTGCGGCGAAGGGAGTGCTCTTTCTGGAGCCCTTGAAACCTTGCTTGCCCGCAGTAGACCAGGAAACAGCCCCGCCTTGGGTGTCGGTTATCATGACCATTGTGTTGTTAAAAGTCGATCTGATATGAGCAATGCCCTTTTCAACCACACGACGTTCCCGTCTACGCGGTCTTTCTCTTCTAGCCATACGTATGGCGCCTCCCTAACGTCATCTCTTCCTTCTGGCCCCCACAGTTCTCTTGGGACCTTTCCTGGTCCGTGCGTTGGTCTGGGTTCTTTGCCCTCTGACAGGCATACCCCTTCGGTGCCTAAGCCCGCGATAGGTTCCAAGATCGATAAGTCTTTTTATATTAATCTGAGTCTCGGTGCGCAAATCACCTTCGACCCTGTAATTTCTGTCGATGTACTCCCTTATGCGTGCCGCTTCTTCCTCGGTTAAATCCCTTACTCTTGTGTCAGGGTTGACGCCTGTATTTTCCAAAACCTGCTTGGCCCTGAACCTGCCTATTCCAAAAATGTAAGGAAGCGCAGCTTCAATCCTTTTATCCCTTGGTAAGTCCACTCCCGATATACGCGCCATTATGTCACCTCCCGGCTAACCCTGTTTCTGCTTGTGTTTAGGATTTGTACAAAGAACCATCACTTTGCCATGCCGCCTTATGATACGGCATTTTTCACAAATCCTTTTAACAGATGGTCTGACCTTCATATTAGAACCCCCTTTACAGAGGATGCTCCCCTGTAATTACCGAAACCGCCTTGTTATCCTACCGCGGGTGAGATCGTACGGACTAAGCTCTACAAGTACCCTGTCGCCCGCAAGAATTTTGATAAAGTTAATTCTCATTTTTCCCGAAATATGGGCTAGAACTAAGTGTCCTCCGTCGATCTCCACCCGAAACATGGCATTGGGAAGCGGCTCTACGACCCGGCCTTCAACCTCAATGCTGTCTTGCTTCGGCATGTTATTCCCCCTCATATCCCTCACAAAAGTCTGTCCAGGTTGTGGTAATTTATACCAGAGTCAACCACCGGGGCCCCTCATGGGTTATGGCCACGGTGTGTTCGAAATGGGCCGACAGGCTACCGTCTTTTGTAACCACACTCATGTTGGGATGAGTTATTACCTCGAAGGTTCCCACGTTAACCATGGGTTCTATGGCAATAACCATTCCCGCCTTGAGTTCCCTTCCGGCGCCCTTAACGCCAAAATTGGGAACCAAAGGCTCCTCGTGCATGTCCCGGCCTACACCGTGACCCGCATAGTCGCGCACTACCGAATAACCAAACTTTTTGGCGTGGCTTTCAACGGCGTGCCCAATATTGCCCAGATGGCCGCCGACTACTGCTTGATTTATACCCTTAGCCAAGGATTCGCGTGTGCAAAGGATTAGCATTTGCGCCAGTTCGGAAACCCTGCCCACGGGAAATGTGGCAGCCGTGTCTCCCACAAAGCCTTGGAAAGTGGCCCCCACATCCACCGAGATAATGTCG
>CAYPVF010000131.1:0-917 GCA_964414105.1 uncultured Eubacteriales bacterium
TTTGATCCAAATAGTCAGTAGACTGGGCTTCCCAGTGGTAGGTATGAATCGCGGTAATAAGATGCGGTACAAAAACAATAAACGTAGTGTCAACTGAAGGACCGCTCGACACCCCGGCTATACTCGTGTTCGTATATATAATGGAAGCGTCGCCCAGCGCGCCGAAATACTGACCGGCACCATCACCGGGGGTTACACACGTGTGAGATAACTGGAAGTCTGTAACATCGCTTTGAAGGTTAAATTGGATTACAGCGTATGGACTGGTGGTCGAATAAAATGTCTGTCCTTCGCGGGCAAACACACACAATTCATCGCTGTTCATGCCAAGTGAAGCACTTTGTAGCTTCACCTTGTGCACGGCAGTTTCGTCCGCCGTACCGCTTAAAGTAACAGTGGCCGTAATGTCTGTATCCGATTGCTGAGGGCTTTCAAGGTCGAATGACACAGAAGCGATAATACCGTTGTGCGAGATTGATTCGGGACCTTGAAAAATATACTCACCGTTGGCCAATACCGTCGGCGCAACCGGAGCAAGCAAAAACAGCAATACCAGAAACGCACCCAACAACTTTTTTACCATTGGCAAAACCTCCGTAATCCATGATAGAAAGTCTAAGCTTTGATCCGCTTACACATCTAGAATAAGGGCTTTTTCGGGACTTCGCCCCCACACGAACGGGTAGTTTGATGATAGATTCGACCGTACCTCCTAAGAGAGGCCCTCAGACGTCTCCAAGGGAATACGATGAGGACAGACGGGTTGCTGTCCTACCCCACACGGGCTATATAATAGTTGTGGTACAAGCTGCTACCCCACAAATTTGAGGAGGTATACCATGATAATCTGCGCGAAAACCATTGTGACCGGAGACTCTACAACTGTCATTAAAGACGGGGCAGTGTTGTTTGAAGAC
>CAYPVF010000131.1:927-5578 GCA_964414105.1 uncultured Eubacteriales bacterium
GGGGCTGCCCGGAAAACGGCTCTCCGCTGGAATTTGAAGACGGCATAATAAAAGAAGTTGGGCTGGCGGAGGAACTGAAACGCAAGTATCCCGGCGAGAGAGTGAAAGATTACGGCGACGCTACCATCCTTCCCGGGCTTGTGGATATGCACGTACATATGGGCACCGGGTTCAGTAGTCCCGGCAGACCGCTACAGGGCAAATATTACACAGCTTACGGGACTTTGGATTACGCACAAAGAGCCATCAAGACCGGTGTTACCACCATGCGGGACGTAATGTCTCCCGACGGTGTCTGCCGAGAATTCAACATGGCTGTAACCAGTGGCTTTCTCAAACATGTTCCGCGTTTACATTTTTGCAACATGGCCCTATGCGCCACGGGCGGACATGCCTGGGGCGCTCGCGGTTCCAGTATCGAGGTTGACGGAGAATTTGAAATAAGGAAGGCCATACGCACCCAAATCCGTGAAGGAGCAGATTGGATCAAAGTCATGGCTTCACACAGGTCGGATGTCTCAGAGTTCACTCAAGGTGAGATGGATGCTGCCGTGGATGAGACGCATAGGCACAATCACAGGCTCGCTGTACACACCAGCCGCCACCCTTCACTGCAGATTTGCATTAACGCCGGGGTCGATACTATTGAACACGGTACCGATTTGACCTACGAACAGGTCGTGCAGATGAAGGAAAAGGGTATAACCTGGTGTCCAACCTTGCTGGTGCACAAGACCACGGGCGATAGCCTTGGTGCCATAGTAAAAGAACACGGCTACGAGTCCCTCACCCCTCTGCAAAAAGAGACTTACGACATTTACAGCCCCGCCAACGTCTACTACAGGGCGAATTTCAAGAAGTTCGCCGAAACCGGAGTTCTGGTGGTCTCCGGAACTGACATGATGTTCCCGGGAGCCCCCGCGACACCGGTGGCGCAAGAAGTCGCCGTAATGGTGGAATACGGTATGAGCCCGGTTTGGGCTATCGGCGCCGGTACAAAGAATTGCGCGCAAGCCCTGGGTATGGAAGGTAAAATAGGCGAACTCGCTCCCGGAGCATTTGCCGATATTACAGTGGTTTCGGGAGACGCCTCTGTCGATATTGCATCTCTCGAAAATGTGAAAGAAGTGTTCGTAGGCGGCGAGACAGCTTACTCCGCCTAAGGACTAAGGCCCCGGGCTCTGTCCCTGTTTCACCCAAGCAAGTAGAATAGTTGAGGGATAGAGCCCGGGCAGCACGCAAACCCCGTCACTTTGTATGAAAGCAGTTTTCGGGCGGCGACATAGGATCGATTACATCGAGTCCGGCCTCTCGGAGCATTGTGTTCATTTTCCGGTCAGAAGATACCACTACAACTTCGGCTCCGAGTGACATAGCCGTCGATATCTGCAAAGCATCCAAGGGCATAGCGTAGGCACCGGACAATAAATGAAGCGCCCCGTCAACAACTTTCGGAACGACTCCTACCACCTCGAACCGGCCCCGCGCCATGTCCAGGGAAAACGAAGCCCAGGTGTCCTGAAATTGCGGGCGGTTTATCGCTCTATCTACAGACAAAAGTCTTTGCAGATTGGAGGCAAGCTCTATCCTGGTGAGCGAAGAGATAACGATGGGGTTTTCCTGTTCAAACAGCCGGTCCATGAAATCCGAACCATCCTCGGGAACATAGCGCTTAAACAGAGCGCTAGTGTCGACGAAATATGTCATCAGGCTCACTGTTCATTCCCACCTTCCCTCTCCCTGCGAACCCTTTCCGCCATAGTGAAAGGCAGGTTA
Organism: uncultured Eubacteriales bacterium; assembly: GCA_964414105.1. GTDB lineage: Bacteria > Bacillota > Sulfobacillia > Fermentithermobacillales > Fermentithermobacillaceae > JAXGZG01. Next base: position 2,704 of record CAYPVF010000131.1, read on the forward strand.
GGCATTCTTTTGCGTACGCTGGTATGGTCCAAGTCGGGATGCGGAACATCCGGGTCAATTCCCATTTTGTACAACTGGCGCCGAGCGCTCAGTTTTGCCCTTTCGCTTTCGGGAATGTCGTCACTCAGCTTTAACATAAGCGTGTCGTCTTGAACAACGGCCTCAAGACGGTCTCCCTCCCTTACCATCATTATGTCACGCACCTTCTTAGGTAAGGTGATTTGACCTTTGGAGGTAACTTTGATATCCCATTTCAGGCTTTTCTCATCCTTTTCAGACATAGTCGCCCTCCTTGCTCTACCCAACGATGCCCGCCACCGAGCTGACCTTTTGGCCTAATTCATTATCGCCTTATTTCCTTACTTTCTTACTACCGGAACAACAGTATCATGCCTTACATGGGTTGGCAAGGTTTAGATAAAAATAAAGGCGACGGCACTATCACCCGTCGCCTCGACATGTTTTCTATACCAACACATCCACAGCGTTACGCCTGCGCCGTGGCGCCCTCACCTTTCGTTGTGCTTTACAGCTTCTTCCCCACCACTTCGTCCACAAGGTCATCATCGGCCAAATAAGGCAGGGTGATATGGCCTTTGCCTGCGTATTGTCTGTTGAACTCGGCGCTCGTTTCTATGGAGTTGCGGTTTCTGGCCCAAGACCGCCTGGCCACGCCGCCTATGACATCCCAAAGAAGGGCCGACTTGATGATCTCGTCGACCTGCTCGCTGCCGTCCAGAACCAACCCAAAACCGCCGTTTATGGCTTTACCCACGCCTACCCCGCCGCCGTTGTGTAGCGCGACCATGCTCATGCCCCTGGCAGCGTCGCCAATAACGCAATGGGTGGCCATATCGGCCATGACGTTACTTCCATCCTTTATATTGGCAGTTTCCCTGAAAGGCGAGTCCGTGCCGCTGGTGTCGTGGTGGTCGCGCCCCATCATAACCGGGCCGATTTCCCCTCGGCGGACCATATCGTTGAACGCCAAAGCGATCCTTATCCGACCTTCAGCGTCTTGGTACAATATGCGGGCCTGGGTCCCAACAACCAGTTTGTTCTTCTCGGCGTCTCGAATCCAAATGTAATTGTCTCGGTCCTGCCCACGCCGGTTGGGGTCGATGCAGTCCATGGCGGCTTTATCGGTCTTTGCCAAATCTTCTGGTTTCCCGCTTAGGCAGACCCACCGAAATGGCCCGTAACCGTAGTCAAAAAGCATGGGGCCCATGATGTCCTCGACATAAGAGGGGAAGATGAACCCGTCTTTTGTGTCAACACTGTTTTTGGCAATTTCCTTGACGCCCGCGTCGTACACGGCCTTCAAGAACGAGTTTCCGTAATCGAAAAAGTATGTCCCCCGCCCCACCAGTTCTTTTACTAGGTGAAAGTGTTTTTTCAGACTCTCGTCAACTTTGTGCTTGAAGGTATTCCTGTCCTCGGACAACAGCCTTGTGCGGTCGTCAAAAGACAAACCCTGCGGGCAGTAGCCACCGTCATAAGGCGCGTGACAAGAGGTTTGATCGGACAAAAGATCGATATGGATATCGTTATCCAGGGCGTACTGCAAAAGATCAACGATATTCCCGTGATAAGCGATGGACACAGGCTCTTTCTTGTCCATAAACTCCTTGGCAATCTGGAAAACTCGGCCAAGGTCGTCAGAAACCTCGCGAACCCAACCCTGGTTACGACGCGTTTCAATTCGCGAGTAATCGACTTCGGCGACAATACCTGCTGCGTGGGCAATTTCCGCTGCCTTGGGCTGGGCACCGCTCATGCCACCCAAACCCGACGATACAAACAGCTTGCCCCGAAGATCGCCGTCTTGCGGAATTTTCAGTTTCAGGCGTCCCGCGTTCAGCAAAGTGTTGAAAGTGCCATGGACAATACCCTGGGGACCTATATACATCCAGCCGCCCGCGGTCATCTGCCCGTAACTGGCAACCCCCATCTCCGCCGCGATTTCCCAATCGTCTTGGTTGTCAAACATTCCGACCATGAGTCCGTTGGTGATGATAACCCGGGGTGCCTCAGGCCTGGACGGGAAAAGCCCTACGGGATGCCCGGATGCCACGACCAGTGTCTGGTTATCGGTCAGAACCTCGAGATACTTTTTGATCAGCCGATACTGCAGCCAGTTTTGGCAAACGCTGCCGGTTTCGCCGTAAGTGACAAGCTCATAAGGGTAAAGAGCCACATCAAAATCTAGGTTGTTGTCGATCATCACTTGAATGGCTTTACCCGCAAGACATTGCCCTTTGTACTCGTCAACCGGTTTGCCGTAAATGCGCCCTTCAGGCCGAAACCGGTAGGCGTAAATGCGGCCCCTAGTCATGAGCTCTTCCATAAACTCGGGCGCCAGCTTCTGGTGAAATTCTTCGGGAACATACCGCAAAGCGTTTTTGAGCGCGAGCTTAGCTTGTTCTTTTGAAAGGCGAAAACCCCTGTCCGGAGCCCGCCTGATACTTTTGACGAAGGCAGGCATAGGCGGAAGCTCGGTGTCAAGCTTGATGGTCATGGCCGCCGAAACGTCATTGTTGGTCACCATGGTAAACCCTCCTCATCTGTTTATCCACACTAACTATTGAACACTATGTTTTAGCAGAAATATGTTTGTTTGGCCTGAACCCTTCGAAGCCTAACGACAAAACTCACGGCTTCTCATTATCTCCCATCCCCAAATTGCCACTCACTTTAAGATTCCCCTTTTATGGCTTTCAGTGCTAGAACAATATTTCTTCTTCAGAAGTAGGATTCCTTCGTTGGTTGGCGCAAGGGCCTTGGATTCGTCTGCGCGGGCTGAAAAGGTATAATCCTTGGGGCTAATTAGATCGGAAGAGCGTCGTGTAGGGAAAGAGTGTACGTCCTGGTGTAG
>CAYPVF010000132.1:0-5573 GCA_964414105.1 uncultured Eubacteriales bacterium
AGTGAAGCGTATTGTGTGGATATCCTTACACAGGTGTCGGCAATACAGTCGGCCTTAAATGCGTTCAACAAGGAACTTTTGAGCAATCACATAAGAACCTGCGTCGTTCAGGGTATCCAAATTGGCGACGAGGAAGTTGTACAAGAATTGGTGCAAATAGTACGAAAACTGATGAAATAAGGTGATTTGCGTGACTACGCTAAAAGTACCGGATATGCATTGTGAAAACTGCGTAAATAGAATTACAAAAGCTTTGGAGCGCACAAAACTGTCATTCCAAGTATCTTTGGAAGACAAAACCGTAACCGTAGACGGGGATGATAATAGCTTAAAAATCGCCGTCGAGGTTTTGGACGATCTAGGATTCGACGCATTCAAAATTTGACACAGGCGGCCCCGCAGGGAATGGTCGTGGCAAGGTCGAACAAACATGTTGGAATGTTTTTCGACCTTTTTTATAAAACGCAAGGGAGTGTACCTGCCACGACAACCCATAACTATGAGGCCACAAGAATGGCTGATAAAGTGAAGGAATTCTGCCTTGGAAATGGAGCACATTTAGTAGGATTTGCGCCTGTCAGCCGGTTTGACGGCGCACCCCGCGGGCATCATCCCAAAGATTTTATGCCCGACTGCAAAACAGTTATTTCTATCGCGTCCCGCATTCTTGACCGCGGTTTGGACCACGCCTCTATGATGCCTGAGGCATCCGAGTTCATACCCCAAGAGCACTTAAGAAGCGTGATGCAGGATTACATTTGGGAAATCGAGTCCCACGGCCCCACTTCAGACCTGCTTTCCGCACTTGCTTTACGAGTTGCCATGATCGTGCAAGATGAAGGATATGGGTCTCTATATTTCCGTTCCTCCAACGAAGATAGGTATGGTTCCCGCGCTTTAGGCGGCCGTCTGCTAGAAAATACTTCGCTTTTTTCCCACAAACACGCCGCTGTAAGAGCGGGCCTGGGGGAATTCGGCCTTAGTAACCTTGTCATTACCCCGGAATTTGGACCAAGAGTTCGTTTTGCCAGCGTCATTACTAATGCTGAAATTGAACCCACGCCTCTTTTGGAGAACAAAGTTTGTTTGGGAGAGTCGTGTGGTTTGTGCTTGCGGCGTTGCGGGCATCTTGGCGTTATAACGGTTTTACCTGTTGAGAAACCGGATAGCGTATGGTTAAACACCGTTTCTGATGTCAACAAAAACCTTTGTCTAGATGTAAGCGACAAAAACTACTGTAAGGGTCAGTGTGTCCGCAGTTGTCCTATAGGCGCGTCATAAAGCATCGCATTGAGCTTTAGAAAACGTTTTGGCACAGAAATGTCTGGGGACTGTTAACACCTCCGGCGCTTATGTCGATATAAGAAGAAAGGCTTATATCGCCTAATCGCGATATTGGAGGTGTTTATAGTATTGGTTAAAGTTATGTGTGTTGACGATGCCATTTTTATGAGAAACAAAGCCTCCAAGCTTCTAACGAGCAATGGATATTTAGTGACCGAAGCGGCCAACGGGTTGGACGCAGTAGAAAAATACGCAATAGAGCGGCCGGACGTCGTGTTGATGGATATTACCATGCCGGTTATGAGCGGTATTGACGCTGTGAAAGCCATTAAGGAAAAGGACCCCGACGCGAGGATAGTAATGGTTACGGCCTTAAGCCAAAAGAGCATGGTGCTAGAGGCCATACGCGCGGGTGCCAGGGACTTCGTGGCTAAACCCTACGACTCGGACAAACTTCTGGAGGCTGTTAAAAACCAATGCGCTACATAGTTTTTGTCTCTCGCATCGTTCTTTTTTAGTATTGGAGGAGATCTGTTTGCTAAAAGCGGGGTTTGTAAATCCGTTTCTTGAAGCCGCGTATAAGTTTCTGCAAGATGAGCTTAAGGTGGAGATCACCAGGGGTCAACTGCGGCTGGATTCGGGAAAAGCTACTTCCGGCGAAGTTAACGTAGCTATTGGCGTCACAGGCGAAGCAAAAGGTGTCGTCCTTTATAGTATGTCAGAAAAAACCGCTAAACAGATCGCTTCCATTCTTATAGGCGAGCCGGTGCCGCTCTTTCAAGAGCTGGCTCAATCGGCCATAGCTGAGATGGGCAATATCATAACAGGCCAAGCAGCCGGCGGTTTAGAAGCACAGGGTTTTGAATGCAATCTGACTCCCCCCACGATTATAACGGGGAAAGGGGTAATGATTTCAACTATGGATATTCAGCGGCTGGTAATCCCTTTGGAGTTGTCCGCGGGTTTCATGGAGATATCGGTGGCCTTGAGAAACATAAAAGAGTAGAGTTACCCCAATTCCAGAATCTTGTCGCCTATTCTACCCAGGGGGAGGATGTATTTGGCCCCATCTGCGTCAATAGCCGCTTTAGGCATTCCAAACACGACGCAGCTTTTTTCATCTTGGGCTATAGTGTCAGCCCCTTTGTCTAGCATGGCCCTCAGGCCTAACGCCCCGTCTGCTCCCATACCGGTGAGTATAACTCCCACCGCGTTACGGCCCGCGTATTGGGCAACTGAATTGAACAACACTTCGACGCTAGGCCGCTGGAAATAAACCATTGGTCCGTCCTTTATTTTCACTCGATACCTGGCGCCATAACGCCTCAGAACCATGTGTTTGTTTCCAGGCGCCAAAAGTACGACACCTGGCTGTACGGGTTCATCGTTATCCGCAACCTTAACTTTGACTTGGCATTCCCTGTTCAGCCTTTCGGCGTAGGAATACAAAAAGGCCCCGGGCATGTGTTGAACTACCAGGGTTCCCGGCGCATCAGGGGGGTATCTCATAAGAACTTGCTTTATAGCCTCAGTGCCACCGGTAGAAGCCCCTATAGCCACTACTTTATAGGTGGTTTTTGAAAGCGTGGGCAATGGGGAATTGGCTTGGTCGCGGGATTGTTGTGCGCCTAGTAAGGGGGTAGGGCGGGGCAGGTTTCCCACCACGACCCTTGAGGCGGTCCTAATTTTGTCGATGAGCACCCTGCCAAGATCGCCAACACTAAATGACGAGCCCGGTTTGCACACAACGTCGACTGCCCCTGATTCCAAGGCTTCCACAGCAAGCTCGCTGCCTTTTGGGGTCAACGAGCTCACGACTATCACAGGTAAAGGATGGTACCTCATAATTTTGCGTAAAAACGTGATACCGTCCATACGCGGCAGTTCAAGGTCGAGAGTGATCACATCCGGTTTCAGCCTTTCAATTTTATCCCGTGCCACATAAGGATCGGGTGCGGTTCCAACCACCTCAATGCTTGGGCTTTTGGACAGTTCTTCCGTAAGTATTTTTCTGACGATTGCGGAATCGTCCACGATCAGTACTTTTATCATTGCAACCCCACGCAGGTATGTTTTTGAAAAACGGCGCCGCTCATACGGTGTTCCTCCACAAAGAAACTTACGGCGCCCGTAAGAGTCAAACCTTCTTGACAAGCCAAGCCTTGCAGGCAATCGGGTTCATAGAACGACGGTACTGTCATCTCTATTTTTGAATTTTTCTCATCAGAGTTTACCAGCAAACCGGCGACCATGTTAGTCATCTCGCCAATGGCATCCATAATCCTGTCTTGAACATATGGGTCATCCGGTTCAGTGCCCAGCATATTGGCTGCTATGATAGCACCCAGGCCTCTTGGAATCCAAAGGCAGACAAGAGAGTTGTCAGAATCAACAGTTGCCAAGAAAAGCTTATCCCCGGATTCATAGACTTTACCGGGTTTGTATGGTTCGAAGTCCTTCAGCAAAGGGCTGGTGGGGTACAGGAAAGACGCTTGTTCAAGTACCATGATTAGCGAGCTCAGGAGTAAACCGGCTGCATTCGTCATTTTTCTGTTATACCCCCAATCGCCGTCTGAACAGCATCGCGAAACGATTCGGGAGTGAAAGGCTTGCCTATAAACGCCTTCACGCTTCTGGTCCCCAGTTCGGTTATTCTAAATCTGTTGCTTTCGGCAGAAACAACGATGATGGGGGTATCGTTAAGGACTGGGTCGGCAGATAAGGCTTTCAACACTTGATAACCATCCAAAACAGGCATGTTAATATCCAGGAATAGAAGGTCGACCCATTCGCGGCTTAAAAGCTCCAAACACTCGCCGCCGTCTTTCGCCGTGTAAACCACGCCCAAAGGAATGCCTAACATGTGCAAAGTCCGGGATATAATATTTCTCATTACCGCAGAATCGTCTGCTATCAACACATTGAGACTCATAATCACCACCCCCCCTTAGATATTCTTCTGGCCTGTACTGCTTTTCACCGTCACAGTACCCGTCTTGATATGTAGTGTCATGGTGCGCCATGATTCTCCGCCGACATCCTCCGCCGTCACGAAACACCCCAAACGCCACAGCATCTTTCTAGCGGCGGCATGATTACGTTTGCCGATATTAAAGATGCCTTGTTTATCCATTATGTTCGAGCCGCCGCACAGTTTGACCACAAGCCTTGATTTCAACGCCCCTAAGGATAAGGCTTCACTGAAAAGTAACGAAATGCCTGTGTCTGCGAACATAGAAGGGTGCGCTTCCGCTTTTGCTTTGTCATATGCAGAGTCTGGCAACTGGAAATGCAGCATGCCGCCGATAAGCGCCACAGGGTCATATAGCGTTACGCCAACACAAGACCCCAAAGAATGAGTAACCAATACAGCGCCGGGTACCTTGGAAACCTCCATGTCAGAAATTCCCACGACCAACAGCGACGCAGACAAATCGTTAGGATTTTTGGTAAATCCCTGGGGCGACATAACGGTAGTTTTCGCTGATATTGGTGAGGCTTTCTGAGTGGCCAACAAACAGCACCCCTTCAGCATCCAACGCATTAGTAAACCTTCTCAGAAGAGACTCTTTCGCGTCGCGATCAAAGTAAATCATGACGTTTCTGCAAAATATGGCATCAAAAGGGCCTTTCATGGGCCACGAACCCGCCAAACTATGTCTGCGGTAGTGGACCAGCCTCGTAAGGGTACTAGAGGCTTGATACGCGTTTTCGCGGCCTTTTTTAATCTGTCGAAAATACCTGTCCCTAATATTATCGGGAACAGAGGCGAACCGACTTTCGGGGTAAATGCCCATACGCGCCGTATCAAGCACTTTTGATGAAATATCTGTTGCCAAAATTGAAGCATCCATAGAATCCAGGCGGGGGATAGACTCCCTCATAATTATGGCAATGGATAATGCCTCTTCTCCCGTTGAGCATCCGGCGCTCCAAATACGGAGCCGCCTTTGTTTTTTTTCACAAGCCTTTTTCAGCACTGTATCCCGAAGGTAGGCGAAGTGATCTGATTCTCTGAAGAAAGATGTAAGATTGGTGGTAAGAGTGTCCACCATAGCAGATAGTTCAACACCTGAAGTGTCGTTTGACACTAGTTTCACGTAGTCGCCGTAGCTTTCAAGGTTCAAAGCGCGAAGCCTTTTCGCAAGCCTTGCCTTTACCAGCTCTCTCTTACTCTCATTGAGGTCAACCCAAGATGTTTTATACATAAGGCCGCGTATTTTCGCGAAATCAGCATCTCGAAGCACTGCCAAACCCCTCCCGCAAACAGGTATCCGGGCGCCGGCACA
>CAYPVF010000133.1:0-5080 GCA_964414105.1 uncultured Eubacteriales bacterium
GCGCTGGCCAGGTATTCGGTGATCGTAGTGCTGTGCTGCCACACGTCGGGCATGGATCGAAGCTTAGCGTCAAAATCGGGCGCCAAAACCCCCTCCACTTCTATGTGGCCCGCAAGCGTCTCCACTTCCTTGCCCTCCACCAAAAGCTTCATGCCTATAACAGGGTATTGGCACGCTGTATTGACTAGGGCAGTGAGAATCCCCATTTCCCCTGGGGCTCCTACGTTAAATTGTGACATCAAGGACGCGAGCATCCTGTGGTATCGTCTGCATCATTCGAAACGGTTTTGCAGGCGGCCCAGCTATAAGCTCTTCCAGGGCCATCTTTATCAACGCCGCCTCGTCAAGATCGTTTTGGGGCGCAACGTAATCCACAGGAAACACAAATACCCCACTTCGAAGATACAGCGGGTAATATACTGTGAACCGAGTAACGTTTTGTCCTCCGGACGCTATTGCGACAGACAAGCCAAACGTCTGCAGTACCATAAAGCCGGCTAAGAACAACGCGACAAACCTAGAACGCTCTTTTGAACCGATACTCAAGTAATCATCTCCTTTTGAAATGGGTGCCAAAATGTTGGACGGTTCAAAACGCGAAATAGTTTCTAACGAGTTTCTGCCCTTTTTAGTGTGAACAAGGATTTTCCGTGCCCTTTCACCAGCGATAACAAACCGGGTACAACCAACAATTGAGCGATAACCCCCGGCAAGGATTCCACAAGAGAAACGGTCAAAGGGGCCCATATGGGCACATCAGGAAAACCAAATAGAGGCATCAGCAGATGGGCCAAGACACCGTATACTATCCTTCCGCTAACAATGGCCGTGATCATAGAAACATAAACACCAAGCCTAGCCTTGCGAAACAAATACCCTGTAACCAAACCATATACCGCCAACTCTAGTACCATTCCTTGGGCAACAGGCGGCATGAAAGGCGGCATTCCCGTAAAAACAGAACTTACCAATGGTGTCACAATGCCAACTGACATAGCGATGGCGGGGCCACAAACAAAACCCGCCAAAAACACGGGGATATGCATAGGTAAAAACACTTTCCCAAGCCCCATTGCGTGAAACATCATTGGCAGAAGCACACCCAGAGCAGTCAACATTCCTCCGAGAACAACACTACGCACAGTGTTTTCAGATTCAGACTTCAAATGTCGTCAACCTCCGGACTTGGCGTTAATCGTGATCAAACTATAGCACAGGTGAAAAAAACAAGTCATAATCTGTATGATATTCCAAGAGTTAAGTGTGGAGGGGTAGATGAAATGTCGCGCATAATGAAAGAGTTCAAGGAATTCGCCATGAAGGGCAACGTGTTAGATCTCGCCGTGGGTGTCATAATAGGCGGAGCTTTTGGGAAGATCGTAACTTCCCTGGTGCAGGATATACTTATGCCAATAATCGGCTTAGTGTTAGGCGGAGTAAATTTCGAGAACCTTCAAGTAACTGTAGGAGAAACAGCTATCGCATATGGCGCGTTCCTTCAAAGCGTAGTAGATTTCGTCATAATTGCATTCTCAATATTCCTTTTCGTGAAGCTTATAAACAAGGTAAAAGCGGCTGAAAAGAAACAACCCGCACCGCTAGCCGAGCCTCCTAAACCTTCAAACCAAGAGATTCTTCTAACCGAGATTCGGGATCTTTTGAAACAGTAGCCATCGGCACGCCATACAAATCTGAGGGTGGGCCGCAGGGTCCACCCTCAGCGCGGGCTCTTAGAACATGCCTACAATATTGCCATCCTCATCTATGTCGATATCCATATACGCAGGGCGGGTTGCGAGACCCGGCATAGTGCTCATGGCGCCTATCAGAGGATAAATGAAACCTGCACCCACACTGGCGCGCACTTCCCTTATGGGCAAGGTGTAGCCCTTAGGCGCGCCTTTGATCGTGGGATCGTGGCTGATGCTCAAGTGCGTTTTTGCCATACATATAGGAAGGTTTCCGAAGCCGCTTCTTTCATAACTGGCAATCTGTTCTTCCGCTTTGGCAGTGTAAGACACATCTTTGGCGTTGTATATTTCCCTGGCGATAATCTCGATCTTGTTCTTTATGGGTTGATCTAATTCGTACAGGAAACTGAAATTAGAAGGCATATCGCATGCTCTCACTATGGCTTTTGCCAAATCCACAGCACCTTTGCCGCCGTCCGCAAAGTGGGTAGTCTTCACCGCGTCTACAGCGCCCAGGTTTATGGAATAGTCCCTAACCATTTTCACTTCAGCATCAGTGTCTGTGGGGAACGCGTTTATGGCCACAACAACCGGAATGCCAAACCGACGGGCGTTTCGAATGTGTACCCCCAAGTTTTCCAACCCTTTTTCCAGTAAATCCAAATGCTCCTCGGTATACGCCTTATCCAAGGGCGCACCCGGGCTTACTTTTGGGCCGCCTCCGTGCATCTTCAAGGCCCTGATTGTGGCCACCAAACACACAGCGTTGGGGATCAAGCCGCTATACCTGCATTTAATGTCGAAGAACTTTTCCATTCCGATATCGGCGCCAAAACCGCTCTCGGTTACAACATAATCGCCAAGTTTTAACGCAATTTGGTCGGCAATTATACTGCTGTTACCGTGAGCTATGTTTGCAAACGGCCCAGCATGGACAAAAGTGGGCTGGCCTTCTAAGGTTTGCAGTAAAGTAGGCATCAAAGCTTCTTTCAATAGCACTGTTACAGCCCCTGCTACCCCAAGCCGTTCCAAAGTGACGGGCTTACCTTTTTTATCCATGGCCACGACTACCTTACCGATGCGCTGGCGCATGTCCTTGAGGCCGGTTGTAAGGGCTAAAATGGCCATTAGCTCACTGGCTACAGATATGTCAAAACCCGTTGTCCTGGGAAAAATGGGGCTTGAGGACCCGTCAGAAAGGGTATCGTCGGAAAGACCTACCGATATATCTCGAAGGCTTCTGTCGGCCACGTCAACTACCCGGCGCCATGTTATGGTTTCAGGGTCAACATCAATGCGCTCGGCTAACCCCCGCCGTTTTAGGGCCGAGTCAGACTGTCTTGACTCGTGATACATTCGTGAATCCAAAGCCGCTGCGGCCAAATTGTGCGCCACAGTTATTGCGTGAATATCCCCTGTGAGGTGCAAGTTGAAGTCTTCCATGGGGATAACCTGGCTGTACCCTCCGCCCGCCGCGCCGCCTTTGATGTTAAACGTCGGGCCCATGCTGGGTTGCCTTATGCATGCCACCACGTTTTTGCCGAGATGGCTGCCAAGGGCTTGAACCAGGCCTATGGCCGTGGTAGTTTTCCCTTCACCTAGAGGCGTAGGGGTAATGGCAGTAACATCTATGTACTTGCCCTGAGGTTTGGAGGCGTATTTCTCCAGAACATCGAGATGTACCTTAGCCCTATATTTCGAATGAAAATCCATATCATCTTGGGTAAGACCAATTTTTTCCCCAATTTCCACCACTGGCTTCATGTCGGCGTGTTGGGCGATTTCAATATCCGATAACACTACGGTCACCCCTTTTCAATTCCTTAGGAAGCAGTTGTCGTTTGCTTCCTTGTAGATTCTATAATAAACGGTACTTTGTTGGGAAATGCCGCAAGCGCTTTTTGAAAGAATCTAGCGTCCCGCCACATTCACTTCACCTGGCGTGGTGCCATGGAAAGCATACTTGTCATCAGAATGACCGCGTGATATCATTGAGATGTAAAGTTTCCTTTCCAATTACATATCTGTCAGGAGAAGGGGATGTTTTGAAAAACCGCCTTGAGGAATTGCGAAAACAAAGGGGGATAACACAGGAGGATCTTGCGGACGCTTTGGAGGTGTCTAGGCAGACCATAGGGTCTCTTGAAAATGGCCGGTATAACCCTTCCATTGTTCTGGCGTTCAAAATTGCCAGATATTTTGGGCTGAGCATTGAAAGCATTTTCATGTACGAGGAGTAGGGCGGAAACGATAATCACATAGAAGAATTGCGTGCGAACAGTCGGCGGTGTAAGTAGCGGTTCCCCTTTTATGCACAAGAATGGGTGACGATTAATGCCTTCTTGCCCTGTTTGGTTACAAGCCGGTCCGTGTGTTGACGCGAACTTTAGCGCTAGTTATAATTAAACGTACTTGCGTGGCGGCGTAGCTCAGTTGGCTAGAGCATACGGTTCATACCCGTAGGGTCACTGGTTCAAATCCAGTCGCCGCTACCACTCACAATTCGCGGGCCATTAGCTCAATGGTAGAGCATCCGACTCTTAATCGGGGGGTTACAGGTTCGAGTCCTGTATGGCCCACCAGCTAGACCGCAGTTTCCTAACCTCACTTTGCCACAGTTAGGTGGCGATTGCCGCCATTTTGTCGCCATTTGGATTCGTGTTGCGTTTTTAAGGCCTCACTAAAGACTTCAGCGGCATGCTTTTGCAGACTTTCTACAACGTGGGTGTAGGTGTCAATCGTAGTGGTAATACTTTCGTGCCCAAGTAGCTCCTGGACAACTTTGGCTTGAATACCTTGGGTTAGCAATATGGTAGCGTAAGTGTGGCGTAGATCGTGAAACCTCAGCTCGGGGAAGCCTGCCTTTTTTGCTACCTGCTTGAATTGGTGAGTTACGGTAGACGGTTCCAGCGGCGAGCCATCCTGACGGCAGAATACCCAATTATTCCTTGACCGCACTCTTCGTTCGGCAAGAACTTCAACCAACTTCCCATCAATCGGGATTCGGCGCGAGCCCCTTTGGGTTTTGGGTGCTTTTACGATGTTCTCGCCGCTTACTCTCACAAGGTTCCGTTGTACATAAATAGCTCCCTTTTCCAAGTCAATATCATCCCACCAAAGCGCCAACACCTCTCCGCGCCTCATGCCGGTGTAAACTGCAACCAAGATGACATCTCTTATGGGCGATACTTCAGCCTTTTTTAGAAGTTCGTTCAACTCGCCCGGGGTCAATGTTTTTACTTTGGACTGTACTGGTCTCGGCGGTTCAGTCGAATCGACGGGGTTTCTTGAAATCAACTGCCACTTCACTGCTTGTTTGAGTGACGCTCGTAAAACAGTATGGATTAGCTCCACAGTCCTTTTGCTTAGCCCTTGCTCCAATAAAGCAC
>CAYPVF010000133.1:5090-5550 GCA_964414105.1 uncultured Eubacteriales bacterium
GCTTTGTACTTGCATCGGCTGAAGCTCGGCCAGCAAAACATTCCCGAGGGCGGGCACAATATGCAGTTCGATGCAGTTCCCATATCCCTCTATGGTTTTCGCTGCTAGGCGTGGCCTACATGCCGCATCCAACCACTTCCTCATATAAGTGGCCAGAGTCGTTCTGCTTGGTTCAACATAAGTACCTTGTCGCAGTTCTGCCAAGATCTGCTCCATAATTTCCTTGGCCTGCGTTTTGTTACCCTTCACTGCTTGATAAATCCTTTTGCGTTTTCCAGTGGCCGGGTCCCTTCCTGCTTCAATGACAATAGTCCATGACGCTTTAGACCGTTTCTCCAATCTTCCTTTCAATGCTCATCCCTCCTTTCTTTGTTTGGACTCTTGTTTTGCGCCCACTCCAACTTCATCAAGCCTTATGAGCATCGCCTCCTCTGACACGCCGAAGTGAAACAGCATGTCC
>CAYPVF010000134.1:0-5498 GCA_964414105.1 uncultured Eubacteriales bacterium
GCAGGATCCCGCCCGTAACCCTTACGAACCTGCTCCGCCAGCTCGGCCCCTAGTGTCTCTATTCCGGCAACCCCGAAAGGGCTATACAATGACGCGTTAAAAAAACCCGTCTTTTCTAAGAGAACCAGTGCCACATAGAATAATTCGGGACCAACCGTGAGTTTTACAACTTCGGCGCCGTAAGCCTCACATTTGCGGGCCTTTTCGATTATTTCAGGCTGCCCCATGTGTTCGGAATCGAATACTTCTTGAACGATAATGCACGGCATATTCCTCATGGCGGCTTGGGACGCCAAAGCCGCCCCGTAATTGCCGCTAGTAGCTGCCAATACACCAGGGTAACCCAACTTTTTGGCGTGATAAACTGATACGGCGGCTCTGCGGTCTTTGAAACTCCCTGAAGGGTTGGCGGCTTCGTCTTTTACAAGGATTCTGGCTCCGTACCCCTTTTTGGATGTGCGGCGAACCAATTCTGTTACATTCTTAAGCTCCAATAAAGGTGTGTTACCCACCCCTGTTTGCGTCTGAATGGAAGTCACCTGAGATAAGCTATACCCCGTTTTTTCCATCATGCCTTGGTAGTCAAAGGCTAACCTGCCTTTCAAAAATTCGCCGTATTGGACGCCCAAGGATTTCTCCATTATCTCTTGGCGGCGGGCCATCACTTTTTCGTAAGACATATGTTCAGTTGTCATGATTACCACCACCGCCATCCGCCAGTATTTTTCGAAGCTCTTTACCAATGAAGGCTAGTTCCGATACTGCGGGGCCATAAGTGTGTTCGTACCCCGGGTTTACCGCGACCAGTGTTCCTTGTACCGTGCGGCCCGCAGGCGTCTCCGCAGTTATTTCCTGACCGTAAACCGCGTCTGTCAAAGCCCACCCGCGTACCCAAGATTCCAGAGGCACTAAAGCGGTATCTAAAGGAATATCCTTGGAACGGTGGTTTGCGTCTAAAATGACGTTATGTATTTCGACCCAATCGCCTTTTTTGCAGAACTTGGCGCCGTTTAGCGCAGTTCTGTCCTGAGTTTCTGACAATACTCTCACCTACCGCCCGGGATTATGGTTGCCCTAGGTATTGGAATATCTGCCATAGTCCAAAGACCTGGGGGCGCCTTTTGTACGGAAGACAACACGTTCACTGCCATAGCTATGGTGCCTGTGCCTCCGGGAATTTCGGGTTTTATGGAGAGGTTCACAGGCGGAACACCCCGAATGTTTATATAGTCGCCGGTTTCTACCCCTTCGGCTTCCGGGCATATTTGCTGGGGATGTTCCAAGAAGATGACTTCTTCCCCCTGGCTATATGTCTGCACCCCGCAACATGCCCCGGAAGCACGTGAGCGTGTTCAGTTCTTCTTTCAACCTTTGATATGATGGGTTCTCTTTCTTGGACTACGCGCTCTATGTCCCATCCCAAAGCGCCGCCTATGAGTTTTATGGATTCGGGAAACCCCACATGACCCACTATTGTTCCCGAGTCCAACCCTTTTTGAAATTCTTCCGGTGTAGCGCCTACCCCCTGGGTTTGCATTACAGTGGGCCCAAATGGGGTCAAATCGTTCACCCTTTTTGCGTAAATGTGTTCTACACGGGCGCACACGCCTGTTAGAGTCACCACCAAAGTGTCCAGCACAAAACCGGGATTAACCCCGGTACCCAAAACCGCCTTTTTAGCCTTTTTGGCCAGACTGTCAATTTCTTGGGCAAGTCTAGGATTGTTAGCCCAGGGGTACGCCATTTCTTCGGCTATAGTAATGACGTGAGCGCCGTGTTGCAGAGCCAGAGCTATGCTTGGGAAAACATCCTTTACGAACGATGAGGTACAAATAAATACGACATCAGGGTCACATGAAAGCGCTGCCACAGGGTCCTGGGATACCGAAAGCCCCGTTTTTGGGCCGCCCAGAACATCTCCTATATCCATGCCTGCTATCGGGGGCACATCAACAGCCCCAACAAGTTTTACGCCCTTTTCCAGAAGTAAAGACGCAATTCCGCGCCCCATCGCGCCTAATCCCCACAAGACCGCCTTCATGCCATGGCCTCCTTCATTCACATTATACATTCGTGAATAATGGCCTGATTCCTTCACTTATGGATTATGTCCAAAAATGTGGCACACGTGTTGCGGGCCACCAGCGCCCGGATTTACGCTAAATTGCGGGTTCTTTCGCGAAGGTTATAACTGCTTTGTGTATGCTGTCCGCGAGTTTTTGCTGGTAAGGAGCACTACCCAATAAGCCCTCTTCTTCCGGGTTAGATAAAAACCCCAGTTCGACAGTGACAGCCGGTTTTTCGCCGTGGTTCAGCATGAAATGGTCTAGCCTGGCTGAGGCTTCTCGTTCGGTCAAAGTATCGTTTACAAGTTCAGCCTGGATAAGCTCAGCCAATTTTCTTGAACGAGGGTTTTTCTTGGCATTGTAAAACGTTTGAGCGCCTTTTTCCCGGGAGTCGGTAAAAGCGTTGCAATGTATAGATAGCACTATAGTGGCGTTTGAGGATTCGATTAGATCTATGCGGGCCTTGACATCTCCGCCCTCTTCCTGCTCAAGATCATAGTCACCTGTCCTAGAGTAGACGACCTTGGCGCCGCTTTTTTCCAGACGTACCCCTAAGTACAAGGCGACTTTTAAGGCTATGTCTTTTTCTTGGAACTTTTCACCGCATGCCCCGGGGTCGATTCCCCCGTGCCCGGGATCGATATAAACAATTTGCCCATGTAAAGGCCCTACGGCGGCAACAGATGGCTCCCCGGAACCCCTAAGTAGACCTGCCGTAGCGAAAATCACCAACAAAACGCCCCAAAACAAAACACGCCTTGTAGTAATTATGAAAAGGGGCCGACGTTTTCGCCTGCCCCTACGTCTCGTCATGGATAAAACCTCTCGTCCCTGGTTTTATAGCCTACAAAACAACACATATACAGGGTATGTCGAGAGTATGACACCCTTTTTGTGCTTAACGCTTAGAGAATTGCGGCGCTTTTCGTGCCTTTTTGAGACCGAATTTTTTGCGCTCAACCATGCGTGGGTCGCGTGTGAGATACCCGGCTTTTTTCAAAAAGCCCCTAAAATCCTCGTCTACGAAAAGGAGAGCCCTGGCTACTCCGTGCCTGCACGCCCCTGCTTGCCCGCTGAGCCCTCCGCCGATTACGTTCACCATAAGGTCAAATTTGCCCTCGGTATCGGTAACCCTGAAGGGAGCCGTGACTTCCTGCTCAAGACTGGGATTCCTAAAGTAGCTTGAAATATCTTTGCCGTTAACCAAGATCTTACCTGTGCCTGAAGCGATTCGCACCCTGGCTATGGCCGTTTTTCGTCTTCCTGTAGCGAATATCCAATCCGACATGTCTTATTTCCCTCCTTCCCACACTAAAGGCTTCTGGGCTTCGTGAGGATGTGTTCCCGATTTATACACAAAAAGCCGTTTTATAAGTCTTCTGGAAAGCCTGTTGTGGGGGAGCATACCTTTGACCGCTGTTTCAATAACACGCCCAGGATGCTTTTTCATCATAATTTTGTAGGGAGTATACCTGGCGCCGCCAGGATATCCCGAGTGAGTGAAAAACACCTTATCCTCGAGTTTGTTGCCGGTCAGTTTCACTTTCGCCGCGTTCAATATAATAACACTATCTCCCATGTCCACCGAGGGAGTATAGGTTGGCTTATGTTTTCCCTGGAGTATGGTTGAAACCAGAGTAGCGAGCCTTCCCAGTGGCCTTCCCTCAGCATCGATAACCCACCACTTTCTGGAAGCCTCCGTGGGTTTCGCCATATACGTGGTACCCAATGCCAAAACCTCCTTAATGCCGCCTAGCAAGCAACATTCATTCTAACTATCGTAATAATTGGGGTCAAGAGAACTTGATTTCTTCTAAACACAAGCCTTTACCGGGCAGGCACTTGCCTATTTGCACGGCCCCCTGGCTATTAAGAGCTTCCCGGATCTTGCCCGGAGTGAACCTACCTCTTCCTACGTCTATCAAAGTGCCCGTTATAAGCCTTACCATCTTGTACAAGAACCCATCGCCGGACACCCAAAATTCCCAATGCTCTCCGGGACCCGGGTTCTTCCTCTCCCATTGGACCTGAAACACTTGTCTTACCGTGGTAACCGACGACGACCCTTTGGCCCTGAAATTCCGGAAATCGTGTTTGCCCAGCATATATTTGGACTCGTCTTGCATTAAGTCAAAATCCAAATGACCGTAAAACGCCATGGAATATCTGGACATCATGATATCCCCTGGGAAACCCCGTGATATCCTGTAACAGTACGTTTTCTCTTTTGCCTCTTTCAAAGGATCAAAGCCTATGGGCACTTCTTCACAAGTTCCAACCAGTACATCCTTTGGCAGAAACTCAAGAAGGCCTAAATGGATTCGGTCAGCCGGAATCTTGGCCCTTGTAACAAAGGAAATCACCTGGCCTTTGGCGTGAACCCCGGAATCAGTACGCCCCGCCCCTCGAACAGTGACTTTATGCCCCAAATAGGCTTCTAACGCCGATTCCAGCACCGATTGCACTGTTCTGCCTTTCTTTTGGCGCTGAAAGCCGTAAAAGTCGGTGCCATCGTACTGAACCGTGGCTTTTAGCCTTCGATTAGCGGTGACGCTTGCTCCCATTTGTTTCAAAACTTTCTACACTAGCCTTTGTATAACCGGGCCGAACCTAAACCGCATATAAACCACGATGGAAGCTACCAAAATAACCACGCCAAAAGCTACAAAATCCCCGGCGCCCAAATGAAACACCCTCATCCTAGTGCGCCCTTCCCCGCCGTGATAGCCTCGCGCTTCCATGGCCATGGCCAAATCGTCTGCTCTGCGAAAAGCGCTGACAAAAAGCGGCACCAACAAAGGCACAAGGGCTTTGGCTCTTTTCACCATGTTGCCCGACTCAAAATCAGCTCCTCTGGCCATTTGGGCTTTCATAATCCGCTCCGCTTCCTCCAAAAGCGTAGGGATAAACCGCAAAGCTATTGTCATCATCATGGCTAACTCGTGCGCGGGTACGCCAATTCTCCGAAAGGGTTTTAGGATATCTTCAAGCCCGTCAGTTAACTCAATGGGTGAGGTTGTTAAAGTCAAAAGCGATGTGAAAACGATTAAGATTATTAGTCTTACACCGATAAAAAGCCCTTGGACCAACCCCGCCCAAGTGGCTACTACCGGGCCTATTCGGAAGATCTCGGGTCCTGGTGTAAGGAACAGGTGCAAACCCATGGTAAAAATCAATATAAACACAATAGGCCTGAGACCGCGGATTAATAACTTTACAGGCACCTTGGAAAGTCCAATGGACAACGCGGCAAAGGAACCCATCACCAAAAATGCCCAAAAGTTGTTGCCCAAAAACAAGACCACCATGGGTTACACACAGCTAAAAAACACCAAAAACGATATCAAAAACATTAAGCTTAAAAACACCAAAAATAAACCAACCCCCACCCCCAACAAAACCAACACAAAAACAAAAAAAAACACAACAAAA
>CAYPVF010000135.1:0-5436 GCA_964414105.1 uncultured Eubacteriales bacterium
TGAGAAGCTGTGTAGGGGTTTCGTTCGCGAACGAAACCCCTACACAGCTTCTCTTCCTATTATATATTTCATGGGGTCTACTTCTTGGCGCAAAATACGCAGCTCAGTCTCAGTGGGCGGAGTGGTTACCGATAACTCCTCTGACCATAAAAGCTCAAAGCCTGTGGCCGCCACAACTTGTTCTTTGGTGATTCCCGAGTGGATCGTTTCCACCATCATGCGTTTTGTAGTTTCGTCAAAACCCATAACGCACAGGTTGGTGACTATTTTGTAAGGACCGGTGCCCGGCGCAAGACCGGCCTTTTCCCTGGCGCCTGGTCCGTTTATGTATCCTGGGCTGGTGATAAAATCAACTTGTTTTACAAAACGCCTGGGATCGTGGGGCGTGATTATCATGGTTCGCCAACACAGGGAAGCCAAATCGTTGGCCCCGCCGGACCCCGGCAAACGCACTTTTGGCTTGTCGTGGTTTCCAATGGCGGTTGAATTGATGTTTCCGTATTGGTCTATTTGAGCGCCTCCCAAAAAGCAGTAATCAACCATTCCCCTCTGGCAAGTTTCCATTATTTCCGCCATGCTTGCCGCCATAATCCCTTTGTGGAAAGTCCTCGAGTCGCCTACAGATATGGGCATGGTGGGAAGGATCGGGCCCACACCGCCGGCTTCGAAAAAAATAAGCGTGTTGGGGGCGTGAGTTTTTTGGGAAAGCATGGCCGCCGCCACAGGAGCCCCGGTTCCCACTACTACGCTTGAACCATCCTCAAGATACCTTGAGGCCAGGCAAATCATCATTTCCATGGGGTTGTACGCTGTGCTAGCTGCCATTTTGGTCCCTCCCGTCGGAAGTCAAGAATTCCACACGTCTCAGATACTCGATTTTGGCTTCGCCGCCGCATAGCTCCAAGTATTCTTCAAAGTTTTCGGTGCCCCTTATATATTTGTCAATGAAAGGTGCCAGCGTCTCGGGGCTATTCTCGGCCTTTAGCCATTCTTTCAAGTGTTCCTCGTCAGAAAAATAGGCGTAAGGCATATTGCCCGGGTAGCTGCCGTATTTTACTTGGCACACCGCGTCCACACAAAACCCGGGGATGGTTGTACGGGCAGGGTCTTTGCGTATGACGTCCTCTGATACGATTTCTTCCGCCGTAACGATGACCTTTTTCGCGGCGCGGGCTAGGTCGTAGTCTGCCACCGATATGCCGTCGATCTGACAGTTTCCGAATTTATCGGCCCGATGGACGTGTATGGCGGCCACATCGGGAAAAAGCGCGGGAAGAGCCACCAATGGCGCCCCCGTAAACGGGCAAGTTATGGTTTTGGCTGCGCTGTGTTTAATGGTGTCGGACCCAAACATAACCCGAGTGGGGATAAAAGGGATTCCCATGGCCGCGGCTTTGTACCTCCAGGATAACGCAGCATTGGTCCATTCGCACACTTCTACCTGGGCATTCTCGAAGAGCCTTCTTGCCGAACGAGATATCCCCCTGGCCTCCAAAGCCCCCACGTAGGCCACATCGACCCTGTTCAGGCATTCGCCGTCCACGAGGATTTGAAAGTCGTGGGTGGTGGTGTGCCCCGACAAACCCAAGTTCTTTCTGCCTTGGCGGACTATTTCATGCAGTACAGACGTGGGAATCCGGTTGGTGCCGAATCCGCCTGTTGCCAGGTAATCTCCGTCGTGGATGAGGTCACTCACCGCTGTCTTAACATCAGTCACCTTGTCTTTAAGGGCGCGAGGTTTTTGGCGAAAGTATTGCCTAATCTTATCCACGTCAGGATCTGTGAATAGTTTTCCGGAATAATTGCTGTCAAAATTCTGTGACAATAGGTTGCACTCCCCTCCGTGTTATCCCTAATGGTTTACGGGGCTGGCACTTGGCCCATTCCACGTAATAGGAAGAGGTTACCACAAAAGACGTGCGCAGCCTATTCAGGCAGTTCTTTTCCGCAATAAGGACAAAATCGATAATCGCCGTCTGCCTTACGGCCGCAATAAGGGCAATATGTCCGATTCGGCTCCTTTGGTTCGCGGCGCCCCAAGGCCCCGTCAATCTCCGAAGTGGTAGCCGCCTGAACGCCGGAACCGAAACGTTCATTAAGCGGATCGGGCTCACTTTCTGAATCTGTGATGTCAAGCAACGAGTACCTGTTTTTCTGCGTTGCTTGTGTGAAGCTGTACACAGCGTTGGCTATACCCGCAAGGATGAACAAGATTCCAAAAAGGGGAAACAAGCTTACACCGCCGCCCAAGGGCGAGCCGCGCGTCATTGAGGAAGCCATTATCGTCCATAAGATTCCGAACGCTACCGCGACGAGAGAGCCGATCCCGCCTAAAAAAGACGGGGCGCGCCCCGGTTTCACGCTGGTGATTTTCGGTTTTTCCTTCATCTCATCTATCCCCTTAGTTCGAAAAACTCGCCGTAATACACGTGACCCACGATTTTAGCGAAGCTCTGCAGTTGGGAAATAACGCAGGTCTCTAGATTTCTCCATCCAATAGTTTTGCTTTGTCTGTCAAAAGCTCAGTGTATTTTAAGCCTGACCCTGTGTTGAGTATCAGAATAGGGTCGTCTTTTGTCAAAACACCCGTATCTTTTAGCACCTTGGCCGCCCTTACGGCTGCCGCGCCTTCGGGACAAATGAAAGCTCCGTCTTTGTGGGCCGTAAGTTTCCAGGTCTCGCGAATCTCTTCATCTGTCACCGACAAAGCCGTACCACCCGAAGCCCGCACCGCGTCCAGCACCAAAAAATCGCCCAGGGCGGACGGCACCCTTATCCCAGCCGCAAAAGTGTGGGCGCCCTCAAAAAAGCCCGCTTTATCCAGTCCCTCTTGGTAAGCCCTAACAATAGGCGCACAACCTTCCGCTTGCACCGCGACCATTTTGGGAAACGGGCCTTTGTACCAACCCAATTCCTTGAGTTCCAAAAACGCTTTCCACATGCCTATCAGGCCTACGCCCCCGCCTGTGGGATAAATGATCGCGGCGGGCAAGTTCCCGTGGAACTGTTGCCAAATCTCATATCCCATGGTCTTTTTGCCTTCAATCCTATAAGGCTCTTTGAGGGTAGAAGCTTCAAACCAACCGTGTTTTTGGACCCCTTCCTTAACAACTCTTCCCGCGTCTGATATAAGGCCGTTTACGAGATAAGTGTCAGCGCCATAAGCCATACACTCTGCCTGATTGGGGGCGGGCGCGTCTTTTGGCATAACAACTACCATTTTTAGACCTGCCCTGGCAGTATAAGCCGACCACGCGCCTCCGGCATTACCGGCGGTGGGCATGGCCAGCTCGGCGATACCAAGCTCTTTTGCTTTGGAAACCCCTACGGCCGCGCCCCTGGCTTTAAATGTTCCTGTTGGGTTGAAGCCTTCGTCTTTTAGAAAAAGGTTGCTCAAACCGTACTCCTTCCCCACACCGTCCAAGGGAAGTATGGGCGTGCCGCCTTCGCCTAGAGACACCCGGTTTTTGGGGTCTACCAGCGGCAGCACCTCCCGGTACCGCCAAAGCCCTAAAGGCCGCGTATCCCACTTTGTGAAATCAAACTCCTTTGCTAAACCTTCCAGGTCATATTTGACCAAAAGCGGAGCGCCGCACTCACACAGGTTATGTACTTTCGACGAATCGTACTGTAATCCGCAACGCGGGCACTCAAGGTGTTTTAAGTAGGTCCTCATCTCATGTGCACCTCCCGATTAACCCAATCATACTCCAATCCCATTTGCGTTAGTAAAGTTTGGACAATAGGGCAAAATACATCCAATGACAAACCGCAAAGCCCAAGAAAAACAAGAGCAGATTACTCTACGGCCTTGGCCCGAGCACGAGGCCCCTTTTGGGACCCCCAAAGACCAACTGTGCGCCGTGTTGCACGGAAGAAAACCTCACAGATTTGTTTACGGCGAAGGTAACCCCCAAGGGGGCTTGGTCATCATCTTGGATAACCCCGGCGCGAGGGAAAACGCCTTGGGCGAACAGCATGTTTGCGGAACGCGTGAAACTCTCAGAAGAGCCCTGGACCATGCCGGTGTGGAGGAAAACCAGGTGTATGTAGCATTTTTGTACAAATGCAGGCCTTGGGGCAAGTATGACCGCGATAGGGCAGCCGAAATGCACCTTCCCATACTGAAACAACAAATTCAACACACAACTAGAGACTGCCTAGTGGCTTTGGGAGACACGGTGTGCAAAGCATTGTACGGCCCGGACTCCACGGCAAAAAGCCTAAGGGGTTTGGCCCTCCAATGGTTAGCAATGCCGTTAGTGGCGGGCTATCACCCCTTGGCGGCACGCCGCCGGCCAAACCTGTTCCCGCTTCTGGTAGAAGATCTTAGGGCGGCGCGCCTATTCCTGAAACCGAAACAGGACCCCGGCTAATCGGCTTTTTTGTATTCCGAATTCAACAGAACTGTCAGAAACAGGTGCGGCCTGTCTACCCGATTCCACTCAAACGGGCCATGGCGCACGCCCGCAGGCACGTAGATGCAGCAGTTATCTGTCACCTTGTACGGTTCACCTTCGATGTACACAGTGGCTTCGCCCCACACCGCGTTAACATCATCGTTTTTGTGGTTGAAACTGGGCATGTAGAAAACGAGTTCGTCGACTTCGTGCACATGTTCCCCAACTATGGGGTTAACGCTTGGAACATCAAAAAACCACGACAAACTGAAATGCACGTTGCCTTCTGGGAAAAGCTGTTCGTTTGCGTAGGTTTGGCCCAAAGTTCGGCCTGTTTTCAAATTACCTAGTTCGTCGTGAATGGAGTCTAACACCGGAGGACGCGAATGAGTTGGGGAAATAAACAAATGATCCCATTTTTTCTTCTCTGCCACGGCTCTTCCTCCCCTTATTTATGAGGCTTTTGTTACCAATTACCTTGGTATCACATATGCGCTTACCGAACAAGTAAGTAATATAGTTGACAAGTCAACCATTTGTGACCATACTCTAGGTAGCCGAAAGATAGAACCAAAGTCTTTTACGGGGGGGTCAAACCTGTGACATCCATTCGCGACATATGGGTTTTCGCCCACAGCATCACCCGTTCAGCCCGACAAATAATCAACTCGGAGCTTAAACCGCTGAACCTTTCCAGCACTCAAGGCAACATTTTGTTTCACTTGCTGGTTCGAAACAACGAAATGACCCAGGAGCAGTTGGTGGAAGAGCTGGACGTAGGCAAAGCCGCCATCTCCCGGGCCATCGACGTTTTGGAGCAAAAGGGATTCGTTCACCGTAACAAACACCCTTTGGATAAAAGAACCCGCCTTGTGA
This sequence comes from uncultured Eubacteriales bacterium, assembly GCA_964414105.1. GTDB lineage: Bacteria > Bacillota > Sulfobacillia > Fermentithermobacillales > Fermentithermobacillaceae > JAXGZG01. The sequence goes on from CAYPVF010000135.1 coordinate 5,277, forward strand.
GCCTTACCGAAAAAGCGCGTACCATAGGGTCTGATATAGAACGCGTGTATAACCACATTTTCGACATAGCTCGGAGAGGAATACCGGACAAAGAATATGAAAAAGTGGTACAGCTCATGTCCTGCATTTCAGAGAATTTTTCCAAACTGCAGCCGAAACG
>CAYPVF010000136.1:0-5432 GCA_964414105.1 uncultured Eubacteriales bacterium
CAGATTAGGCACTGCCAATCCACGATCGAGGTTATAAAAACAGGGCCGAAAGGCCGGACATCTACGGCTTCAATTATTGAGTCTGAAGCTCGCCAAATTCGCGTCTTATGTCGTCGAACCGTCCGCGTACCCTTATCTCGCCATCCTTCAGCAGGCACACCGAATCAAATTTCTGCATGTAGCTGCCGAAAACATCGTGAGTAATAACGAGCACCGCACAATCCAAGGACAGCAGGCTTTCCATAATCGCCTGTGTGTTTTCAATGTCGAGATTTGATGTAGCCTCGTCCACAAGCAGCAGACTGCACTTGCGTATCAGCGCGCGGGCAATAGCAAGGCGCTGACCCTCCCCACCCGAGAGGTTTCGGCCGTCCTCGTAGAGCACAGTATCCAATCCCTCCGGCAATGCCGTAACCACATCAGAAAGCCCGGACATGCGCACCGAGCGGTCAATCTCTTCGTCGGTGTAATCCTCGCCAAAAGTGATGTTATTGCGCATAGTGTCTTGGAAGATGCTGCTTTTTTGTGGAAGCGCCGCGACGACTTTGGAAAAGCTGTCATCAATCCGCGCAACATCGAATCCGTTTATTAAAACTTCCCCATCCTCCACGTCATAATAACGCAAAAGGAGCTTCAACAAAGTAGATTTGCCGCTGCCACTGCGTCCGACGACTGCGATCTTTTCTCCCGGGTGGATTGTAAGTGAAATGTTTTTAAGCGCCGGATTCGTCGCGCCCGGGTAGGTGAACGCGTTAACCCGCAAATTCACCTGCTGAAAGGAATCAATGGTTTTGTCACCGTTTGTCTTCACGATACGGGATAGTTCTTCTTCCATTTTGCGGCAAATGGGCTGTACAGATTTAATTCTTGTGTAACTGTTGGTTACCGTGCGCATGGGAACCAGGATAAAACTCGTCAATTGGTGCGCCGTGATCAGCGATGTAAGGCTTATTTTCCCAGCGGACACGAGAAGCACGCCCACGAACAATACAAGCAGCTGGGGTAGCCAGATGATGAAGGAAGTCAACACCTGCGAGAGTGCCATGCCCTTCTGCAGTTTGTAATTCGCCCGCGCATTATGCGTTGCTTCCTTGTCGTGCTTTTTGAGGAAATAGCCCTGCACACCTAGCAGACTGATTGTCTCAAAGTTGCGGGTGAACTCCCCCACTTTACCGGTATAGGCTGCGTTACTCTTGGAGAAAACTCCGCGGTCAGAGGTCAACCGCTTCGCCATTATCTTGGGAACAATCAAAGGTACCAAGCTCATGGCGACTGCCATAAGCATAATAAGCGGATTAATAACAGTGAGCATTACCAAGGCCACGACGCCAATAGCGCCCCACATCACCAAGTCAAATAAAGACTGAAACACATCATTTTGTACTACGGTCAGATCGTTGGTCAAAAGCGAAACATAGCCACCGCTATCCGTCCGGCTCCAATCAGCAAGTGATTGATAACTGAAAACTTCGATCAAACCGTTTCTTATGATACGGATACCTTCGCAAGATATTCGGGCAAAGCCCGTGCGTGCAATCGTTTCGAAGAAGTGACTGCCCAAAGTTATGGCAACACCTAGAAGCAAATAGATGATCGCCTCTTGTTTGTCGGATGCATCGAGTAACCACTGAAGAATATAGCTTTTGAGCGGTGCTAGAATGGCTAGGATGAATAGACTCGCAGCAACAGCAACACAACGTCTTTTCTGAACACAAAGCGTCTTCAGCAAGCGCGAAGGAATCATATGCTACCTCCAGCACTATCCGACGTAGATCCTTTTGCAGCACGAAGTATCACTGGTAATTATCGCACTAAGTCTAGCACATGGTTTAACTTTGTGCAGCACTTCTCACCAACCTTTGTGTCATCCTACAAAACGAATTTATTAGCCTACATACCGTTTTAGTCCGTCACCGCTAATCCTGCCGCACTCACATTGGGGAGCCGCAAAACCGTACGACATCAGAACCTCGGGGCAACAGGCAGTCTACAGGCCGAAGTCTAGTCGGTTACCGTAATTTTTCCGTCTTGTGCTATTCTTTTGTCAGAGTTCTTACACTTAGTCGAATATATAGAGTGCCTGGGATTGGGGGGCAAGCGCGATGCCGAGCAAACGAGAACTGGCGATTGGGCTTGTGCTTTGCCTCTTGGTTATGCTGTTTCTACTCTGTTTCGGGCGGGTTGAAGCTTTACTCAAAACCGATTTCTTTAAGGTTAAGGCCACTTTAGGCGGGAGTTCAACGGTCTCTTGGGATGAGATTTTGTCTGTCGACTATTTGACGGATTTTGATATTGGTTCAAGGCAGTTTGGATTCGGAAGTTTCAAGATAGAAGCAGGCACCTACGAGAATGAGGCATTCGGGCGCTACAAGCTTTATTCCTATAAGAAAACCGGGAGTTATGTGGTGATTCACTATGATGATGGTCATATTGTGTTTAATCTTGCGACGGTAGAAGAAACCCGAGGAATGTATGATAACCTTTGTTTGGCCATAGGCGATGAGTGACGAACCAGTCTACATCATTATGTTGGACGAAGATTTGGGAGCATTGGGACCTGTAAAGTGACGCCGCCGCTCGGCGGGCTCACAAAAGTCTACTTGGTGGAGCCGAAGGGAATCGAACCCACGACCTCCTGAATGCCATTCAGGCGCTCTCCCAACTGAGCTACGGCCCCACCGTCGAAGAATAGGAATGCATCGTGACGATACACTGCCTAGAAAGAATTATAGCGGCCTACTATGAGTAAGTCAAACTGAGTTCGTGTCGGGATCCTAGTCAGCCCAATCCCAACCGTCGAAAATCAGCCAGCTTTTTTGCCCGTCTGTGTAAGTGAGTTCGTCGAGCTTTCCCCAGGAAAATCTGTCGTAATAATTATGGGATGAAGTGTCGTACCGGTCGAGGGGTTCGTAGGGCCCGTAGCTGTATTCTCCGGTGCGCGTGTCGATGGTGTAAGTCATCACAGGTTCTCCCCGCTCGGGGTAGTAGTAGAGTTGAATGGTATCCCCATCGGCACTTGCGCGCACGGCAGCCCCTTCACTGCCCTGGATGACAGTGGTCCCCACAGCCTTACGCAGGTCCGCGGAAAAGATGATTTTTTCTGCCTTCAAATCATAGATGAACAAACCGAAGTATCCGTGAAACACCACGCGCCTATCGTCGACATAATCGGCCTTCACGCCTATCCCCACGTCCATGTCTCGCGTTAGAACGGGAGGCTCCAAAATGGCCGACGGCGCCTCACCGGACGGGATAGACAGAATGAACACGCCCTGTATATGCTTCAGATGCCGCTCTCCCAAGGATATGTTCACGTATTCGCCCTGGGGAACCAGGTTACTTTCACCTACAGGCGACAGGACACCTTCGTACCTAACGTTGACGTCTCCCGTAACCACCCAAGCGTCGTACATGCGGTCGGCCCTTACGGTCAAGTCTTTCCAATCAAGTATGGTGAACGTCCGCCCCGCCTCTTCATCTTTGAGGTCGTTCAGCAGCTGAATCGTCATGGTTTCGGCGATCTCCCGCACTTCTTTGTGGCCCATTTCCAATTCTACCCTGTACACATTTGTAACATCGGCTATTGTGCTGATGAGGGTCGACCTATATGCGTCAGACTGTCGGTACAGTTCCATGGCTGCCGCGGTAAACTCGTTGCCGTATCGCTCAAGCATCTGGGGCGAGCCATAATCTTGCGTGATGTGGTCGGTGTTTGTGACACACACGCGTTGCCACGAAACCTCACCCCCGCTTTCGTGCCATGCCAAAAGTAAATAGGGTTGACCTGTGCTGCCCCATTCGGTAATCCAGTTTTCGCCGTCGATTTCTACCATCTTCATGCCGCCAACCAGGACGACCCTCTCAGGGTGGTCGGGACGCAGGCGGTATTCAAGAAGATACATGTCGACGCCGTCTGCAAGACCCGCTGTGCCTGTGTTTATCTTGGTGACGCCGGTAATCTTGGCTTCGGCGATAGCGTAGGTCCCAGGACCTCCAGACACCGGGTGTTCTCCTATTTCGTCGTAGTAATCCACCTGGCCGGCAACGTATTCCGTGGCGTAGTCGATGACGGCCCGGGGCAAGTCGCTCTGCACTTCCACGGTAATATCTATTTCACGATCCCAACGTTCCGGGTCGAGCAGAGTTAGAGCGTTGGCGGGCAAAAGCGCCCACTTGCCGTCGCCGCCCAAGGCGAAACTTGCGCTTACACTGCGCTTTCCGCCGGATTCGTGAAACACAACTTCCGCCGAAGTGTCGTCTGTATAGCGAGTCACTTCAGCGCCGGATTTCAAAATGTCCATATTGTTTGCCTTGGCGAAATCCTCTGCCGGCTGCCAAGCTTCCTCTATAAACCACTCATCGGTATAGGTTTGATAGTTTTTGCCGGCCCCCGTGAAGGTACATCCCACCGCAATGGCGGATACCAGGGCCACAGCTATCAACGCGCCCACCGCCGTTTTGGGCTTCTTGGCTATAAGCGCTATACGCTCCTTTATCCCTTTCTTTCCGTCAGCCATGGTAGTGGCGCAACACAAAAGGTCCATAGGGCTTTGCTTTTCGCAGGTGAGGCCTATGAGCGTGCGGCCGTATTGGGCCCGGCTTTCCTCGCCGATCCTCAGTATGGTAGATTCGTCGCATGCCAGCTCCCCATCCCTTCGGCTTAAAACCGCCGCCAGCCACACAAGCGGGTTGTACCAATGAATCGCGAGGCACAAGCATCGAAGCGCGGACCAGATGTGGTCGCCGTGGTGAAAGTGGGTCAGTTCGTGAGCAAGTATGTGGTTAAGCCTGGTTTCGTCCGCGAAAACTTGCGGCGTTATATAGATGGCTGGACGGAAAATTCCGAAAAGGCATGGGGTCGGCAACTCTTGTGTTTCGTACACCGGCAGCTTGCAGTTCTCCTGCGGGCGTTTAACCCTTGTTCGCGCTAATCTCCTGCCCAGAACGAAATTGGAGGAAAGAAAGCACAAACCCACAACGGCCATTCCCCCGAACCAAATCCATTTTGCCAACGACCTCCCCGGGAATAAGTTATGTTGTAACCCTGAAATGGGGCCCGTTTCAGCCGAATGCACAACTTCTTCAGATGGGCTCTGGATGGCGCCAAAACGGTTGGCGGCCTCCGCGCCGCTTGGAAGGACACCAACAGGCTGACTTTCGTGAACGGTTGCAGTGGTGTCGAAAGCGCCCATGACACTCATACGGCTTTCAAAGGGCGAAACGGGTACCAGCAACCTTACTAGAACAAGGAGCCAAAGGGCGTATTGCAGGCGCAAGCTGATTGTGCCCTTCAAAAGATGCCGCAAAGCAATAATCACCACTATGAGAACAGAAGAAGTGATGACAAGCTCGGTCATTTCTTTTCCTCCTTCGCTTCGGCGTCGCGCAGGATGGCGTACAATTCTTCGATTTCTTCCTTTGTGAGTTCTTGC
>CAYPVF010000137.1:0-5383 GCA_964414105.1 uncultured Eubacteriales bacterium
TTTTGAATATGCGTAAACACTTCGCTTACTATCTTCATGGGGTGAGAAATGGAGCGGTCTACCGCGATATGCTAAACAACGAATCAAATCCCGGCCGTGTACTGGAGATCTTGGACTCCGCCCTTCTTTAGACCACGTCCGCCATTTGTTCTTATTGCGCTTCCCATTTGCCCTTGATAAGATGTGTACACAAAGCTGTGCACATGCTTTGGCCTGGGGGAGGTGAGGGCATGGATTTTGTAAGAATCGGGGACAAAGTGGTTAATCGGCAAAAGCTCAATGAAATTGTGGAAACCATTCTAAACGATAGGGCCCGTGGTTTATCCCAATCAGAGGTTGCTGCGAAAATTGGGATCGATCGTACCTTCATTTCCCGCCTGGAAAGCCTTGGGGAGGTCAGAAAGGGCGGTTCTGTAGCAGTCATAGGGTTTCCCATTTTGAACTGCGACGAAATAAAAGCCGTATGCCATGAAGAAGGGGTCGAATTCGCCTTCATTATGAACGATACGGAAAGATGGCAGTTTGTCAGGGAAAAAACGGGTAATGACTTGTTGAACGAACTCATGAGGCTACTTACAAAGGTCCGCCAATTCCAAAAAGTCATACTCATAGGTTCTGATAGAAGGCTCCAAATTTTGCAGGGAATCATGGATAAAAACACTGACGTGGCTAGTATCGTCATCGGGCGCTCTCCCATGTCTGGCGATGTTCATCTTAACCCGGAAGCGCTGCGAAACACTATCAGGGGGTTGAAAGGGGCAGGGGATTTCTGATGAAGCATGTAGTCAGCGTTAGCTTGGGGTCGTCGAAAAGGAACAAACGAACAGAGCAACAATTTCTGGGTGAGCCTGTGATAGTGGAAAGAATCGGAACTGACGGTTCTATTCCCAAAGCTATTGAGCTTATATCCCAACTAGATGGTAAGGTAGACGCTTTTGGGATGGGAGGCATCGATCTTTACATCGGTATGGGCCGAACAAGACTAATATTCAAAGATGCCCTGCCAATCGCAAACGCGGCCAAAGTGACGCCTATCGTGGACGGGAGCAGGCTTAAGGGGACCCTTGAAAGACGCGTCATAAAGTATTTAGATGAAGTGGCAGGCGTGCCTTTTGAACAAAAAACAACGCTTATTGTAAGCGGCTTGGATCGTTTCGGAATGGCTGAGGCTTTGCACGAAACTGGCTGCAATCTGATACTGGGAGATTTGATTTTTGCCTTGGGTATACCTGTTCCTCTCAGATCGCTATCGGCTTTGGAAACCGTAGCCCGCGTAATAGGACCCTTTGTGGTACGGCTGCCTTTCTCGGTTTTGTACCCAACAGGTAAAAAGCAAGAATCCAAAGATTCCAAACCGAAGTTTGCTCGTTTTTACCAGGAAGCCGACATTATAGCGGGCGATTTTTTATACATCGCAAAGCACATGCCAGAGGATATGTCAGGCAAATCGATCATAACCAACACTGTTACAGAACAAGACGTACAAGAACTAAAACGCCGTGGCATTAGCACTCTTGTGACAACGACTCCAGAAATGGAAGGAAGATCCTTTGGAACGAATGTAATGGAAGCCCTGCTAGTAAGTTTGTTAGGGAAGCCGGCCGAACAAATAACAGACGACGAGATAAATGGGTTACTAGATAAGCTGAATTTCAAACCGCGGATAGAGGTATTAAACCCGCCTTCGCTTGTTCCCGGGTTCGGCGGCTCAATGTGATTTCACCTTAAAACATCAAAACGTCATATCCCCTTGGAGGGGTTAGCTTGGGTTCTTTTGGTTTCATTATTCATCCTATTAGCGTTTCAGATGTGGCCAGGAGGTTTCCGATAGCTTCGAAACTGCCTGGATGGGCGGTTGAGGCGGCTATGTCTATAACTCCGCCTTTTAAAGCGTCGAACATATCCGGCGTGCAATCGAAATATGGGCAGGCTGAAGGTTGGTTCGTAACTTGCCCTTTGACTCCCAGATTGATGTTGGGTTGGCCGCAGGACAAAGTCACCAAAAAAATCGTGGATGCCGGCAGATTGGCGGAAAAGCTAGGAGCAAAAGTGGTGGGGCTTGGGGCATTTACCGCGGTGGTGGGCGACGCGGGCCTCACAATTCGTCGAAATCTAGATATCGCCGTGACCACGGGCAATAGCTACACAGCCGGCACGGCTTTGGAGGCTACCGAGAAAGCCGCGATACTTATGGGAATCGACATGGATGAAGCAAACGTGCTAGTGTTGGGCGCCACCGGCGCTATAGGCAAAGTGCTATCCACGATTTTAGCCGATAACGGGAGGCATTTAACCCTATGCGCCCGGGACCAAGCCCGGCTGGATAGAGCGTCTCGGGAGATTACCGACAAAACAGGGATGGTGCCTAGGGTAACAAGGGATTTGAAAACAGAGCTGCCAAAAGCCGATGTAGTGATTTGTGTGAGCTCGGCGCTTGACGCTATTATTGAACCCCTTGACCTGAAACCGGGCGCCTTGGTCTGCGATGTGTCGCGTCCTAGAAACGTCTCAGTTGCCGTGAAAACCGCCAGAGATGATGTGCTGATTATCGAGGGTGGAATCGTGAAAGTGCCGGGAGACGTAGATTTTGGTTTCAACTTTGGATTTCCTCCGGGCCACAGCTATGCTTGTATGGCAGAAACCATGATATTGGCCTTGGAGGAAGACTACACCGACTGGAGTTTGGGAAGGGACCTTTCCTTGGAAAGGGTTCTTGGTATAGGAAGGCTGGCTAAAAAGCATGGGTTTCAAGTTTCGGGATTTAGAAGCTTCGAGATGCCTGTTTCCCGCGAGGACATATTCAGGATAAAAGAAAACGCCCGGAAAAAGCTAGCTAAGAAACAGACGCGGAAGGTAGTGTGAACAGAATGCTAGAAAGTAGGTGTTGTCTAGCTTGAAGGAAGGGCCGCACTTGGTCAACACCTGGCCAGGGCAGCTTTGTCCATTTTGGTTGACTCGGCTGAACAAATCCTCTAGCCGATGTAGATGTTCTGGTTGTGGCTTCAAAACACTCGTAGCAGCTGACATTGACTGAAAGTTTAGGCATGATATAATCCCTTCCTGAGAGGTTAACAACTGTGACCACTGCCGCTATCTATTGGCAGCGGTTTTTATATCTTTTTAGGGTGCCGCGCGCAGGAAAAGGACGGTCAATCTTCGAGCATAGAGCCGGTTTGGTAGACATACACTGATATGCGTTTCACGGATTAACCCAAGAATTCCCGAGAGAAAGGCAGAGATATAGTACGATGGCTGAGCGAGAGGTACTGCTTTCCCCCGAAGGCAAAGAAAATTTGGAAACGGAGCTAAACCAACTTAAACTTGTGCGACGGAAGGAAGTCGCCGAGAGAATCAAAGCAGCGCGCGAATTTGGTGATCTGTCGGAAAATGCCGAGTACGAAGACGCCAAAAACGAACAGGCTTTTCTCGAAGGCCGCATTATGACCCTAGAGAAAATACTGCGGCACGCAAAGATTACCCAGATTGACGAAACGAATATCGATATTGTTTCTGTTGGCTCCACAGTTAAAGTAAGAGACCTCGCTAAAAATTGCATTCTTCAGTACACTATTGTGGGTTCCCAGGAAGCTGATCCTGCGAAAAGAAGGATTTCTAACGAATCGCCTGTGGGGCGAGCGCTTTTGGGCCAAAGGGCAGGGTCAGTTGTTTCGGTAATGGTTCCTGCCGGTACTTTTCGGTACGAAGTTCTGGGAATCGAAGTTTAGATAAAACCCGGGGGGTTCTCGACTTGTCCGAAGACGCAAACACCAATGCCAACACCAACCCAGAATCAAGGCTAGATGAAGAGCTTCACAGAAGAAAAAGCAAACTGGATTTAGCTCGCGAAAAGGGTATAGATCCATGGGGGCGCCGATATGAAGCCACTTCAACCGCCCAGGAAATATCGTCAAACTGTGAAGTGATGCTTGGAAAAGAAGTAAGTATCGCCGGCAGGTTGATGTCTTTTAGGGGTCATGGTAAGGCAACTTTTGCCGATCTTCGGGACAGAACAGGACGGGTTCAGATATACGCCAGATTGGATGTTTTGGGTGAGGCTGACTATAAAAACTTCAGGGACATTCTGGATATTGGCGATATTGTGGGCGTGGCGGGCAACGTTTTCCGGACCAAAAAAGGTGAGCCTACCGTAGAAATTAAAAGCTGGACTATGCTCTCAAAATCATTGAGGCCTCTACCCGAAAAATGGCACGGCCTTACCGATGTTGACCTTAGATATCGTCAACGTTATCTAGATCTGATAGTTAACCCCCAGGTGCAAGACACTTTTGTCAAAAGGACTAAAATTATTTCTTATATAAGGCGTTATTTGGACGAACAGGGTTTCTTGGAGGTTCAAACCCCTGTCTTGCAGACCATAGCGGGGGGAGCAAACGCAAGGCCTTTTATAACTCACCACAATGCGCTCGATATCGACGTTTACATGCGTATTGCCACTGAATTGTATTTGAAAAGGCTTATCGTGGGCGGGCTAGAACGAGTGTATGAGATAGGGCCAGATTTTCGTAACGAAGGAATCGACACAAAGCATAATCCCGAATTCTATATGCTCGAAGTGTACCAAGCTTATGCCGATTACAAAGATATTATGAAGTTGGTCGAGGATTTGGTGTCCGGTTGTGCTATGGAAGTTCTGGGAACTACGAAGCTTGAGGCGGAGGGGCACTCTATCGACTTAACCCCCCCTTGGAAAAGGCTCAGCGTTTGGGAAGGCATCGAAAAATATGCCGGAATCAGACGAGAGGACTTAAAGGACGATTCCGACGCGGAAAGAATAGCCCGGAAACTCAATTTGAAACTGGATAAGGGTATCACCAAAGCCGGTGTCATCGATAAGCTTCTGGACGCTTTTGTTGAACCGACACTTATCGAACCGACATTTTTGATCGATTATCCAGTGGAGATTTCTCCTCTGGCCAAAAGACGCCTCGATGACCCAAGTATGACTTATCGTTTTGAACCTTTTGTATTAACCAGGGAGCTTGGAAACGCTTTTTCAGAGTTGAACGATCCTATCGACCAAAAGGGACGATTTTTGCAGCAGGCCAGGGAAAAAGACAAAGGCGATGATGAAGCTCATCCTTACGACGAGGACTTTATTACTGCACTGGAATATGGAATGCCGCCTACGGGTGGCTTGGGGATAGGAATTGAAAGGCTTGTTATGCTGCTTTGCGGTATGGATTCCATCCGCGACGTGATTTTGTTCCCCATGATGAAACCCAAATTATGAAAATTTGCGGCCAACTAGTCAGCGATTATGCGGTATGTCGACTGGCTTGCCGTTAAAGCCGCAAAAAATTTTTTGATAAGGTGTTGATCTCTCTTTCACGGGGTGCTATAGTAACCTTTGCTCGCCCCGATG
>CAYPVF010000138.1:0-1952 GCA_964414105.1 uncultured Eubacteriales bacterium
TGCGGGTTTTGCGCTATCAGTGACTCAACCTGCATAGGCCCGGGCACCAGTTTATCTTTGGGTAGAGTGAACAACACCATTTCGCCGTAATGCTCGGGGTCGCAACGCGCCCCCAGCCAAGCCGTCATGTTCGGTTTTCCACGGGGCGTAAACGGCGTTATGAGAAGGTATTCTGGTTTCTCTTCGCCCGGCAAACGCAATACGACGTAATAGGGTTCCACAGGCTGTTCTGTCTGGCCGTATATCTCTCTTGGCAGTTCCCAGTAGTCTTCCTTATTGTAATAAATGTTGGGGTCTGTCATGTGGTATGTGAGAAGGACTCTCGATTGCATTTTGAACAAATCTTCAGGCATACGTATATGGGACAAAATCTCCGGCGGCATTTGCGAAATAGGTTTCAGAAGATCGGGGAAAATTTTGGCGTAAGTGTTGGCGATGGGGTCCTCGCTATCGGATTGGTAGAAAGACACCTTACCGTCGTAGGCGTCAACCACTGCTTTTACAGAGTTCCGAATGTAATTCACGCCGGTTTCCATGTCGGGTTGGCTATAGGGGTAGTTGGCCGATATGGTGTAGCCATCTATTACCCAAACAAGCCGTCCCTGGGCAATCACCAGATACGGGTCCCTATCGTACATGAAAAATGGGGCGATAGTGGAGATCCGATCGATAATGTTCCGCTTGAAAACGAGCCTTGAATCAGGTGTGATAGCGCCCGACACCATTATCTGATAGTCGGTGAACCTCAGCATGAAAGCAAGCTTGGCCAGGATTCCTTTTAAGGATACCCCGGCGTCCCCCTTGTAAAAAGTGGGTTCAAGCTCGTCGCCTTCAGTTCTTGGGTAATTAAACTCGGGTTCTTTCGTATCAACAATAATATATTGGTCTGTGAGCTCGCCGAAATAGAGTTCGGGGCGCTGCAGCAAAATATCCGTACTAGTTTTAGGCGGTACATCAGAAAAGTAGAAAGCGGGTTGGCCCGCGCCTGTGATTTCCGACACCGGGCTCATAACCAACCCGTAACCATGTGTATATTTAAGGTGCAAGTTTATCCAGGTACGGGCTTCGGGCGGAAGAGAATCTATGTTCAGCTCTCTGGGAGACAACATGACCTGCCTGTATTCGCCGTTAATGGTGTACCGGTCCACGTCAACGTCGTTGAACTGGTAATACATGCGGATTTCTTGTACTTGTGTATAGGTGTCTTTAAGAACCCTGTAATCCCAAAGCCTGAAATTGCGAACGGTTTCAAAATCATCTTTGATATCCGCCAGGGTGAGATCTTGCGCGTCCAGAAAAGGTTTGGCAGTAATCGAATCCAAGTTAAACGCGGAACGGGTAAATTTTATGTTGTGCTCAATGAAAGGGAGCTCGTAGGCGAGTTCGTTGGGAGACACAGTGAATTGCTGCATGAAGGCGGGATATCCGTAGCCAACCAGAAGCGACAAAACTACCAAACCTAAAACCGAATACCCAACCCAGCGGAAGTTCCTCGCCACAAGTCCGAAAATTGACACCACCGCGCCGGCCATAGCCACATACATTAATAGCCTAAACGCGGGCACTTGGGCGTGCATGTCCGTATAAGAGGCCCCAAAAGCGACTCCCCTGGGAGAATACATAAGATCCCATACGTTAATCTGGTATCCCCAAGCTTTTTGGGCAAACAGAAGCGCAGCCAAAACCGACAGATGAGCCCTTGCGCGTTTGTCCACCATTATTCGCCTTGGCGCAAACCGTATATCGCCGAATAAAAAGTACGCGACAGCAGATACCACCAAGGCCGACATAAGCGCCACCCAAAGGTGCTCCTGTATAAGTCTGATAAAAGGCAAGCTGAAAATATAGAAGCCTACGTCTTTAGAGAAGAACGGGTCGAGAATTCCAAAAGAGGTCCGATTCAGAAAGGCAAGCACAACATGCCACTGGCTATATGCGGCCAATCCTCCTAA
>CAYPVF010000138.1:1962-5371 GCA_964414105.1 uncultured Eubacteriales bacterium
TACCAAACCGCCTACCACGTTTAGCTGGGATCGCCGCCACAGCACCGCCTTAAGGTTAATGTAGGTTATGGCGAAAAACAGCACTCCGCCCGCTAAACCAATTGCCACTTTTGAAGTGAGAACCTTTGTGAACACAGATATGTAACCAACCTCTTTGAACCACAAAAAGTCTGTATAAAAAGTGGCAAGGCCGGTGCTTATCAAAGCCAGAAAAACCGCGAGCCCAATAAACATCCACAACCATCGTCGTCGCACCTTATAAACCCTCGCTTTCCTTTGGCTCCCTTTTGCAATTATTTTTTCCTAGGAAGCCTGTCTACTTCAGCGTGCCCTAAAGTGTTATAGGTTTACTTCATCAAATTTAGAATTTTAGGGCCAAGACGCTCCACTACGTTTTGGCAGGCCGAAGCAGTGTCGTATAAATCCACTTGGTGGCTTGTAATCGCCCGATACCAGATAATTTTCTGGTTTACTGTAAAAAGGCCAGGGCCTTTGTGATGTATGTTTCTGTCTTCCAAATAGCTTTCAACTTTCGGTGATAGGCCCCTCCCGGGTGAAAGCCTCACCACGGGTATTTCCAGAACATAATGGTCTGGATGGCGGTGTATATGTATCTCGCACCTCCCCAGAACCATTTTTTTGTAAGGCCCTTTCATTATATCTCACCTCGCGGCGCTCACACCCTGTGCGCGTAAGCGTTATACTTATATTTGAAAATAAAGGAGGTTCCAATTGGACGGCATCACTCTTTACTGTATACGGAAAGAATTATCCAAATACCTTCCTCTTAAGGTGCAAAAGGTATACCAACCGAAGCCTTACGAAATTGTGCTTTCCGTGTGGAAACCGCAGTTTCGCGGGAAAATACTGTTGTCTGTGGCGCCGCAAAACCCCTTTTTCGGCTTGACTTCTGAATCTTTGGAAAACCCTAAATCTCCTTCCGGGTTTTGTTTGGGTTTGCGAAAACGGCTAGAGGGCGGCGCGCTTTCAAAAATATCACAGGAAAGCACCGACAGGGTGATCTATCTTACCTTTTTGGGGCGTAACGATTTTGGCGACAACGTAACCTACGAGCTGGTCGCTGATATGGCGGGAATTGGCGGTAACATCGGCCTTTACAGTACCAAGGGACTGGTGGCGGCGGCGCTTCCTTTGGAGGGGGAAAGGTTTGTGCAAGGGCAAGGTTATTCTCCGCCCAAAACAGACAAAATCGATATTCTCCGCGACCCGCTTCCCCAAGATTTTGAGGAACGCCTTATGCGCGAATTGTGTAAAGGCACCCGATCATCTCTTAGGAGCATTACTTCCGCAGTTCAAGGTATTGGGGTTGAATTGGCCAAAAGCACCCTTTCTTACATATCTATAAGCCCACAGTCTGAATTCTCTCAAGACATGGCCGTAAAGGCAGCCGAGCTTTTTTACGACTTGCGAGAGCGAGTTTTGGCTGAAGAATTCAGCCCGTGCGTATATAAGACGGAACGAAAAACTATTGTGGCTCACAGTTTGCCCCTTCATCATCTAGAACCTATACAGCAGTTTGACACAGTGCTTGGGGCTATGGATGCCTGCCGTAATCTATATCTGGAGACAGGGCGAATACAGTCTGTGTTTGCTAGGGGTAAGCAATTGTATGAAAAAGCCTTAAGAAAGCTCAAAACAAAGCTGACAGCGGTATCAAGAGACCTTGCGGAAGCTAAGAAAGCCGACCAATACCGAGTATGGGCCGAACTTATAGACGCCAGCGGCCAAAAGGCGGCGCCGGGTATGGGCGAAATATGGGTTTTGGACTATTACAGAGATCCTCCTGCACAGGTAAGTGTGCCTTTAGATGCCCGTTATTCCTCCGGGGATAACGCCAGGAGGTATTATACCAAGTACAGAAAAATGACGAGGGCCGCCAAGCTCCTGACAAAATCCATTTTGGAGCTTGAGAAGGATATAGAAAGACTTAACAAAGCGGGCCGCCTTTTTGTTCAGGGCTGGGAAGGCTTTTCACAGGAACAAGTCGATAGTTTGGAGCGTTCTTTTGGGGCACTCCTAGAAACCGCCGGAAAAGCGGGGATCAAGATAAAGCCTGATAAGGCAAGACATGTTTCAAAAGACAGCCCGGCACATTCTTCCCGTAGTGTCGAGCCTGACCATACGCCGCCGGGCTTGAAGCTATTGGAAGGGCCTTTGGGGTCAAAAATCTACGTTGGCCAGTCAGCTAACGCCAACGATTATATTGTGACTAAAGTTAAGCGCCCCGGGGATTTTTGGTTTCACGCTAAGGGCGTGAAAGGCGCTCACGTTCTGCTAAGACCCAAAGATCCCGGAGAACCCCCGCATGAAGACACTATGGCCGCCGCAAGGATAGCCGCGGCCCAATCTGAAGCCGGTCTTTCAGGCAAAGTAGAAGTTGATTGGGTTGAATCCCGAAAGGTCAGAAAACCCCGCGGAGGCGCCCCGGGTTTTGTAACTTATACTGGCCAAAAGACTATCGTGGTGAGTTTTCACCAAGCACATCCCACAAGCGATGAAAGATCTTGAAGCTTGTGCGTTTTGACGTATTCCCAAAGCCCCTTATTTATAGTCTCCGGTAGATTGGGGTAAACAAGCAGGGAAGCCCCAATAGCAACTGCTTTAGCCCCTGCCATCACGAACTCTAAAGCATCCTGCCAAGTGGCGATTCCCCCCATTCCGATAACGGGGACGTTCACCGCCTGCGATACCTGGTAGACACACCTGAGAGCCACTGGTTTTATGGCGGGCCCGGACAGGCCCCCAACTACGTTACCTAACACAGGTTTTTTTGTCTGAATGTCTATGGCCATGCCCAATAAAGTGTTAATCAACGAAATGGCATCGGCCCCACCTTCAACAGCGGCCCTTGCCACGCTGACAATATCCTGGGCGTTGGGTGTGAGTTTGGCTATGATTGGCCCTTGGTAGTTTTTTTTCACAGCCCTTACCGCTCGGTAACATGACCTGGGGTCCATACCAAAAGCCATTCCGCCTGCCTTAACGTTGGGGCACGATACGTTGACTTCCAAGGCGTCCACGCCGGGCGATCGGTTAAAAATGGCGCCAAGCTCCCCAAACTCATCATAGGTGTCACCTGAAATATTGACAATGATGGGTACGCCGAATTGCCGCAGCCAAGGGATTTTGTCTTCTGCCGCCACTTTGGCCCCGGGGTTTTCCAAGCCTATGGAATTTAGCATCCCCGCGGGAGTTTCTGTTACCCTGGGAGGCTTGTTGCCGGCCCTGGGATAAAGCGTCGTTCCCTTAACGCTTACCGCGCCAAACTGAGAAATATCTCCTACCTTGACATACTCTTCGCCGTAGCCAAACACGCCTGAAGCGGCGATTACAGGGTTTTTAAGTTTGATACCGCAAAAGTCAACACAAAGCTCCACTTGAAACTTCC
>CAYPVF010000139.1:0-5370 GCA_964414105.1 uncultured Eubacteriales bacterium
CCTATCTAAAGGGAGAGTTTCTTGGGTAAAGGCTTCTCCGCATGCCATTGTAAAAGCCGCCGCGAAGCGGGTGTGGTCGAAAGCTTCCCCATAATGGCCTGACTTGGGGTCGACAACTATACACCGTATGCCTTTACGGGTACCGACCGTGTAAAACAAGCGATTACTTTTGCCCAACCATGTGGGTGTAATTTCGACCCTGAAAATTAACTTGCGGGCGTTTCCGGACAAAAACCTTTCGGCCCTGGCATAGCGCCCCCAGCTGAGATCTTCTTGGCTTGTAACTGAAGCTTGTTCCAAAACGAATACCTCCAAAATCCGATTATTGTCCGAACTGAAGTACGCTAGGGAATTCGGTCAAAAGCATCGTCCGTTGGGCATCATTCAACCGAAGGTATGCTTCAAAGTTCTGTAGGCTAGTCCTTCCTAAAGCGAAAAGCTCGCCCGTGAACTCACTGAAACCAAAATTGTACCTTGCTTCCATATCGGTAAGGCATTTGTAGCCGTAATAGTAGCAGGTATGATAGCCGGGGCGGATTCCCTGGGTTCGCACTTGCCCTTGGGCGACCTCTTTTGAAAAATCCAATTCTTTAACGTATAGATCAACACATTCTTCCACAGGCTTGTGGAAGTAGTTCAAATACAAGTCGGCCTTTAAACGGACCGCCGTTTGGTGCCGGCGATATGCCGTAAGTAAGAGACAAATCTGGTCTTCAGGGAAAACTTCCTCCAACAACCTTTCCGACCTGTGGGCTGTACCCTCTAATAACGGAACGAATTTTGCTCCGGTTTTCATGGTTTCGGGAATTGGATCCAACGTGCGGCGCACCCATTGCACGTGATGGCCCGGATAACACTCGTGAACGGACAACATTTTCAGCCAAACATCGTTTATCAAACGATAGTGCCTATCGTTGGTAAACATCTCTCCTATGAGAGGCCTCCTTTTGGGGCAGCCTGAACCGTAGCCTGACCAAGGATAAGCTCTCTTCCGCAATTGATCCGGGGGGATAATAACATTACACGTTTCTTCCGGAAAAGAAACAAGAGCCTTACTAGCTTCTTTCGCCCTGGAGAGATAGCTGCGTAACCTTGAAAACATTATCTCGGCGCTGTCTCTGGGGCCCGAGAATTCTTTCATGACTTCCTGTATTTCCGTAGCAGTTTTAGGCGACGGACGTCCGTTCAGTTTGAGTCGCCCGGCAGCCTCAAACAACTCGCCCCGGGTCTTTTCGACCTCGTCGTGATACCAGCTTAATGCCTCTTCCAAATCGACCCCAAGTTGTCGGTCCAGAATATCCCGGTAAGATGTCTGTTCGGCAGCTACGGGTTCGGCGCCACCCTTATCGCGCAGAGTAATCTCCGTGGCCCAAATATCCGCTTTATCCGAGATATGACCGAGCATCTGCGCAAACTGCGTTTCGAGCGTTTTGGGTAGCCCTGTATACTGCTGATCTACTTTAGAGGCGACCAACCTAAGAGCCTGTGCAAACGCTTCCAGGCCCTTTTTCGTATTCGCCTGTTTGCCTTGGGGCAAATCCTCCACTAGGCCTTTCACTCCATGCCAAACCTCATCGACATTTTCAAGACGGTCCATGATAACTTTGGCTCGCTGTTCCGCATCCCTGGAGTCTTTTCTGCCCATGAAATCGAGAAACCCGTTGGTGGACGCCAGAAAACGAAGGGGTGATTCAAACAAATTTTCCGTAGCAAGGCTTTGCCCGTGGATAAAATCGAGGAAATGGCTTTTGAGAATCGAGAACACGGGATTGGGCGTAGGTAGTGCCTGCGCCTCCAGTTTGAGTTCCTCAAGTAGCCTTCTTTCTGCTTCTATGGCATTAGAACTGGGAACAAATAGTGTTGCCTCAAACTCATTTCTGCTGTTTATCCTGTCAAAAAACCTCGCGACCTTCGCGTCAAACTCCCTGTACACTTTTACCAATTCTTTGTCCGCATTGTTGCCGGTCATCTGCAAGCCTCCAAAAAGGAAAGGCTGACCTAGTCGAGCTTATGCCCGACTAGGCATCAGCCTTTTCCGGTTAGATTCCTATGTGCAGCCACTCCACAACGAGAAACTGCATCCTATCCAAAAGCGTAGATATCCTGGTCATCACGCCACTGGCAAAAGAAGCGCCGAAACTGACCAGAAGAAATATCTTTCCAACTCGCCCTATCCCTTTAAAAGCCACGTTCTTCTCGGGTACCATGAAGAAAAAGTACCCAATAACTGTCACGATAGCGACAGCGGAAAGAAGGCCGTTAAACGTTTTGAGCGACACAAAAGAAGCGGTGAGCTGGTCCATGAAGACGCCGGGCTGCCGAGTTAAAGTGTAGGAAATACCGACGCCCACCGTAAAAGCTATTGGAATACGAGCCAGCCAGCTGATGGGCCGGTAAAAACGAGCATAGCACAAACATCCGATTGCCAAAGGGACAAGGTATATATATTTGCCTTCCTCAAGAATGGACGTTGTGATAGTAGGTTTTAGAAAATTGCTATAGGTAGTGATGATAGCGTTAGCTGCCGTAACGGCCACCAGTATGGTCTCACCTACACGATACAAAACAGTATCCTTGAACATGAAACTGATAATGCTTATGGTGAAAAACGCAGCTAACCAAGTCTCAAGGGTTTTCACATTATCACGCCTCCCTCGGCCTAAGCCTTGCTTTGGTCTTTACTTTTTTTAGTGAACAGTTCGCCCAAGTTCCCCAAGACTATTAAGCCGATGACAAGGAGGTGGCCTAAAGACTGTGCATCCATCCCCGCCAACGCGTCTCCGGCATACTCTGTCATGGCCTCGTACTCAGCCGCGCCGCGCAAACCTAGCAAAAAACCTTTGTACTGGCCGCTATCGTAGAACTTCAATTGCCCGGGTCCGGCCGCTGAGCCCGTTCCGGCGATCATTTTCAACCCTGTTGGAATAGTCACCATTTCGATGTACTTGTTCGGGCCCGGCGTAACGCTAGAAAAGGCCACCAACAAATCAGCATCGGCTATGGATTCCATGTCAGCGGTAATTGGAAATGTCTTCATGTCGGCGCCGAAGAAATCGGTGTTCGCGACCGCCGCCGGAAAGTCGTCAACCATCCGTTTGAGGTTTACGTTGCCGCCGGGAGCGAATCCAAGGTTTATCCAATCCTCTCCGTAAACGGCTCCCGCCTCTTCGGCTATTGGGGCAAGAAGGCTTTGAGTAAGAATAGCCCCTTCGTTTATGCCGCTCCAGGCGATAACTCTAACCCCTTTGGCAAACGCGTGTTTAACAAACGCCTGACTCATAGGAGCCACTTCGGCCTTTCCCGCGGGACGGAAGTCCATGCAAAGCACAACACGACTACCTTCAGGCAAGGCTTCAACGGTCTCATAGAACCCGCGTGTCGACCTCTTTGCCTCACCCAGGGGGATGCCGATTTTGAACACAAGGGGTAGAGTGACGACTATCAGAAGCAGTGCATAAGCATATCTGTGATCTATGTTCGCTAGTTTTTTAAAGAACGAATCCATTTATGATACCCCCTACCCGCCAATATTGGCATAGGGACGTTCAATCCCTAACATAACTCGCACAGCGTTTAAAAGAACGCCGGCGGAGGCGCCAAAACCCATCGCACGCGTAACCGCCACGTTGGGAACCTCAAAAATCCAATCGCTGAACCTGGTAAAGCCGGGCCAAATGGCTTCCCCTATAGGCGCGTTACCAAGTAAAACCAAAACGCCGGATATAAGAAGCACCGCGGCATCGAAGGATTTGGCGCGAAACGCCCTATAGCACGCCGACACTATATAGAACATTAGGATTGCCATAAGGGTCGCGCCCAAAGGAACGCTTGTAGCTGAAAAGACCCATTCATATATCGAGTCGGTGGGGCCCTTGACGAAGCCTATAGCCAACATTCCATACAAGAACACAAAAAGCAGAACAGACAGGTACCATTCGTGTTCTCTGCGCCTAATTCTCTTGGCGTGTACAGTAGTGAGGTTTATGAGCCCGATAAAAAGCATAGACTGGCCTATAAGGATCTGCCATTGGTCTATCTCCTCGTTTACCCCGGGAAAGACGCCGAAAAGAACCATTATCAACACAGCAACTGACAAACTCAAAGAAATCGCTCTTGGTATGCTCTGTTTCACGGAATTCACCTCTAGCTTTTGAGAAATGAAACTAGCCACTCGTTAGATCCAAAAGTGGTCAACAAAACACCGGCAATAAAAAGTCCAGTAACAATGTATTTGACACAGTCTTGAATCAAAATTGTGGCGATTTTTTTCGGTTCTTTCGAGATATAAGCTGATGCCGCATACATTTCTTCGCCTATAAGTACGTAATCACAAGCAGCCACAAGGAAAGCCACCGAACCGAGGCTTCCCGCTATTGTCATGGCTCCGGTTTGTCTGGCGGCCTCGGCGATTAGAAGTGTCTGAAAACCGAAGTCACCCAGCATAAACACGGCTCCGGGTTGCACGCGGGCGATTTCGCCTATCATGCCGGCAGCCTGACCATGGAAGTGATCCGAAAACCAACGTATGTCGTCTTGCCTAAACATGTCTGCCTGACCCTCTTGGGCAAACGCGCCCCTCACAACACCCTGAATCATTGGATAGGCTTGCGACGCGTGAACCAAAACGGAAAGCCTAGTATGATACCTGGCCGTAATCCTTGCGGTTTCTGTCAGTAAAGCCGATGAAGCCAAAAGCTCCGGCGCCCCGGGCCCTCCCAGGCCGGGCAAATAAACCACCGGCTTGCTCATTTCAGTGGCGCGCCCCACACCTTCTTCCAAGGCATCCAAAGCTTCCAACCTTCTGATTTTAGGTAAGGGTTTGCCAGTCTTGGTTCTGTGCTGAACGATAGATGTTCCCACAAAAATGACGACTAGCCATATGAAACTG
Organism: uncultured Eubacteriales bacterium; assembly: GCA_964414105.1. GTDB lineage: Bacteria > Bacillota > Sulfobacillia > Fermentithermobacillales > Fermentithermobacillaceae > JAXGZG01. The sequence continues at coordinate 4,889 of CAYPVF010000139.1, forward strand.
ATCCTCATTCCTTCAGCAAACACCAAATTTTCACCTCGCACACATTTTTGCGCAGAATCTTGCGGTATTCTTGCTCTTTCTAACTCAAATGCCGCCCGTTTACGCTTCACCGCCTTCATCCATGTTTTACCAACGACTATGTCCAACCTTTTATGTTTCACTAAAGTTCGACAAAATCCTTTGTTATTCGCTAACAAAGTGTCTGTCGGCCGCGGTATAAAAAAAGTTCGAGGCGTAGGCCTAATGACATCTACAATCGTCAAACCTACGCCCCGACAAACCCGCCTGTTTCCAGGCGGCGCACATACTTCGCTTGATAAGCTACTGTTTCAAAACGAACTGCCTCATGTCACCTGTAACGGCCCGTATATTATCCTCGCCCAGATAAGTCATGTGGCCCGCTTTATAGCATCTCACTGACATTCTGTCTTTGGGAAAACCGGCGTGGTCCAGTGTGTAGTACAACACCCCTACTTGAGTGG